>NZ_CP133111.1:3302500-3627500 GCF_033001325.1 Rhodopseudomonas sp. BAL398
ACTCGCTTTCGCTGCGCATACACCTATCGGCTTAAGCTTGCTCGTTAAATTAAGTCGCTGGCCCATAATACAAAAGGTACGATGTCACCCAGAACGTATCTTGGGCTCCATCTGTTTGTAGGTGTCCGGTTTCAGGTCTATTTCACTCCCCTCGTCGGGGTGCTTTTCACCTTTCCCTCACGGTACTGGTTCACTATCGGTCGCTGAGGAGTACTTAGGCTTGGAGGGTGGTCCCCCCACGTTCAGACAGAATTTCACGTGTTCCGCCTTACTCAAGGATACATCATCGCATTACCCGTACGGGGCTATCACCCTCTGAGGCCCTGCTTTCCTGACAGGTTCCGGTTGTCTTTGATGTACCACTGGCCTGGTCCGCGTTCGCTCGCCACTACTAACGGAGTCTCTGTTGATGTCCTTTCCTCCAGGTACTTAGATGTTTCAGTTCCCTGGGTTCGCTTAAAACCCCCTATGTATTCAGGAGTCTTATACCTTCACTTGATAACTGGAAATCCAAAACCTCGCGGCTTGGAACCAGACATTGCTGAATGATCACCAAGACACAGGCCTTGGAGTTCCAGCTATCGAAGGTGGGTTTCCCCATTCGGAAATCCGTGGATCAAAGCTTCTTCGCAGCTCCCCACGGCTTATCGCAGCGTAGCACGTCCTTCATCGCCTCTCAGCGCCAAGGCATCCACCGAACACCCTTAAGGCACTTGATTGCTCTCATTCTCAATGTCCACACACTCGGCAGAATGTTGGCCGCAGCACTCCCGAAGGAGCAATGCAGCTGGATCATTGAGTAGAAAGACCAGCTTGCTTCGTAAGATCAATCCGATGATGAGGCGGTCAAGCGTCACCAACAATGACAGACAAGGTCCAACCATCTTGCGACGGTCAGGCGATGCGATGTCATGGAGATAGTGAATGAACCCACGCGAATTGCTTCGCCGGATCCAAACCCGGATCAATCTCCTCTATACGATGTCAGATATCCCGCACGCACATCCCGTAGGATGCGACATGCGAAGTTGTGTTTCGCGGATCGATCTTGGTCATTCCAAGTTCGTTGAACACGGTGCGCCTTGAGCTCGGCATCGATCGTCAGCTGCCCGGCTTCGCTCCAACAGGAGCTTCGCCGCAGCACGCTTCGCCCGGCTACGCCGCGCAAAGCGTGGTGGAGCCAGACGGGATCGAACCGACGACCTCATGCTTGCAAAGCACGCGCTCTCCCAGCTGAGCTATGGCCCCGTACCAGAAGACGCACACTCTGAAGACACATGCAGCGCTCGATGAAGTGGTGGGCCTGGGAAGACTTGAACTTCCGACCTCACGCTTATCAAGCGCGCGCTCTAACCAACTGAGCTACAAGCCCTCAACACGAGGGACCTGCCAGCAACGATCGGCTCACGCCGACCCGTCGCACAAGCGCAGCCCCGGCGCGTGTTCGTCCGCGAAGAAAGAGAAACGAAGACGGCGAAATCCCGCCAATGCAGCTCAACGATTGATCCAATCGTTGGCCACGGATGTTTCTGAAGAGGTTCGATAGTTGCAAGCTACAAGTAGCAAGCATCTGAAGAACCATCCTTAGAAAGGAGGTGATCCAGCCGCAGGTTCCCCTACGGCTACCTTGTTACGACTTCACCCCAGTCGCTGACCCTACCGTGGTCAGCTGCCTCCCTTGCGGGTTAGCGCACTGCCTTCAGGTAGAACCAACTCCCATGGTGTGACGGGCGGTGTGTACAAGGCCCGGGAACGTATTCACCGTGGCATGCTGATCCACGATTACTAGCGATTCCAACTTCATGGAGTCGAGTTGCAGACTCCAATCCGAACTGAGACGGCTTTTTGAGATTTGCGAAGGGTCGCCCCTTAGCATCCCATTGTCACCGCCATTGTAGCACGTGTGTAGCCCAGCCCGTAAGGGCCATGAGGACTTGACGTCATCCCCACCTTCCTCGCGGCTTATCACCGGCAGTCTCCTTAGAGTGCTCAACTAAATGGTAGCAACTAAGGACGGGGGTTGCGCTCGTTGCGGGACTTAACCCAACATCTCACGACACGAGCTGACGACAGCCATGCAGCACCTGTGCTCCAGGCTCCGAAGAGAAGGTCACATCTCTGCGACCGGTCCTGGACATGTCAAGGGCTGGTAAGGTTCTGCGCGTTGCGTCGAATTAAACCACATGCTCCACCGCTTGTGCGGGCCCCCGTCAATTCCTTTGAGTTTTAATCTTGCGACCGTACTCCCCAGGCGGAATGCTTAAAGCGTTAGCTGCGCCACTAGTGAGTAAACCCACTAACGGCTGGCATTCATCGTTTACGGCGTGGACTACCAGGGTATCTAATCCTGTTTGCTCCCCACGCTTTCGTGCCTCAGCGTCAGTAATGGCCCAGTGAGCCGCCTTCGCCACTGGTGTTCTTGCGAATATCTACGAATTTCACCTCTACACTCGCAGTTCCACTCACCTCTGCCATACTCAAGACTTCCAGTATCAAAGGCAGTTCTGGAGTTGAGCTCCAGGATTTCACCTCTGACTTAAAAACCCGCCTACGCACCCTTTACGCCCAGTGATTCCGAGCAACGCTAGCCCCCTTCGTATTACCGCGGCTGCTGGCACGAAGTTAGCCGGGGCTTATTCTTGCGGTACCGTCATTATCTTCCCGCACAAAAGAGCTTTACAACCCTAGGGCCTTCATCACTCACGCGGCATGGCTGGATCAGGCTTTCGCCCATTGTCCAATATTCCCCACTGCTGCCTCCCGTAGGAGTTTGGGCCGTGTCTCAGTCCCAATGTGGCTGATCATCCTCTCAGACCAGCTACTGATCGTCGCCTTGGTGAGCCATTACCTCACCAACTAGCTAATCAGACGCGGGCCAATCTTTCGGCGATAAATCTTTCCCCGTAAGGGCTTATCCGGTATTAGCTGAAGTTTCCCTCAGTTGTTCCGAACCAAAAGGTATGTTCCCACGCGTTACTCACCCGTCTGCCACTGACATATTGCTATGCCCGTTCGACTTGCATGTGTTAAGCCTGCCGCCAGCGTTCGCTCTGAGCCAGGATCAAACTCTCAAGTTGGACTTGAAACTTTAAACCGGCTGATCACATCGTTTGACGAGGTCCCACCATATAATGCCGACCGCGATTCACATCGCAGCCGTCACGCCCTCATCGCTGAAGGCATGGTGTAACCTATGTAAACGTGTACCGCCGAAGTCTTTCGTCCGGCCCCAATCCCAAAAAGCCGAAGCTCCTCAAAATCAAGACCCGCAAGGACTTCGCCGTCCACGTTTCTCTTTCTTCTCTTTAACTTGTCAAACAGCCCAGCGAAAAATCGCCATCTCCCCTAAAGGAGATAATTTCTAAACTCGCACCTACACTCAAAGACAGACCAACAACCGATTCCTATCGGTCGCCGATGCACTCGTCAAAGTGAGGAGCTTCCGAGACACAAACAACCGCCCGGACCCGTGGGCCCCGGCGCCGCCGCGCTCAGTGGCCGGTTTATAGGCCCTGCCCCTCGGAGTTGTCAACGGCCATCGTCAACAAAATGTCGCACAACCTCGGAGAATCACCGGGATTGGAATTTGTCTCGATTTTTCAAAGGGTCACGACGTGGTCGCGGGTACCCGGCGCCGTACTAGAGCCACATTTTTCGGACGTTCTGCACAGGCGATTGGCGAGATTGTTGGGATCGCCGGCGCCCGCTATCCGGATTTTAGAACGTCATGGGCGCACTCGCCACGAAATCGCCGCTTGTTCCTTCGGGCAGACTGGCTTTTACTCCGCGCTGCTTTGGCGTTTGCCGTCATCGACGGCTGTTGGCGGGTGATTTTCGGATGCCGTTGACGCACAACAGGCAGCTCGATACGTCCGCGCGCGACAAACAGGGTGGTCTCGGCCGCCTGAGGATGTCGGGCGTGGAGACTGAATTTTGGGGGACTACGGTTTGAGCCAGAGAATGTCTCGCGGGCGCGGCGACGGGCGCGAGGCCGATTATATCGACCTCGGCCACGAGCCCCCGCTATCCGTCGATGGCTCCGAAGCAGCAGTAATCGATCGCCGACGCGTCTCCGTGCAATGGTTCAGCGGCACGATCCTGACCGGACTGTGTGGCGCGGCCCTGATCGGCGGCGCCGTTTTTGCCTCGCTCGATGGCGAGATGACCTTTGCGAAAGCCCCCGAACGGGTCGAGGCCGCGCTGCGCGGCGCTTTCGGCGCCGGCGAAAAGAGTGCCACCCTGCACAAGAGCGACCGGTTGCCGCCGCCAAGCGAGTCGGCCGCGGCCCGCAGCGTGATCCGGATCTCAACCGTGACCAAGGTCGGCAATCGCGAAATCATGCGGGTACGGCCCTATGTCAAGATCGCCGGCAATCTGTCGCTGAGCACCAGTAGCCTCAGCGCGAAAATTCCGCCGTTCAACGCCCAGCGCATGCTGACCGACGCCGGCAATCCGTCCGACGCGGATGCCCAGCCTCCCGATGCGATCGAGCCGGACGATGCCGAAGTGTCGTTCGTCACCCGCGATCTCGGCCAGGTTCTGCCGAAAGCCAAGATCGCCGCCAATGTGGCGATCGACGCGGTTCTGCTGCGGGTGCGCGACGCCTCGACCTGGAAGGGCAATAGCGGCATTCGCTATGCCAGCGCCTCCGGCGAATTCGGCGCCGCGCCCGACATGACGATGGCCTATGCGGCCGAATCCAGTGTCGCCGACCCCTATGCCGGGTTCGAAGCACGGGTGGTGCCGGAAAATGTCACCATGCTGGCCAAGACCAACGATCAAGCCACCGGCGGCAATCCAAGCAATGAGCGTGTTCACATCGTCAAGAAGGGCGACAGCGTCGTCTCGATCCTGATCAATCAGGGCGCGTCCGAAGAGGAAGCCAAACAGATCGCCCGCACGCTCGGCGCGCGCGGCCGCGACGGCGGTTTGAAGGAAGGCCAGAAGCTGCGGATCCTGATGGAGCCGGCCGGACCGGGCCAGCGCTCGATCCCCTATCGCGTGGTGGTGGCCAATGATTCCACCATCGAGGCGGTCGCCGCGCTCTCCGACATGGGCAAATATGTCGCGGTCGACGTCCAGAGCCTCAACAGCGTCAGCGAGACTGCCGACAGCGGCGACGACGACGAAGATGACGGCAGCGGCGTGCGTCTGTACCAGAGCATTTACGAGACCGCGCTGCGCGACAAGGTACCCGCCTCGGTGATCGAAGACATGGTGCGGATCTACTCTTACGACGTCGATTTCCAGCGCAAGGTGCAGGCAGGCGATTCGTTCGAAGTGTTTTTCGCCAGCGATGACGAGGCCACCGCCACGGTCGAAAAAAACAACGTGATGTTCGCATCCCTGACGCTCGGCGGCGAGACCAAGAAATACTACCGGTTCCAGACTCCCGACGATTCGGTGATCGATTTCTATGACGAGACCGGCAAGAGCGCGAAGAAGTTCCTGGTCCGCAAGCCGGTCAGCCAGGCGATCATGCGATCCGGTTTTGGCGCCCGCCGCCACCCGATCCTGGGTTACGTCAAGATGCACACCGGCGTCGACTGGGCGGCGCCCTATGGCACCCCGATCTTCGCCTCGGGCAACGGCGTGATCGAAAAGGCCGGCTGGGAAGGCGGCTACGGCAAATACATCAAGATCAAGCACCACAACGGCTACGAGACCGCCTATGGTCATATGTCGGCTTTCGCCAAGGGCATGGAGCCCGGCAAGCACGTGCGTCAGGGCCAGGTGATCGGCTTCATCGGTTCAACCGGCCTGTCGACCGGCGCCCATGTGCATTACGAAATTCTGGTCAATGGTCGCGTGGTCGATCCCATGCGGGTCAAGCTGCCGCGCGGCCGTTCGCTCGGCGGCACGATGCTGGCGAGTTTCGAAAAGGAACGCAGCCGGATCGACAAGCTGGTCAATACCCGCGGCACAAGGGTTTCGGAAGATCTGACGGCGACGCCGCCCAATCGCAACCTGAACGCCTCGGCCCAGGCGCGGCAGATCAGCACGCGCTGATCGGCTGATCGGGCCGCCGCATCGATCGCCCGCGGCTGCGCGGTCTGGCGAAGGCAGCGCCGCATGGCGCCGCAAAAAGCGGCTTGATGTTGCCTCGCAACCAAGACATGTTTGCTGCATTCATCGGACCCGATTGATCGGGTGGCTCGGCCGGGCGCCTATCCCCCGGAAACCCTCAGCGACGCAGATCCACCGCATCCGGCCAAACCGGCCTGACGCGTCGCTCATCATTTGGTCCAGACAAGCATGACACTCTACCGAGCCTTTCACCGCGAATGGCTGACCAACATCCCGACCGAACTGCTGTCCGGAGTTCTGGTCGCGCTGGCGCTGATTCCCGAGGCGATCGGCTTTTCGATCGTCGCCGGCGTCGATCCCAAGGTCGGGCTCTATGCCTCGTTCTCGATCGCGGTGGTGACCGCCATTCTGGGCGGACGCCCGGCGATGATTTCGGCGGCGACCGCCTCGACCGCGGTGCTGATGATCACCCTGGTGCGCGACCATGGGCTGCAATATCTGTTTGCCGCCACCGTGCTGATGGGGCTGATCCAGATTGCCGCGGGAGCGTTGCGGCTCGGCCTGCTGATGAAATTCGTGTCGCGCTCGGTGCTGACCGGTTTCGTCAACGCGCTGGCGATCCTGATCTTTCTGGCGCAGATCCCGCAACTCACCAATGTCGGCTGGCAGACCTACGCGATGGTCGGCGCAGGGCTCGCAATCATCTATCTGTTTCCCTATGCGACCCGGAAGGTGCCCTCGGCGCTGGTCAGCATCATCGTGCTGACCGCCTTCACGATCTATAGCGGCATCAAATTGCGCACCGTCGGCGACATGGGCGAACTGCCCTCCAGCCTGCCGTTTTTCGCGCTGCCGGAGGTGCCGTTCACGTTGGAGACGCTGAAGATCATCCTGCCCTATTCGCTGGCGATGGCGGCGGTCGGCCTGGTCGAATCGCTGCTGACCGCCTCGATCGTTGACGACATGACCGACACCTCGAGCAACAAGAACCGCGAATGCATCGGCCAGGGCGTCGCCAATTTCGTCACCGGCTTTCTCGGCGCGATGGGCGGTTGCGCGATGATCGGCCAATCGGTGATCAACGTCACCGCCGGCGCGCGCACAAGGCTATCGACGCTGTTCGCTGGACTGTTCCTGCTGTTTTTGATCGTGGTGGCGGGCGACTGGGTCAAGCAGATCCCGATGGCGGCGCTGGTCGCGGTGATGATCATGGTGTCGATCAGCACCTTCAGCTGGTCGTCCTTCGTCAATCTGCGCTCGCATCCCTTGAGCTCCAATGTGGTGATGCTGGCGACCGTCGCCGTCGTCCTCGTCACCCACGATTTGTCACTGGGCGTGCTGACCGGCGTGGTGCTGAGCGGCGTGTTCTTCGCCGCCAAGGTCGCCCGGCTGCTCGGGATCGAGACCGAATTGTCGGAGGACGAGCGCGAGATCACCTATTTCGTCACCGGCCAGGTGTTCTTCGCCTCCTCCACCAGCCTGATCGACGCCTTCGACTATCAGGACGTGCCGGAGCGGGTGCGGATCGACGTGTCCGACGCGCATTTCTGGGACATCACCGCGATCGGCGCGCTCGACGACATCGTCCTCAAGCTGCGCCGCCACGGCGCCACGGTCGAAGTCATCGGCCTCAACCAGGCCAGCGCCACCATGGTCGACCGATTCGGCACGCATCACCGGCCGCACGCCAAGGCAAAGCCGGTGCATTGAGGCCGCGGCGCAGCGGCGGCGTTTGTGGAGATTTCAAGCAAATGGGGTCCCGGATCGGCGGCGCAGCGCTATCGCGCTGCGCCTTGTCCGGGACACGGGTCATCGTGGCCCCGAATCGCCCGCGCTTGCGATTTGCGGGCGGGATCAGTTCAGCATCCGCTTCGGCGGCCGGCCGGTGAACTCCTCGATCTCGGCGGTGTGCGGCGGCGCGCCGTTGAAGGTCAGCACGCCGCCTTCCGACGAGATCACGACGTCGTCGCCGTCCTTGACCGAGCCGTCGAGGATCATCTCGGCAAGAGGGTCCTGGACGAAGCGCTGGATCACACGCTTCAACGGGCGGGCGCCATAGGCCGGGTCCCAGCCCTTTTCGGCGAGCCAATCGCGCGCCGCGGGGTCGAGCTCGAGCGTGATCTTGCGGTCTTCCAGCAGCCGCGTCAGCCGGCCGAACTGGATCGCGACGATCGCGCCCATCTCGGACTTCTGCAGCCGGTGGAACAGGATGATCTCGTCGACCCGGTTGAGGAATTCGGGGCGGAAATGCGCCCGAACCATATTCATCACCGGCTCGCGCACCGCTTCGGTGTCCTCGCCTTCGGGCTGGTTGACCAGGAATTCGCTGCCGAGATTCGACGTCATGATGATCAGCGTGTTGCGGAAATCGACGGTGCGGCCCTGGCCATCGGTCAGGCGGCCGTCGTCGAGCACCTGCAGCAGCACGTTGAACACGTCCGGATGGGCTTTCTCGATCTCGTCGAACAGCACCACCTGATAGGGCCGCCGCCGCACCGCTTCGGTGAGCGCGCCGCCTTCGTCATAGCCGACATAGCCCGGAGGCGCGCCGATCAGCCGCGAGACCGAGTGCTTTTCCATATATTCGGACATGTCGAGCCGGACCATCGCGGTCTCGTCGTCGAAAAGATACTCGGCCAGCGCCTTGGTCAGCTCAGTCTTGCCAACGCCGGTGGGGCCTAGGAACATGAACGAGCCCATCGGCCGGTTCGGGTCCTGCAGCCCGGCGCGGGAGCGCCGCACCGCGGTCGCCACCGCATGGACCGCCTCGAACTGGCCGATCACGCGCTTGCCGAGCGAGGCTTCCATCCGCAGCAGCTTGTCCTTTTCGCCTTCCAGCATCTTGTCGACCGGCACGCCGGTCCAGCGCGACACCACCTGGGCGATGTGGTTGGCGGTGACCGCCTCCTCCATCATCTCGCCGGCGTTTTCGTGGGCCTCGATGGCTTCGAGCCGCTTTTCCAGCTCGGGAATCCGGCCATAGGCCAATTCGCCGGCGCGCTGATATTCGCCGCGGCGCTGGGCGTCGGCCAGTTCGAGGCGCAAGCCGTCGAGCTCGCTTTTGAGCTTCTGCGCATTCGACAGCTTGTTCTTCTCCGCGCTCCAGCGCGAGGTCAGGGCCGCCGATTTCTCCTCGAGCTCGGCGAGTTCGCGGGACAAGGTCTCGAGCCGACTCTTCGAGCCCGGATCGGTTTCCTTCTTCAGCGCTTCCTGCTCGATCTTCAGGCGGATGATCTCACGATCCATCGAATCCAGCTCTTCGGGCTTGGAATCGACCTGCATTTTCAGCCTTGCAGCGGCCTCGTCCATCAGGTCGATCGCCTTGTCGGGCAGGAAGCGATCGGTGATGTAGCGGTTCGACAGCGTCACCGCCGCCACCAGCGCCGAATCGGCGATGCGGACGCCGTGATGCTGCTCGTATTTGTCCTTCAGCCCGCGCAGGATCGAGACGGTATCCTCGACGGTCGGCTCCGAGACGAAGATCGGCTGGAACCGGCGCGCCAGCGCGGCGTCCTTTTCGACATGCTTGCGATATTCGTCGAGCGTGGTGGCGCCAATGCAATGCAGCTCGCCGCGCGCCAAAGCCGGCTTCAGCAGGTTGGAGGCGTCCATCGCGCCGTCGCCCTTGCCGGCGCCGATCAGCGTATGCATCTCATCGATGAACAGGATGATGCCGCCCTCGGCCGAGGTCACCTCGGAAAGCACAGCCTTCAGCCGCTCCTCGAATTCGCCGCGATATTTCGCGCCCGCGATCAGGGCGCCGAGATCGAGCGACAGCAGTTTCTTGTCCTTCAGGCTCTCCGGCACGTCGCCATTGAGAATCCGCAAGGCAAGCCCCTCGACGATCGCGGTCTTGCCGACGCCGGGCTCGCCGATCAGCACCGGATTGTTCTTGGTGCGGCGTGACAGCACCTGAATCGTGCGGCGGATTTCCTCGTCGCGGCCGATCACCGGGTCGAGCTTGCCGTCGCGCGCGGCCTGGGTCAGGTCGCGGGCATATTTCTTCAGCGCGTCATAGGCGTTTTCCGCCGTCGCGGAGTCGGCGGTGCGGCCCTTGCGCAGCGCGTTGATCGCGGCGTTGAGGTTTTGCGGGGTGACGCCGCCCTTGCGCAGCAGCGCGCCGGCCTCGGAATCCTTGTCCAGCGCCAGCGCCAGCAGCAGCCGCTCCACGGTGACGAAGCTGTCGCCGGCCTTTTCGGCGGCCTGCTCGGCGCCGTCCAGCGCCCGCGCGGTATCGGGCGCCAGATAGACCTGCCCGGCGCCGGCGCCCGACACTTTGGGCATCTTGTTGAGCGCCGCCTCGGTGGCGGCCAGGATCGCGCGGGAATTGCCGCCTGAGCGGTCGATCAGACCGCCGGCCAGCCCCTCGGAATCGTCGAGCAGCACTTTGAGAATATGCAGCGGCGAGAATTGCTGGTGGCCTTCGCGCACAGCCAGTGATTGCGCCGACTGAATGAAGCCGCGCACCCGTTCGGTGTATTTTTCGATGTTCATGGTTGATGTCCCTCAGCCTGCCGTTCCGCCCCGAAGGCACGTGAACCGGCATCGTCAATGGGGTCCACCGGCCGCGTCGAGGATCTCGACCAACAGGCGGTCTGTCGCCGATGTCCGCACCGGCTTGGGACAAATGTGGGCATCGACATTCCGGAACGGAAGAGGCGCCTTCACAATTTCGTGCTGTGGCGATCGCCGCCGCGATCCTTTAGAAAAGGCCATGAACACCCCCTCCCCGGCCACGCTCGCCAGCATCTATCGCTATCCCGTCAAAGGCCTCACGCCGGAGCCGCTGCCCCAAGTCGCGTTGCGACCAGGACAGACGCTGCCCGCCGACCGCGCTTTTGCGATCGAAAACGGGCCCAGCGGCTTCGACCCAGCCCATCCGGTGTGGAAGGCCAAGACGCATTATCTGATGCTGATGCGCAATGAGCGGCTGGCGGCGCTGCGCACGCAATTCGACGACACCACCCAGACGCTGTCGATCAGCGCCGACGGCGCCGAGCTGGTGCGCGGCGACCTCGGCAGCGTTGAGGGGCGCGCCGCGATCGAAGCGTTCTTCGCCGCCCGTTTCGCCGACGAATTGCGCGGGCCGCCGAAGCTGCTGGCTGGCGCCGGTTACAGCTTTTCCGACGTCGCGATGAAAGTGGTGTCGATCATCAATCTGGCCAGCGTCGCGGCGCTGGCGCAGGTCATCGGCAAGCCGGTCGATCCGCTGCGGTTTCGCGGCAATCTGTATGTCGGCGGCTGGCCGGCCTGGCACGAATTCGACCTGCTCGGCCGCACGCTATCGATCGGCGACGCCCGGTTGAAAGTGGTGAAGCGGATCGTCCGCTGCGCCGCCACCAATGTCGATCCCGAAACCGCCGCGCGCGATCTCGCAATCCCGGCGACGCTGCAACGAACCTATGGCCACGCCGATCTCGGCGTCTATGCGCAGGTGATCGAAGGCGGCACCATTGCGGCGGGCGATGCGATTGAGAGCACGCAGCCGGCGCTGCTGTAATCGCCCAGGCGCACGGCGCGCCGCGATTTCGTCATTGCGAGCCGAGGCCGGCGCGTAGCGCCGTCCGACAGCGAAGCAATCCAGAGCTACTAAGCAAGGACTGGATTGCTTCGTCGCAAGAGCTCCTCGCAATGACGACCTTGATGGTCCGATTCTATTGACCGCTCTATGAGCCAGTCTCTGAGATGCGGCCGCTTGGCCGCGTCTCGAAGGATGAGATGTGCCGTAGCCTCATGGTTCGAGACGCGCGCAAGTTGCGCGCTCCTCACCATGAGGGTCGGTGCCGCGTCCGGTCACAAGTTGAGCAATCGGCGAACGCTCAGCCTTCCGGCATCACATAGGCGTAGATCCGGCCGCGCGGATAGACCGATTCAGCGACGCGATGGCCATGATTGCCCGATACCACGATCGGATTGCCGTGCGGATCGATGCCGCTGACGATGCCGACATGGCCGCCGCGCTTGCCGCGCGACATCACCGCGATGGCGCCGACCTGCGGGCCGGACACGCGCTGGCCGTAATGCGCGAACGACCGCGCCATGTCGGAGCCGGTGCCTTGATGGCCGGAGCGCTTCAGCACCATGTTCATGAAGCGCGCGCACCACAACCGACTACGTCCGGTCGGATTGCCGCCAATATAGCGCCGCGCCTCGGCGACCACCGCGGAGGCCCCAAACCCTGAACTGGACTGCAATTGCTGTTGTTGTTGCGGCTGTTGCTGCGTCACCGCGCCGGCATTGCCGAAGCCGAAGAGCTGCGGGGCGACGCTGGCACGATGCCGGCCGCGATGGCGCGCGGCGTGCCGCTGCATATGGTGCCGCCTGGCGTGGTGGCTTGTGGCATGGTGTTGTTTGGCGTGATGATGACCGTGCGCCGCATGCGCATGGCGACCATGCTTGGGCTTGGCCGAAGCCGGCGTGGCAATTGCGGCGATGACCGCCGCACAGAGGGCCAACGCGAGGAACCGCACCGACCTGTGAAACGCAGTGAACTCAACCATACTGACTTCTTCCTCATCGACACCCCACGCGCCCCGCCCGCGAGCCTGCGGACATTCGGTATGCGGTTAAGCGATCGGAGATGGCGAGATCAAGACGCCGTGCGGCGCTGCAAAAGTCTTTTCGCGTTGATAGCGCGATCATTTCGTGGCAACGGAACCGCACAAACATGACTACAACTATGACTTGCTATTAACTAATTCCGCCAGCCGGAGAATTCACAATGCCGTTCGCTACTACGCCCGATCACGTCAAGCTGTATTATGAAGAAGCAGGCAGCGGCACGCCGATCCTGTTTTTGCACGAATTCGCCGCCGACTATGCGAGCTGGGAACCGCAACTGCGCTACTTCGCGCGCGCTCACCGATGCATCACCTATTCGGCGCGAGGCTACACGCCCTCGCACGTACCGGAGAATGATTCCGACTACAGCTATCAGCACATGCGCGACGACGCGCTGGCGCTGCTCGATCATCTGCAGATTCCCGCGGCACATTTCGTCGGCCTGTCGATGGGCGCCTACACATCGCTGCAGGTCGGACTGCATGCGCCGAGCCGCGTGCTGTCGCTGACGCTGGCCGGTTGCGGTTCAGGCTTCGAGGCCGACCGCGTGCAGGCGTTTCGCGACAAGTGCCGCGCCGACGCCGAGGAATTCGAGCGCGGCGGCGCCGACGAGGTCGCCAAGCTGGCCGGGATGACGCCGGGCCGCATCCCGTTCCTGGTCAAGGATCCGCGCGGCTTTCGCGACTTCCACGACGCGCTGGCGCAACACGACGCGACCGGTTCGGCCCGCACCATGCGCGGCTTTCAGGGCGCGCGGCCGCCGCTGTCAGAATTCGAGGATGCGATCGGCCAACTCGCGCTGCCGACATTGATCATCGCCGGCGACGAGGACGACGCCTGCATCGAGTCGAGCCTCTATCTCAAGACGCATATCGCCGCCTCCGGGCTGGCGATGTTTCCCAAGACCGGCCACGTGCTCAATCTCGAAGAGCCGGCGCTGTTCAACGAAACGCTGGAACGGTTTCTCACCCGCGCCGAAGCCGGCCGCTGGGACGCGCGCGATCCGCGCTCGATCAGAGAATGATAATTTCGAACGGAATGTTGCCTGAATGCTGACCGCGCGGGGCCCCCACCCCAACCCTCCCCCGCAAGCGGGGGAGGGAGCATGCTGCCAGCGCTGCAGAGCAGCAATCACTCTCTCCGTCAGAATGAAGTACTAACCATCGCAACTTTGAACTTTTTACTGAGTGGAGCCCAACCGACCGCCGCGTCATCGGCAGCAAAACTCCCTCCCCCGCTTGTGGGGGGAGGGCTGGGGTGGGGGAAAGCGGCGGGTCCGAGCGTTCTGAGAAACACTGAGGGGCGCTCGGCCCTCAGGGCGCGATCCCCTGGCCGGCCGCAGGCTTCTTCTCACCGCGGCTCAGCAGGAACACGCCCTGCTCGCCGAACATGTTCCAGAACCACCACGGCGCGATCAGCCGCAATGGCTTGCCGTAGCGATCCAGCGCCACCGCGCGTTCCATCTTGACGTCGATCTGGTCGCACAGCAGCACGAAATCCTTGATGGTGCAGAAGTGAATGTTCGGGGTGTCGTACCACGACGCCGGCAGGTTTTCGGTCAGCGGCATCTGGCCCTTGATCAGCAATTGCAGCCGCATATTGATGTAGCCGAAATTCGGAAACGACACGATGGCGCGGCGGCCGATCCGCAGCAGATTTTCCAGCACCGCGCGCGGCTGCCGGGTCGCCTGCAAGGTCTGCGACAGGATCACATAGTCGAAGGAATCGTCCGGGTAGTTGACCAGATCGGTGTCGGCGTCGCCCTGCACCACCGCGAGGCCCTTGGCGACGCAGCGGTTGACGCCTTCGCGCGACAATTCGATGCCGCGGCCATCGATGCCGCGGCTTTCCAGCAGCTGCAACAGATCGCCCTCGCCGCAGCCGACATCGAGCACCTTGGAGCCGGGCGCGACCATGTCGGCGACCAGCACATGGTCGCCACGATGGCCTTTCGGTGCAGGCGCCGGCACGATGCCGGGCAGCGTCTCCTGTTCGGCCATCTCAATCGCCTTTCGCGGCGAGGCCATGCGCGGTGGCGGCCGATTCCAGGAAGGCGCGGGCGATGTCGATGAATTCCGGGACGTCGAGCAGGAAGGCGTCGTGGCCGCGGTCGGTCTCGATCTCGGCGAACGACACCCGCGCGCCGCCGGCATTCAGCGCATGCACCACGGCGCGGGATTCCGAGGTCGGAAACAGCCAGTCCGAGGTGAACGACACTACGCAGAACCGCGTCGTGGTGCCGCGAAACGCCTCCGCCAGCACGCCATCATGGTCGGCTGCGACATCGAAATAGTCCATCGCCCGGGTCAGATAGAGATAGGAGTTGGCGTCGAAGCGCTCGACGAAGGACGAGCCCTGGTGACGCAGATAGCTTTCGACCTGGAAATCGGCGTCGAAGGAGAATGTCGGCAGCTCGCGGTCCTGCATCCGGCGACCGAATTTGCGATGCAGAGCCGCGTCCGACAGATAGGTGATATGCGCGGCCATCCGCGCCACGCCGAGGCCGCGATGCGGATAGCTGCCTTCGGCGAAATAGCGGCCGTGGCGCCACTCCGGATCGGCCATCACGGCCTGACGGCCGAGTTCGTGGAACGCGATGTTCTGCGCCGAATGCCGCGTGCTGCAGGCGATCGGCAGCGCCGAAAACACCCGCTTGGGATAGGCCACGGTCCATTGCAGCGTCTGCATCCCGCCCATCGAGCCGCCGACCACGCAGAACAGCGTCTCGATTCCGAGCCGGTCGATCAGCATCGCCTGGGCGCGGACCATGTCGGGGATGGTGATGACCGGGAAATCCAGCCCCCAGGGCTGGCCGGTGGCGGGATTGGTGGAGGCCGGGCCGGTGGAGCCCATGCAGCTGCCGATCACATTGGAGCAGATCACGAAATAGCGGCTGGTATCGATCGGCTTGCCGGGGCCGACCAGGGTCAGCCAGCCGCCGGGCTTGCCGGTCAACGGATGCGCATTGAAAATATGCTGGTCCATGGTCAGCGCATGGCAGACCAGAATGGCGTTGGAGCGATCGGCGTTGAGTTCGCCATAGGTCTGATAGGCGATCTGGAACGGCGCCAGATCGACGCCGCAATCCAGCGCCAACGGCTGGTCCGCGCCGAAATGGGCGACCAGCGAGGTCGGATGATCGGCCTCGTGCAGGCGCTCCTCACTGGCCACGATGGGGGGCTTCGCCGACTGGATATTCATCATCTTGCTACTGGCCTCATGCGGAGGTCACTCAGTTTGCGCATGACCTGATCCGAAACCGGGATCCCGGGATCATGCGCGAGATCGACACCGATTCAGGCCATAAAAAACCCGGCCTGAACATCGTTCGGCCGGGATCAGAACTGTCCCCGGCCTGTTTAGCGAGTTGTTTAACGTGGCTGCAAGCCGGCCGGCTCAAATGACCACGGAAGAGCCAAGAACCTAATACTCGGCCTGCGGCCCGTCAAGACGACCGCCCGCACCCCTGCAATCCAGTCATTCCGGGGCGCGAGAGCGAAGCTCGCGCGAACTCGGAATCTCGCGGCTGGGGCCATGCCTGGAGCGAGATTCCGGGTTCGCTCGGCTGCGGCCTCGCGCCCCGGAATGACCACGCTTTGGCATTGCCCGCGCCATCAGGCGACGAAAGTCGTAACGTTTGCTTTGCATTTGCCCGGTGGCTTACCTAATCAAGGCACGCGGTTAACCATTCGCGACCGCCACCTCGCTTTCTGACGGATTGCCCCATGTCCCAACCGCCCTCGCCCCCGTCCTTGGGGGAACTTCGCCGTGAGATCGACGCCATCGACGAGCAGGTCCACCATCTGCTGATGCAGCGCGGCGACATCATCGACCGGCTGATTTCGGTGAAGCAGACCCAGGAGGTCGGCTCCGCGTTCCGCCCGGCGCGCGAGGCCGACATGATGCGCCGGCTGGCGCAGCGCCATCGCGGCATCCTGCCGCTCGACACCGTGGAGAGCATCTGGCGGGTCATCATCGCGACCTTCACCTATGTGCAGGCGCCATTCTCGGTCCATGCCGACCAATCGCTCGGCGAATCCGCGATGCGGGATTCGGCGCGATTCCATTTCGGCTTCACCGTGCCCTATGTGGCGCATTTCAGCGCCGCCGCCGCGGTCGAGGCGGTGGCGCGCTCCAAGGGCGATCTGGCGCTGGTGTCGGCGACATCGAGCAATAATCCGTGGTGGATCGCGCTGGAAACCGCCGGCGCGCCGAAAATCATCGCCCGGCTGCCCTTCATCGAGCGCGCCGACCATCCGGCCGCGCTGCCGGTATTCGTGGTGTCGCGGGTCGCCGACAGCGCGATGGTCACCGAGGTCGAAATGTGGAGCATCCGGGTGTCGGGCTGGAACGCCGATATCGCCCGCGCGGTGTCGCCGCTGGCCGAGCTTGTCGCGGTGCCCGATACCGCCTTCGACGGCGCGGCGCTGCTGGTCTCGATTTCTGACCCCAGCACCCTTGATGGCATCAAGGCAGCCCTGATCGCAGCGGGTGCCTCGGTGCGATCATCGGCCCTCGTCGGCAGCCACGCGAAGCGCTATACGGTGCCCCCGGGCGGCACGCCACGCGCGTAACAGCCGCCGGTTGATCTGGAGTTGACGATGTCCCGCCCCGTGCCGAATCCCGGCATTCTCGATATTGCGCCCTACACCCCCGGCAAAAGCCCGGTGCCGGAAGCCGGCCGCAAAATGTTCAAGCTGTCCGCCAACGAGACCCCGTTCGGGCCGTCGCCGAAGGCGATTGCGGCCTACAAGGCCGCAGCCGACCATCTCGAGGATTATCCGGAAGGCACCTCGAAGGTGCTGCGCGAGGCGATCGGCAAATCCTACGGCCTCGATCCGGACCGCATCATCTGCGGCGCCGGCTCCGACGAGATCCTCAATCTTCTGGCGCACACTTATCTCGGCCCCGGCGACGAGGCGATCGCCACCACTTACGGCTTTCTGGTCTACCCAATCGCCACGATGGCGAATGGCGCCAAGCTCGTCGTCGCCGACGAGACCAACCTCACCGCCGACGTCGACGCCATCCTCGCCAAGGTGAGCGCGAAGACCAAGCTGGTGTGGCTCGCCAACCCGAACAATCCGACCGGCACCTATATCCCGTTCGACGAGGTGCGGCGGCTGCGCGCCGGCCTGCCCGGCGACGTCGTGCTGGTGCTGGACGGCGCCTATGCCGACTACGTCTCGAAGAACGACTACGAAATCGGCATCGAATTGGTCGCGACCACCGACAACACCGTGCTGACCCACACCTTCTCCAAGATCCACGGCCTTGCCGCCTTGCGGGTGGGCTGGATGTTCGGCCCGGCCGCCATCGTCGACGCGGTGAACCGGATCCGCGGACCGTTCAACGTCTCGGTCCCGGCGCAGCTTGCCGCGGTCGCGGCGATCGAAGACACCGCGCATCAGCAGATGTCGCGCACCCACACCGAGAAGTGGCGCAACGTGCTGACCGACGAAATCCGCAAGCTTGGCCTCACGGTGACGCCGAGCGTCTGCAATTTCGTGCTGATGCATTTTCCGACCACGCCGGGCAAGACCGCGGCGGAAGCCGACGCGTTCCTGACCCGGCGCGGATTGGTGCTGCGCGCGCTTCGCAACTATCAGCTGCCGGACGCGCTGCGCATGACCATCGGCACTGACGAGGCCAACAAACTGGTGCTCGAGGCCTTGACCGACTTCATGGCGCAGCCATGACCGCCAGCGCACCAACCGCGCCGCTGTTCAACAAGGTGGCGCTGATCGGCTTCGGCCTGATCGGCGGCTCGATCGCGCGCGGCGCGCGGGCTCAGGGCCTGGCCGCCGAAATCGTCGCCACCACGCGCTCGGCGGCAAGCCGCGCCCGGGTCGCCGAACTCGGCATCGTCGATCGGGTCTATGCGACCAATGCCGAAGCGGTCGCGGGCGCCGATCTCGTGATCCTGTGCATCCCGGTCGCCGCCAGCGGCGAGGTCGCCAAGGAAATCGCGCAGCATCTTTCGCCCGGCGCGATCGTCTCCGATGTCGGCTCGGTCAAGGGCGCGGTGCTGCAGGCGATGGCCGAGCATCTGCCGGCCAATGTCCAGCTGATCCCGGCGCATCCGGTCGCCGGCACCGAGAATTCCGGCCCGGATTCCGGCTTTGCCGAATTGTTCAACAACCGCTGGTGCATCCTGACGCCGCCGGACGACGCCGACCCGGCCGCGGTGGAGAAGCTGGCGGCGTTCTGGCGCGGGCTCGGCGCCAATGTCGAGACCATGACGGCGGAGCGCCACGACAAGGTGCTGGCGGTGACCAGCCATCTGCCGCATCTGATCGCCTACACAATCGTAGGCACGGCCGAGGAGCTCGAAGGAGTGACCCGCTCGGAAGTGCTGAAGTTCTCCGCCGGCGGTTTCCGCGATTTCACCCGCATCGCCGCGTCCGATCCGACGATGTGGCGCGACGTGTTCCTGACCAACAAGGACGCGGTGCTGGAGATGCTCGGCGAGTTCCAGGAAGACCTGTCGAAACTGACCCGCGCCATCCGCCGCGGCGACGGCGAAGCGCTCTACGAGCACTTCTCCCGCACCCGCGCCATCCGCCGCGGCATTGTCGAAATCGGCCAGGACGAAGCCGCCGCAGATTTCGGCCGCAAGCACCCGCTGCTCACGAAGCCGGCGGAATAGACGCAGAGCCTTCAAGTTCTGCGTGCCCCGGGCGCAGCGCAGCGCGCCGCGCTCGCGGCGTGGTGCGCTGCAGAACCGGGGCCCCGGTTGAGGCGGCGGCGAAGCGGGGTCCCGGTTCTGCGAAGCGGCATGAAGAATGCCGCATCGCGCCCGGGACACGACGAACTCGGATTCAGATGTCAAACAGCCACGCGATCAACCGACATACCTTCGCAGTCTCGCGGCGCAACGGCGCCCGAGCTTTGCTGACGCCGCCCCCTGAGGGGCGGGGGCGCGCCGCGCGGCGCGAGGTTGGAGCTTCGCGATCGGCCTTGAGCCAATCGCGTATCGCCTTGCGGCGCGCCCCGCAGTCCGGCGAACCGGACTGCCATTTCGCGGCGATTTTCGGCTTCAGGCCCGTGCTTCCGGGGACAGGCGCGAGCCCTTTGACCCGCCGATCCCGACGGTTTCCCGCCGTTCACCTGTCCCGCGTCCAGCGAACTAACAAGTCGCAGAGCCTCGTAGTGGGCTCGGACGGGGACCCAAAACCTCCCGGGGCCGTGGCTGCGAACCACGACGCGCAGGACGCCGTATCGACCCGGCTTCGCGCTTGCGCGCTGCGCCGGACCATCGGCCCGGCCGGTTGCCCGGCGGCCGATCTGTCCCACTCAACGACGCCTCGCGAAGCGCCCCTCACGGACAGGACGACTAGGAATATAATCTGAATGACAAGATTGTCAAGCGAAGTGCCTGCGGGGCTTGCCAAATTCTTATGTGTAGCTACAATAATTAGATGGAGATCACGTTCGATCCGGCTAAGCGGGCCGCATCCATGCAAGACCGCGGCCTCGATTTCGCCGACGCCGCGGAAGTGTTCGCCGGCAAGACGCTGGATTTTCCGGACGAGCGCCGTGATTACGGTGAATTGCGAATCATCAGGGTCGGACAACTGCGCGGACGAATGGTGATCGTGGTGTGGACACCGCGCGGCGAGGCGCGGCACGTATTTTCGATGAGGAAGGCCAATGACCGAGAAAAAGCGCGCTTTGGGCAGCGACTTGAAGAAAGTTGATGCCCACATCATCCAGCCACACGAGTACGATGAGATTCCCGAATTGACCGACGAATGGTTCGCCCGCGCCGATCTTCATCGCGGCGGCAAACTAATAAAGCGCGGCCGGCCGAAATCCGACGCCCCCAAACAACTGGTCTCGCTACGGCTCGACGCCGAGGTGTTGCGCTGGTTCAAATCGACCGGCGCCGGCTATCAGGCGCGGATGGGCGATGTGCTGAAGGCGCACATGACGCGGAAGAAGGCGGCGGGGAAGAAGAAGGCGGGATAAGTGCCGCTGGTAGCCCGGATGAAGCGGAGCGCAATCCGGGAAAGCATCGCGGGTGAAAACGATTAGTCCCGGATTGCGCTTCGCTCCATCCGGGCTACGCTCGCTTCGCAAGACCAGTTCGGCGGCAAGAGCGTGGGCACGCTACCCAACGAATTATCGTAATGCGACCATCACATCACATCTCCACATATTCCGCGATGCTGGTCGGCGGCGGCACGGCGAGACCATCGGCTTTGAGGCCGTCAATGTGGAAGCGGATGGCATCCCGGATTTCGGTCTCGACTGCCGAAATCGTGGCGCCGGTGGCAACGCAGCCCGGCAAGTCCGGCACATAGGCCGAATAATTTCCGGCGGCTTGCTCAATCACGACGGCGTATCGCATCAACGTCGCTCCACACTTGGCGTCATCCTCCGCGAAAGCGGAGGACCCAGTATCGCAGAGTGGTCGTGATGCTCAATGGCGCGCTCTGGAATGCTGGGTCGCCCGGTCAAGCCGGGCGATGACCGCAGGGGCATGCGCACCGTCGGCTCGCGGTCGGCCTCGTCAGCAATCGTCCGGTGAGCAAAAGCGCCCCTGCGCCGTGCCCACGCTTAGCGACTTCCAACCGCAGGATGGTGGGCACGCTTCGCTTTGCCCACCCTACCCTTCGATTGTCTCACAACCACTTCTTCCACTTGAAAAACAGATACGGCAGCACCGCGGCGAACAGCATCATGCCCAACGCCATGGTGTAGCCGTGCTCCCATTGCAGCTCGGGCATGATCCGAAAATTCATGCCATAGACCGAGGCGATCAGGGTCGGCGGCATCAGCACGACGGCCATCACCGAGAACAGCTTGATGATGTTGTTCTGCTCGAGATTGACCACGCCCAGCATGGCGTCGAGCGTGAAGGTGATCTTGCTCGACAGATAGCTGGCGTGGTCGGTCAGCGAGACGACGTCGCGCTGCATGGTCTTGAGCTGGGCGCGCATTTCCTTCGACCATTTGACGCCCTCGGTTTCGGCGGTGACGAAGGTGACGATGCGGCCGATCGAGACCAGGCTCTCGCGCACCTTGGAGACCAGATCGCCCTTGCGGCCGATCGTGATCAGGATGTTGGAATAGCGCTTGGCCTGCCCGGTGCGCGCGCCCTCCGGCTCGAAGATGTCGCGGCTGACGTCGTCGACGTCGGCGCCGGCGCGCTCCAGAATGTCGGCGCAGCGGTCGATCACCGCGTCGAGCAATTCCAGCAGCACGGCCTCGCCATTGACGCCCGGCGAGGTGCCGCGCGCCAGCTTGTTCTCCACCAGCAGGAACGGCTTCGGCGTGTCGTAGCGCACCGTCACCAGGCGGTGATTGGCCAGGATGAAGGTGATCGGGCTGATCCGCGGCGAGCCGGTATCGGCCGCGCACATCAGGCTGGCGGTCATGTAACGGGCGCCGTTCTCGATATAGAGCCGGCTGGAAATCTCGATCTCCTGCATGTCCTCACGGGTCGGGATCGCGATCCCGGACAATCGCTCCACCGCCCGGTCTTCCTTCGGGGTCGGCTTTTCGAGGTCGATCCAGACCGCATTGTCGGGCAACAGGTCGAGATCGACGGCGCTGGCCTTTTTCAGCGCAGCATCGGTGAGCGAGAAGATCGAGATCATGACGAACTCCAGGGCGTCGGCAGCCAGGTAAGGGCGCATTGCAGTGCGCAAATCCGCGGCATTTGGCAAGCCTGCTGCTGCTCGCGCCGCGCCCGCTCCATTTGCTGCGGCAAGCGGCCTCGGCGAGGCGCGCCTGATTAGGGCGTGACCATGCCTGCCAATCGCGCAACCTGCGGTAAACTTGCCACACGTGGCCCAAGACGTGACGCCGCAGCGCCCCCAACACTGGAAATTCAGCCCATTTGAGCGATACTGTCGCAACAACGCTTCCGCGAAGTTGCGCGCGTGCGTTTGAATCCACCAGAATTCGATTGGAACTGATATTGTCGTCTTTCGTAGCGAAACTGGGATTGTTGGCGGTCGGAATCATGCTGTCGGGCTGCATGCAGGCCACCTACCAGCCGGTCGATCAAGCCGTATTCAAGCCGTCCGACAAGGCACAGTTCGAAAGGGCACGTTACGCCAAGATCGCGGTTCCGCAGCAGTTCCGGCGCGCCATTGTCGACTATCACCGCAGCGAGCAGCCCGGGACCATTCTGGTCGATTCCGACAACCATTTCCTTTATCTGGTGCAGGATCACGGCAAGGCGATCCGTTACGGGATCACGGTCGGTGAGGAATCGCTGGCGTTTTCCGGCGTTGCCAAGGTGGGCCGCAAAGCGGAATGGCCGCAATGGACCCCGACCGCCGACATCCACAAGCGGATCGCCGGATTGCCGAGCTCGGTGCCGGGCGGCATCGACAATCCGCTCGGCGCCCGGGCGCTGTATCTCTATCAGGGCAACCGCGACACCCTGTTCCGGATTCACGGCACCAACCAGCCGGAATATATCGGCGCCTCGATCTCGTCGGGCTGCATCCGCATGACCAATGAGAACGTTATCGACCTCTACGACCGGGTCAAGCCGGGCGCCATCGTGGTGGTGCTCGAGCCCAAGCATGGCGCCTCGCCCGCCAACGCCAAGATGGCGCAGCAGAGCAGCGGCACGTTCTGGCAGTAATCATTGCGGGCGATCGACGCCGGCCGTGCGCAATCGCGAGGCGGCCGATCTGGCGCTGTTACGCGCAGATTGATGCGAATCTGCTCAACGCACGGCACGCCGCTCGCCAGGAATCAACCGCCCGGATCAATTCTGCGGCAAAATTATCACAGCCACGCGCTGCTTCGCGAAGTCACGATCTAACTACTAGAAAAGCGGCGAATTTCGAGGATAGTAGGAACTCAGAATCGTCGTTTTTGCGATGAAGAGCCCGGCGCGCAATGCGCCGGCTTTCGATTGGACATGTCGATGGCGTCATTAGTGACGAAGCTGGGATTATTGGCTGCGGGCATTTTGCTGTCCGGTTGCATGCAGACGACCTATCAGGAGACGTCGCAGACGGTGTTCAAGCCGCGTGACAAGGAATTGCTCGCCAAGGTGTCCTATACCAAGACCCCGGTCGCCGAGCCCTTCCGCCGCGCCATCGTCGACTATCACCGCAAGGAAGCGCCGGGCTCGATCCTGGTCGATTCCGACAATCATTACCTCTATCTGGTGCAAGACGGCGGCAAGGCGATCCGCTACGGCATCACCGTGGGCGAGGAAGCGATGGCCTGGTCCGGCATCGCCAAGGTCGGCGCCATGACCGAGTGGCCGCCGTGGCATCCGACCCAGAGCGAAATCTCCCGCCTGGGCGTGCCGAAATATGTGCCGCCAGGCCCGGACAATCCGATGGGCTCGCGCGCGCTGTATCTGTATTCCGGCGGCAAGGACACCCTGTTCCGGATTCACGGCACTAACCAGCCGGAATATATCGGCTCGTCGATTTCGTCTGGCTGCATCCGCCTGACCAATGAGGACGTCATCGACCTCTACAACCGGGTGAAGCCGGGCGCCATCGTTGTGGTGCTCGAGCCCAAGCACGGCGACTCGCCGGTCAATTCGAAATTGGCCCTGCAGGGCGGCGGCAGCAGCCCGTTCTGATATTCGTTACCGCATCAGCGAGTTTCAAAAGCGCCGGTCATCCCGGCGCTTTTTTGTTGCCTCGGGGCGCTTCGCGGGCGCCGGTTTTTTGGTCGCCCGCGTTTGGGTGCCCGACAGATCGATCGGCTTCCCTGGCTTGACCGCAGGCTTGGTGGAAGGCTTGGATTCGCGCTTGGCTTTTGGCTTGGCCTTGGATTCGGCCTTGGATTTGGCCTTGGATTCGGCCTTGGATTTGGCTTCCAGCTCGGCGTCTGACTTGGCATCTGATTTGGCATCTGATTTGGCGGCACCCGGTGGCGCTGCTTGCTCGGCCTTTGGCGGCGCCGCCTCCTTGGCAGCCACAGAATCGCGCGGCGCGTCGGCCGGCCGCGCCGCCGGCACTGGCGCCACCGCCGGATCCAGCACGTTCCACTGGCAGATCCGGTAGCCGTTGTGCCGCTGCGCCAGATCGAGGTGGATGTGGTCCTCGTGATAGCCGTCCGAGCCCGGCCCCAGCACCGTGGTAAAGCGCGCGCAGACCGAGGCCATCACGGTTTGCCGCAGATCGTGCGGCACCTCGCGGTCGGTGAATGAGAGCATCCGGCCATTGGCAAGCGTGACGCCGCGGACATCCAGCGCATTGGCGCGGCCATGCTCGGACATTTTCGCGCCCTTCACCCGGTTGCGGCCGCGACACTCGAAGGAATCGAAATTGTCCAGATGGCTGAGCTTGGTGTTGAGCGATGCCGCCAGCGGCGCGATGTCGGAGCGGATCCAGTCCGCCAGCGCGCTGGCCATCGTGCAACGCAGGACCGCGGCCGGCTGGACCGCGACGCGACTGTGATCCGGCAACACCACCGCCTCGAGCCGAACCAGATCGGTGCCGCCGCAACCGCCCGGCCCGGTGATGTCCGGGATGCTGGGCGCGATCGCGATCGCCTCGGTCAGCGCCAAGCGGCAAGCCGAGGGCGGCGGCGGTTCGGAGGCGACATCGGCCGGCTTTGGCTCGGGAAGCGGGGGCGGCGAAGCTTGCTCAGGCCGAGCCTGCCCCGGCCGAGCAGGTTTGGCCGCCACCGCCGGTTCGGGCGGCTTAACCGCTTCGAGCGGCTTAACCGCTTCGAGCGGCTTGACCGGTTCGGCCGGCTTGGCCGGTTTGGCCGGTTCGGCCGATTGCGCCGCGGGCGCTGTATCGGCCGGGGCTTGCGCGGACGGCGCCTCGGCGGGACGCGCGCGTGGCAGCGGCACGCCGCCGACGCGCCGGGGCTTGGCGGCCCGTCTGCGCGGCCGCGAATCCTGAAACAAGCCGTCCCATGGCATGCTGATCCCGCCGCGCGCGGTGCGCGCCTGAGCCGATGGCGACAACAGCATCAGCACCAGAACGGCGATCGCCAGCATTGACGTTTCGCCGCGGAGCAATCGGCCACAAGGCCATTTGCGAGCGCCTCGGGCCGCGCTAAGGTCGCAGCCAATTCGTAAGGGATAACAATCAGGAGGAACGTTGGTATGCTTGGATTGATGCAAGACTGGCCTTTGCTTTGTCACCGGATTATCGAACACGCGGCCCAGATCCATGGCAATCAGGAGGTGGTCTCGCGTTCGGTCGAAGGGCCGATTGTTCGCACCACTTACGCCGAAATTCACAAGCGCGCGCTGAAAGTGAGCCAGATGCTGGACCGCTCCGGCGTCAAGCTCGGCGACCGCGTCGCCACCATCGCCTGGAACACGGCCCGCCACCTGGAATGCTGGTACGGCATCATGGGAATCGGCGCGATCTGCCACACCGTCAATCCGCGGCTGTTCCCGGACCAGATCGTCTGGATCGTCAATCACGCCCAGGACCGGGTGATGATCACCGACCTCACCTTCGTGCCGATCCTGGAAAAGATCGCCGACAAGCTGCCCAGCGTCGAGCGCTTCATCATCCTGACCGACGCGGCGCATATGCCGCAGACCACGCTGAAAAACGCGGTCGCCTATGAGGAATGGCTGAAGGAAGCCGACGGCGACTTTGCGTGGAAGAGCTTCGACGAAAACACCGCCGCGGCGATGTGCTACACCTCGGGCACCACCGGCGACCCCAAGGGCGTGTTGTATTCGCATCGTTCGAATGTCCTGCACGCCTTGATGGCCAATAATCCGGACGCGCTCGGCACCCGCGCCCAGGACACCATGCTTCCGGTGGTCCCTTTGTTCCACGCCAACAGCTGGGGCATCGCGTTTTCGGCGCCATCGATGGGCACCAAGCTGGTGATGCCCGGCGCCAAGCTCGACGGCGCCTCGGTCTATGAGCTGCTGTCGACCGAAAAGGTGACGCATACTGCCGGCGTGCCGACCGTTTGGCTGATGCTGCTGCAGCACATGGCCAAGGAGAAGCTGACGCTGCCGGACCTGAAAATGGTGGTGTGCGGCGGCTCGGCGATGCCGCGCTCGATGATCAAGGCCTTCGTCGACATGGGCTGCGAGGCCCGCCACGCCTGGGGCATGACCGAGATGAGCCCGCTGGGCACGCTGGCGACGATGAAGCCGCCCTTCGACAAGCTCGAAGGCGACGCCAAGCTCGACCGGCTCTCGACCCAGGGCTACCCGCCGTTCGGCGTGCAGATGAAGATCACCGACGATGCCGGCAAGGAGGTGCCGTGGGACGGCGCCACGTTCGGCCGGCTCAAAGTCTCGGGGCCGGCGGTGTCGAAGGCCTATTATCGCGTCGATAGCGAGATTCTCGACGATGCCGGCTTCTTCGACACCGGCGACGTCGCCACCATCGACGCCGACGCCTATATGCGGATCACCGACCGTTCCAAGGACGTGATCAAGTCCGGCGGCGAATGGATTTCCTCGATCGATCTGGAAAACCTCGCGGTCGGCCACCCCAAGGTGGCGGAAGCCGCGGTGATCGGCGTCTACCATCCCAAATGGGACGAGCGGCCGCTGTTGATCGTGCAGCTCAAGCCCGACGAGACCTGCAGCCGCGAGGAGATCCTGTCCTATATGGACGGCAAGATCGCCAAATGGTGGATGCCGGACGACATCGTCTTCATCGATGCGATTCCCCACACCGCCACCGGCAAGATCCTGAAAACCGCGCTGCGTGATCAGTTCAAGACCTACGCCTTCCCGATCGCAGCGGCGTAGCAAATCGCGCTGCCCCTCACCCCAGCCCTCTCCCCGCAACAGCGGGGCGAGGGAGCAGGCAGCAATGCGGGGCCAGCTCGTCGCATCACTTGAACGCCGCGACCGGCGCTCTTAACCTCTCCCAGTTCTTGACGGGGACGCTCGCGCAGATATCGATCTCGTCCGGTCCGGCTTCCAGTCCGCATGCTGTCCGCCGTTGACCTCGATGATGATCGAGGCGTTTTGGAACCCGATATGCACAAGGCCTCACCGGCGCAACGCAATCGCGGCCTTGATGCGTTGCGGGGCAGCCTGACGCTGCTGGTGCTGCTGCATCACACAGCGCTCACCTATGGGGCGCCCGGCGCCTGGTTCTATCGGGAAATCGCGCCCGACGGATCGCCAAGCTCGCTGCTGCTGACCCTGTTCGTCGCGGTCAATCAGGCGTTCTTCATGGGGCTGTTCTTCCTGCTCGCGGGCTATTTCACGCCGGCATCGCTGCGCGCCAAGGGCGTGGCGCGGTTTTCCCGCGACCGGCTGCGACGGCTCGGCCTGCCGCTGCTCGCTTTCGGTCTGGTGCTCGGTCCCGTCACGGTGGCGCTGGCGCAGACCGGCCGCGGCCGGCCGTTCCTCGACACGCTGTTGGCGCTGTGGCGCCAGCTGCGCTTTGTCGAAGGCCCGCTATGGTTCGCCGAGGCACTGCTGATCTTCAGCGCCGCCGCCCTGCTCTGGCATCTGACGGTTCGCCACAAGGGGGGCGTCGCGCAGACCGAAGATCGTACCTTTCCATCAAACCGGGCGCTTGCGGCGGCAGCGATCGGCACCGGGCTCGCGGCCTTCGGCTTGCGGCTGTGGTGGCCGGTGGGGACCGAGATCTGGGGCCTGCAGCTCGGCTATTTTGCCGGCTATACGGTGCTGTTTGTCACCGGCTGCCTCGCCGCCGACCAGAACTGGCTGGAGCGAATTCCACCAGTGCGGGTGCGGCTGTGGTCGCGCGTGGCGCTGATCTGCATTCCGGTGCTGCCGCTGGGGATTCTGCTCGGCGCGCAATGGCCGGCGCTGGGCGGGCCGACCGAGGGCGGCGTCAATGCGCAGGCGCTGCTCTATGCCTTGTGGGAGCCGCTGGTCGCGTGGGGAATCATTCTGTGGCTGCTGGCGTTCTATCAGCGCCGTTTTCCCCGCCTCGACGGATTGTGGCGGCCGCTCGCCGCCCGCGCCTATACGATCTACATCATCCATCCGCCGGTGCTGGTCGTCGTAGCGCTGGCCGGGCGCGACATCGCGGCGCCGGCGCTGCTGAAGTTCGGTGTCACCGGCCTGGCGACCTGCGCGATCAGCTTCTCGCTGGCCGGCCTGATCCTGCGGATTCCCGCCGCGCGGCGGATTCTCTGACGGCGCCCAATCGCCCGCGACCGACCCAGCCGTCGCGGCATTCGACCTTGAATTTCGCCGCTTTCCGTGGTCTCAAGCGGCGAGTTGACGACGCGGCGCAACCGGCGCCCGTCGCATCTCCCAATCCGGCAGAAGCACCAGATGGCCCGCAGGTTTTCCGCGCCCTATCAGACGGAACCGGTGTCCGGTCTGGCGACCTGGGCGCGACATCTGGCGGTGTTCGCCGCCGTCGCCGCCTTGGTCTCGATCATCGTGGTGCGCTTCGGCTTCCTCGAGGTGCGCCCCGCGGTGGCGACGTTGTTCGGCGCGCTGGCCTGCGCCTGCGTGTCGATCCTGGTGGCGCTGGCCGGTTTCGCGGCGATCTGGCAGAACGGCTCGCGCGGCATGGGGCGGATCCTGGTGGCGCTGCTGATCGATGCCGCGCTGCTGGCCTACCCGGCCTATCTCGGGCTGCAATATCGCAAGCTGCCGGCGATCCACGACATCACCACCGATTCGATCAATCCGCCGAAATTCGACACGCTGGCGCGGCTGCGCACCGGCGACGGGCCCAACACCGCGGTCTATGCCGGACTGTATTCCGCCGAACAACAGCGCCGGGCCTATCCGGACATCGATACGCTGCAGCTCGATGTCCCGGTGCAGAAGGCCTACGACATCGCGCTGCATCTGGTGACCAGGCGGAAATGGCGCGTGGTCGACGCCCGCGCCCCGCAGCCGCCGCGCCGCGAGGGCCATATCGAGGCGGTGGCGCTGACGCCGATCATGGCGATCCGCCAGGACGTCGTGATCCGGGTGCTGCCCGACGGCGTCGGCTCCAAGGTCGATATCCGCTCCTCATCGCGCTATTTCGAAAGCGACCTCGGCAGCAATGCCGCGCGAATCCGCAAGCTGATCGAGGACATCAACACCGCCGTCGACAACGCCCCGGAGCCGAAGGCCCCCGCCCCCACCAAGGCGCCGCCGAAGGGCAAGAAGAAGTAGCGGCTTCGCCACGCCCCGTCGCTCTGCTCAGAGCCCGACGCAGAACGGTCAACCGAATCAAGCCTTCGAGGCCGTCATTGCGAGGAGCTCTTGCGACGAAGCAATCCAGTCTTTGCTTGAGGCTCCTGGATTGCTTCGCTGTCGGACGGCGCTGCGCGCCGGCCTCGGCTCGCAATGACGACATTGCGCCTCCTCACCATGAGGGCCAATGCCTCAGCTAGATCAATGAGCTAGGCCAGCCGATAGCGGCCGCCGATCGAGGGGTCGCCCTCGGTGGCGACGATGCCGCGCGACACCAGATCTTCCAGATGCGCCAGCACCGAATAGCCGGCGGCGCCGGTCAGCCGCGGATCGATGCCGATATAGATGGCCCGGACGATAGTGGCGATGTCGGTCTCGCCCTTGCCGAGCCGGTGCAGGATCGAGGCCTCGCGGGCCTGGCGGTGGCGGATCAGAAAGCGGGTGTAGCGCGGGCCTTCGGGGATCTGCGGGCCGTGGCCGGAGAAGTATAATTGCTCGTCGCGGGCGGCGAGCTTGTGCAGCGAATTCATGTAGTCGACCATCGAGCCGTCTGGCGGCGCCACGATCGAGGTCGCCCAACCCATCACGTGATCGCCGACGAAGGACAGATCGCGCTCCTTCCAGGCGAAGGCCAGATGATTGGCGCAATGGCCCGGCGTGGTGACCGCCTCCAGCGCCCAGCCGTCGCCTTCGATCACGTCGCCGTCGCCGATCGCGATGTCGGGCCGGAACGCGCGGTCGGCGCCGGATTCGGTGGAGACGGTTTCGCTTTCGAAATAGGGCCGCGCGGCGCGATGCACGCCCTCCGCATAGACCGGCGCGCCGGTCAGCGCCTTCAGCCGCGGCGTATTCGGCGAATGGTCCTTGTGGGTGTGGGTGACCAGAATATGCGTCACGGTCTCGCCGCGCACCGCGTCCAGCAACGCGGCCGCATGGGCCTCGTTGTCGGGGCCGGGATCGATGATCGCCACATTGCCGCGGCCGACGATGTAGCTCACCGTGCCGGTGAAAGTGTAGGGCGACGGGTTGTTGCACAACAGGCGGCGCACGCCCGGCACCGGCTCGTCGACCACGCCGGGAGCCAGCGGGAAATCGCGGTTGAACGGGACGTCGTCATTGTCGCTCATGCGGGAAAGCCTGCAATCGAGTGCTGCGTTCGCCCCGAGCCTCATGCTGAGGAGGCCGAAGGCCGTCTCGAAGCATGGGCGAGGCCTTCCCCGCAGCTCATCCTTCGAGACGCCCGGCTTCGCTCTTCGAGCTACGCCGGGCTCCTCAGGATGAGGGCGGAGTCGGATCAAAGCGCCGCGTTACGAAAACGCCTGGATCCCGGTGATGGCGCGGCCGAGGATCAGCGCGTGGACGTCGTGGGTGCCCTCATAGGTGTTCACGGTCTCGAGGTTCTGGGCGTGGCGCATCACGTGGTATTCGATCTGGATGCCGTTGCCGCCGTGCATGTCGCGGGCCATGCGGGCGATGTCGAGCGCCTTGCCGCAATTGTTGCGCTTGACGATCGAGATCATCTCCGGCGCCATCTTGCCTTCGTCCATCAGCCGGCCGACCCGCAGGCTGCCCTGCAGGGCCAGCGCGATCTCGGTCTGCATGTCGGCGAGCTTCTTCTGCACCAGCTGGGTCGCGGCCAGCGGCCGGTTGAACTGCTTGCGGTCGAGCGTGTATTGCCGGGCGCGGTGCATGCAATCTTCGGCGGCGCCCATCGCGCCCCAGGAGATGCCGTAGCGGGCACGGTTGAGGCAGCCGAACGGGCCTTTGAGGCCGGACACATTCGGCAGCAACGCCTCTTCGCCGACCACGACGCCGTCCATCACGATTTCGCCGGTGATCGAGGCGCGCAAACTGAGCTTGCCGCCGATCTTCGGCGCCGACAACCCCTTCATGCCCTTTTCGAGAATGAAGCCGCGGATCTGGTTGTTGTGCTCGGGCGACTTGGCCCAGACCACGAAGACGTCGGCGATCGGCGCGTTCGAGATCCACATCTTGGTGCCCGTGAGGCGATAGCCGTCGCTGACCTTCTCGGCGCGGGTCTTCATGCCGCCGGGATCGGAACCGGCATCGGGCTCGGTGAGGCCGAAGCAGCCGACCCATTCGCCGCTGGCGAGCTTGGGCAGATATTTCTTGCGCTGGTTCTCGTCGCCATAGGCGTAGATCGGATGCATCACCAGCGACGACTGCACCGAATTCATCGAGCGATAGCCGGAATCGACCCGCTCGATCTCGCGCGCCACCAACCCATAGGCGACGTAGCTGGCATTGGCGCAGCCATATTCCTCCGGCAGCGTGATGCCGATCAGGCCGAGTTCGCCCATCTCGTTGAAGATCTCGCGATCGGTAGTCTCTTCGAGATAGGCCTTGCTCACCCGCGGCAGCAGCTTGTCCTGCGCATAGGCCCGCGCGGTGTCGCGGATCATGCGCTCGTCCTCGGTCAGCTGCTCCTCGAGCAGGAACGGGTCGTCCCACTGGAAATTCACCGGAGCCGGCTTGTCCTTGGTCTGCGGGCGCACGCTCATCGACGATCCTTTCACGACGCTGCCGCAGCTTGGCGACACGCTCAGATTAATTCCCTGCAGGTTAATTCCTTGGTCGTTAGCCTTCAAGGTGCTCGTTGGAGACGATCTCGATGCCGAAACCGGACAGTCCCTTGTAGTCGACCTGTGACGATGTGAGATGCCGGATCGACGACACGCCGAGATCGCGCAGGATCTGCGCGCCGACGCCGATCTCGCGCCAGGCGCGGTGACGGTCGGCCTCGGCCGAGACTGGTTCGTCGATCGGCGCGACCGGAACACCTGCGGCGCCGTCGCGCAGATAGACCAGCACGCCGGAGCCGTTTTTCTTGAAATGTTCCAGCACCGCCTGCATCCGCCGCGGCCCGGTGAAGATTTCCTTGATGATGTTCGGCTTGTGGAACCGGGTCAGCACGTTCTTGCCGTCGCCGACGCCGTTATAAACGAAGGCGACATGGGCGATGGAGTCAAACGGCGAGCGGTAGGCATAGCCCTGCAACGGCCCGATCGGGCTCTCCATCGGAAAGGTGGCGACGCGCTCGATCAGCTTCTCGCGCGCCTGGCGATGCGCGATCAGGTCGGCGATGGTGACGCGCTTGAGCTTGTGCTTCTCGGCGAAGGCGGCGACCTGCTCGCCCTTGGTGACGGTGCCGTCGTCGTTCATCAGTTCGGAGATGACGCCCACCGCCGGCAGGCCGGCGAGCTTGCACAGATCGACCGCGGCCTCGGTATGGCCGGAGCGCAGCAGCACGCCGCCTTCGCGGGCGATCAGCGGAAAGATGTGGCCGGGGCGGGAGAAATCGGCGGCGCCGGCGTTCGGATTGGCGAGCGCCCGACAGCACGAGGCGCGCTCGTCGGCGGAGATCCCGGTGCCGTTGTCGGGCTTGTAGTCGATCGAGACCGTGAAGGCGGTGGTGTGGTTGGAATCATTATGCGCCACCATCGGGTCGAGCCGCAGTCGGCGCGCGTCTTCCATGGTGATCGGCGCGCAGACGATGCCCGAGGTGTGGCGGATGATGAAGGCCATTTTTTCCGCGGTACAGAACGAGGCCGCAACCACCAGATCGCCTTCACCCTCGCGGTCGTCGTCATCGGTAACGACGACGATTTCGCCCGCAGCGAAGGCTTGCAGGACTTCTTGAATCGGATGCGCCATGGATGTTTCACTCCTCGAGCGGGAGCAATAGCCGGACTCCTGCGACGATGCCAGGGATTCTTCACGCCGCAGCCCATCGCGGCGCGACGACGATGGTGAGATGACAATGCGGATTCGGCCGGGATCGACCGCGTCACGCCGCTCCCTCGCTGCGGAGCGGCGTGACGGCATCATGGCGAGACGCGGCTCAGAACTTCGCCGTCAGACGCGCGTTGACCGAGCGGCCGGCACCGGCCACGTTGTAGCCATAGGCGGCCGACGAGCCCATCATCGACACCTCTTTGTAATCGACCAGATCGGCGCCGCCGAGCGGCAGGTAATAGAACTTGTTGAACAGATTATCGATGCCGACATCGAGCCGCACCATTCCCCACTGATAACCGGTGCGCAGATTGAGCAGCGCGTAGGACGGCGTGGTGAGTTCGTTGTGAACCTGGCTCACCTCGTCCTTGGCACCGACCAGTTGCAGTTCGATGCTGCTGGTCCAGTTGCCGATCGCATGATCGAGCGCGATCTTCGCGTTGACCGGCATCACGTGATAGAGGTTGACACCGTCGGTGCGCTCGCCCCGGACATAGCTGAGCTGCCCGCGAAACACGCCCCGGCCGTAGCTCGGATTATCCCACAACGCCAGCTTGCCATCGAGATTGACGCCATAGAGCTGGGCGTCGTGATTGGCGAATTGCAGGAACACGAAGCCGCTGGTCGCGGTGCGGTTGGCGGCGCCGCAGGCGGAGCCCGTCGCGCAGCGATCGACGTCGATATAGTCTTCGACATAGCTGTAATACGGCGTCACCTTGACCTCCCAGAGCGTCTGGGCCGGATCGTGCCAAGCCGCCGTGAAGCTCGCGGTATGCGCCTTTTCGGGCTTCAGATCGAGATTGCCGACATAGCCGTTGCCGTCGCCGAACCAGCCGACCATGTTCATCGCCATCGCCGAGGTCGACCAGGCGTAGCGTTCGTACAGATTGGGCGAGCGGGTCTTGCGGGCAAGCCCCCATTCGAACTGGCTGATCGCATTGGGTTCGTAGCGCAGCAGCGCGGAGCCGTCGACATTGACGTCGGTCCTGGCGTGATCCCTGGCATTGAAGCGCGCGGCATCGACGCCGTAGTCCATCGCATTGTAACCTTGGACGTCGCCGGTATCGCTCCAGACCACATCGTTGCGCAGCCCGACCAGCGTGGACCAGTCGCGATCCCAGTGCCGTTCCCATTCCACGAAGGTTCCGAGCCGGGTGCGGCGACCGTCATTGACGTTGATGAAGGTGTTGGGCGACATCATCATCGACCCGGCCACGGGGCTCCACCAATCGTCGAGCTGGTAGCGGTGAAACTCATTGCCGACGCGGATCAGATCCCGATCGGTGACGTCGATGGTGGCTTTCAGATTGTAGCCGAGGTCGGTGGCGCGCGTATCCATCGGCATCTGGCCGACCTTGTCCGGCGCAAGGAAGCCCATGGTGTGGCGAACGTGATGATAGAAGGCGGCGGCTTCGAACTTGCCCCAGTCGAACACGCCTTCGTAGCGGCCATTGACGAAGGCGGATTGGTTATAGGTCATGTCCATATATTGATTGACATAGCCCTGGTACGGAATGAACTGACCGCCGACCTGCACGGTGAACAGATTGCCGAAACTCTGCCTGGATATGCTCAGGGCGTGGTTCTGGATCTCGTATAGCGTCGACTTCACCGTCATGCCGTTGCCGGCCTTGTAGTCATTGGCGCGCGCCCAGCCGCCGGTGTAGGTGATGCTGGTGTCGTTGTTGGCGAGTGTGGCGCTGGCATCCACGCCGTAGCCATTGCCGTTGCTGCGGAAGAATCCGGACACCGAGCCGCTGGTCAACCAGCCGGGGCCCTTGGCGAATTGCGGCGGCGCCGTGGTGACGTCGATCTTGGCGCCGATATAATCACCGCCGACGCTGACCGGTGCGACCCCGAGATAGGCCCGCATCTTCGCGATCATGGACGGATTGACGAAGGACAAAGGCGGATTCATCTCGTTCGGACAGGCCGGACTGATCAGCATGCTGTTGATCGCAACCTGAACCCGGTCGGCGCCGAGGCCGTTGATCGCCGGCAGGCTCGACACGCCGCCGGCGCCCCACGCCGCGCCCCCGGGAATGTCGGCGATCAGCGCCGCGGAATCGCTGGTGCCGAGGCTGCGCGACACCGCCATGTCACCGGAAATCGTCGTCGTGGTGGCGGGGACATCGAGCTCGGCAATCGGCGCGGCCGGAGCCGGGCGGACGACGTCCGGCGCCGCGGCGCGTTCGCCCCGCAGCCGTGAACGGGACGCAGACGGCCGCACCACGATGGTCGGCAACGGGTCGGCGCTCTGCGCGGCGGCCGGTGTCGGCGCAAGGGACAAGGCAGCGCCGACCGGCAACGCCAGCGAGAGCGAGAGCAACGAACTGGTCAACAACAAGGACCGGCGGCCGCCGGCATGGAGGATGGATTGCATGATGGAAACTCGGATTGGATTCACCGGACAGCACTGAACTGCCCCACGATCGATTGCCTGCAGGACCGGCACGGCGGCCGGCGCAGCACGACAACAGCGACATCGTCAGCCGACCGCGTTCGGCCGCTTGCGCGGCGTCCCGGTCACGATCGGCAAATCAGGCTGTCGCGGGCGGGCCGCGGGCGGAGTGCGAGGAGCGCGGGGCCGCATGCGGGGCCGGCGCCGAGAATGGCCACAGCACGGCATGGGCGACAAACGCCAGATACGGACCCGGCGCCGCCAGCTGCAGCGGAGGCGGCAGGCTGTGGACGATGACACAGGCCATGCATTTGAAATGGCCGGCCACCCGATCCTTGGAATCGGAATCCGCCGGGGCATCACCGCCCGCGACGTGGCAAATCGCCGAGCCCGGCCACTGGTCGGGCATGCGCACGCCTTGGGAGGCGAACGCAAAGGTGACCTGGAAAATCAACGCCAGCGCGGTGAACCAGATCACCGCCAACCTCCCGGTGCCGCGCAACGCGCACGACCAATCTCCGCCGCCGCGCTTGCGCGCCGCATGCCGAGATGCCTCGTTACAACGTCGTCGTTGCCGCCCGATCTTCAAATTCGCCCCCCTGCCATTGCTGGCAGCCGAGGGCTGGTTAATCACAAATTAACAGGGGCAACAATCCCGGCTGGGTTGCAGGCTTGAAGATTAAGAGGGACCTCCAGGCTTCGCGGCGTTGCGCTGAAACCGCCATCTCGGATTCGACCGATGCGTGGTCGCGGTTACGCCGTTTTGGCTTTGGCGGTCTCGGCCCTGCTGGCGAACTGATCGAACGCCTCGACCGCCTGCGCGGCATACATCACGCTGGGGCCGGCGCCCATATAGATCGCCATGCCCATCGTCTCCATCACCTCGTCGCGGCTGGCGCCATGCTTGACCGCGGCCTCGGCGTGAAAGCCGATGCAGCCGTCGCAGCGGGTGGCAACCGAGATGGCGAGCGCGATCAGCTCCTTGGTCTTGGCGTCGAGCGCATTGGCCTTCAGCGCCGCCTGGGCGATCGCGCTGAACCCCTTCATCACTTCAGGCGCGCCGCCGCGCACTTCCTTCAGCGCGACCGAGAGGTCGCCGGTCATTTCGATCCAGTTCTTATACATTGCTTTCACCTAAACCCTGACTAATGAAGCCTTAGCGACAAACGGCTCCCGGGAGCGAGACGCGCTCGCACCCGGGAGCCTAGAATTCAAAACCGCGACGCTGTCAATTCTGCTTGGCGGGGCAGGTCTTGATACCGAACAGCGTATAGGCCGGGCAGAAGCCGACCGCGGCGGTCAGCAGCGGCACGACGCCGACCCAGGCCCAAATCGGACCGCCGGTCAGCGCCCAATAGATCAGGCCGATTCCGACGATGGCGCGCAGCACCCGGTCGATCATTCCAACATTCGTCGTCATGTGCATTTCCTCTCTTGGCTGAGTGACGAAAATCGCGTGAGCCAATCAAACCAACCGGTTCATGGGGCTTGGTTGATGTGGCTTGGTTCGCGCGACCTCTTTGAGTGGCTTGGTCCGTGTGACGTGGTCCGTGTGACTTGAGTTCAAGTGGCTTCGTGTGACCTCGCTGAGTGACGCTGTCGGTTTATGGCGTCGCCACGCGGCGGTCTGTGACCAAGTCACCGCCTCGACAAATCATCTTCCGGGATGGGCCGCCGTGGCGCGCAGCGGCGCGGCGTTGCGCAGTTCGACGCGGCCGCGCCCGAGGCTGATCCAGCCGCGGCGTTCGAACGCCTTGAGATGGCGGCTGACCACTTCGCGCGCGGTGCCGATTTCGGCGGCCAGCTGCTGATGCGTGATCGACAATTCGTGGCCGTTCGCCGCCAGTTTCAGCAGCCGCGCCGCCAGCCGGGAATCGATCGATTCAAAGGCGACGTGCTGGATCACGCTCATCAGATCCGCCATCCGCGCCGCCTGGGCCTGAAACACGAAGCCGCGGAATTGCGCCGAGCGCCCCATCAGATCGTTGAAGGTCGCCGCCGGCAGCCCCACCGCCTCGACCGGCGTTTCGGTGACCGCGAAGGCGCTGTAATTCTCCGAGGCCAGCAGCGCCAGCGTGGTCAGGATGCAGATATTGCCGGGGCCGAGCCGGTACAGCACGATCTCATTGCCTTCGCCATCGAGCTGATAGACCCGGACATTGCCGCTGCGCACCAGGATGAAGAAACCGCAGGGCTGATCCGGCGCGAACACCGTGGCGCCGGCCGGCAGGGTCATCGCCATCGCGCCGGCGAGCAGTGGCGTGCGCTCATCGGCCGGCAGGTCGGCGAGATCCGGAAAGCGCTGCAACCAGTCGGTGTCCGGCAGATTCATCGCGATGACCGGCTCCAGGACAATATCCAGGGACAAAATGCACAACCTGCCGCTGTATGCGGCATGGCCGGCGGGGTCCCATTGATCCTGGTCAATGGCGCGGGCGTCATGGCGTCGCAGCGCGGCGGCGGACCTGGCTGGGACGAGGCCGCCACGGATGCATGCCCTGTTATGGTCCCGTTCTGCGGAGCAGCGCTTTGCGCTGCACCGCGCCCGGGACACGGACGCAGCTTTACGCGGGCCGCTTACGCCACGCCGATCTGAAGCTTGGCGTCCGACAGGAATTCGTAAGGCACCAGCGCCAGATTGAGCGGCGCCGGCCCGAGCCGGATCCGGCCCGAGGAATCATATTGCGAGCCGTGGCACTGGCAGAACCAGCCGTCGAAATTGCCCTCATGCGGGGTCGGAATGCAGCCCAGATGGGTGCAGATCGCCGAGACCACCAGCCATTCTTCGTGGCCCGCTTTGACTCGGGCTGAATCCGGCTGCGGATCGCGCATCGATTTCCAGTCGGCGGTCTCGGCCTCCTCGATCTGTTTCGGCGTGCGGTGGCTGACGAAGATCGGCTGACCGCGCCAGAACACCTTGATCACCTGGCCGACCGCGATCGGCCCGAGGTCGATCTCGACCGGAAAGCCTGCGGCGACCGTCGAGGCGCTAGGATTCATCTGGGCGATGAACGGCCAGGTCGCGGCCGCGGCACCGACCGCGGCGACCGCACCGGTGGCAATGAACAGAAAATCGCGTCGGCTCGAATCGACTGAGATAGCGTTGGTCATCCTTGATGCCTCGCTGAATTGTGATCCCCGTGGAATGTTGCAACATAGGCCGCTGCGATGGGCGGTTCTGTGACGAAGTCACCGGAAACCGAGCGGTATCGGGCTCTTGCGCAGGCCAGCGCGATCATGTTGGTTGTCGGCTGTCTGGAGCGTGTGCCGCCCCTGCAACCGGAGCCCATCATGAATGATACGAGTGCCTATACCCCGCCCAAGGTCTGGAGCTGGAACAAGGACAATGGCGGCAAGTTCGCGAGTACCAACCGTCCGATCGCAGGCCCCACCCACGACAAGGAGCTGCCAGTCGGCCGCCATCCGATGCAGCTCTACTCGCTGGCGACGCCGAATGGCGTCAAAGCCACGGTGATGCTGGAGGAACTGCTGGAACTCGGCCACAAAGGCGCCGAATATGACGCCTGGCTGATCAAGATCGACGGCAATCAGTTCGGCAGCGGCTTCGTCGCCGTCAACCCGAACTCGAAAATCCCGGCGCTGATGGATCGCAGCGGGCCGACGCCGATCCGGGTGTTCGAATCCGGCGCGATCCTGATGCATCTGGCGGAAAAATTCGGCGTGTTGTTGCCGCGCGACGGCGCGGCGCGCGCCGAATGCCTGTCATGGCTGTTCTGGCAGATGGGCAGCGCGCCCTATCTGGGCGGCGGCTTCGGTCACTTTTACGCCTACGCACCGACCAAGATCGAATACGCCATCGACCGCTTTGCGATGGAGGTGAAGCGCCAGCTCGACGTGCTCGATCGCCGCCTCGCCGACAGCCGCTATCTGGGCGGCGATGACTACACCATCGCCGATATCGCGGTGTGGCCATGGTATGGCGGGCTGGTCAAGGGCGTGCTCTATGAGGCTGGCGAATTCCTGCAGGTGCAGGACTACAAGAATGTTCAGCGATGGGCCGATGCAATCGCGCAGCGCCCGGCGGTGCAGCGTGGTCGCTTGGTCAACCGCACTTGGGGCGAACTCTCAAGCCAACTCCACGAGCGCCACGATGCCAGCGACTTTGCGACCCGGACTCAGGACAAACTGGAAGCGACCAAATAGGCTGGCCTAGGCTGGCCGAAGCGGCGCGAATACGCAGGACCGAGGGAACCGTTTCTGGTGTTCCCTCGGTTATTCGCGAGCTCAGCGCGGCTGCACGGCCAGCGAACGACGACGCTCGTAGCGCGCCCGCAGCATCGGTGCCATCATCCAGGACAGCGGCGCAGAGATGGCGAAGCTGATCAGCACCACAGCGGGGATCAGCCCAAAAGCAAGGTCCGACAGTGTCGGCACCGCCAAGACAGTGACGATGCCAATGCCGAACACCACGGCGTTGAGCATCATGAAGATCATCGATGCGATCTGAAAACGAGTCGACATGGCGGCTCTCCTGTTGGTTTGGGATTCAATTCGGTATCCGCCAACTGGTTCCGGCTTCCGTTGGGTGAGTTCGACGCAACCGCCGCGAAGCAGACACGCAACCAAGGTTCGCTTCTGGCGCGAAGGCTTTTGCGATAGAGCTTCGGCCGCAGCGTCAGCGGAACCGAGAAGGTCGACCGGCATGGAGAAAACATTGCGGCAATGGCTCGACGGCCATGGTCTTGGGGCGATCATCGCCGCGGTGCTGGGCGCGATTCTGCTGCTGGCGGCCATTCTGGTGGTCGGCGGCTACTGGCTGGTGACGCCGTAATCCGACGACGGCTGCGGGAACCGAGATTGGCGACTCGTGTCAATCACGCCGCTGAGGCGATAGGCCATGTGCGGCTCGGCCGCGCAATCCACTGGCGGCATTTGTTTTGCATAGCGGTTGGCGGCAGTCCCGGCATCGCGCCCGGCGCGGCCACGCCTGCGCATTGACCGGCGATGAATCGACGGTCGCGCCGGATTTGCACCACGGCCTTGCCCCGCACAGGAGACATCATGAGCCTCGCAGACCAATCCACTTGCTGCCATGCCACCACCAGGGCCGAGACCAATTCGGTGTTGCATCCGTTGCAAGCGCTGACGCCGGCGGAAATCATCAAGGTCGCGGCCATCGTCAATGCCGATCCGCCCTATGGGGTCGATACCAGGTTCGAGACCATCGAGCTGCTGGAGCCGGACAAATCGGTGGTGCGCGCGTTCAAGCCCGGCATGAAGATCGCCCGGCAGGCCCGGGTCAGCGTGTTCAGCACCACCGCGATCGGCGTCACCCGGCTGTTCGTTTCGCTCGACGACGGCCGCATCGTCGAGCGCAAGGAATTCCCGCGAGCGCGGCCGATGATCCAGCTCGAGCAGTTCCTCGCCATCGAAGGCTATGTCCGCGCCGATCCGGATTTCATCGCCGGCTGCGCCCGGCGCGGCATCACCGACATGACCACGGTCTGCGTCGACCCATGGTCGGCGGGCAATTTCTCCATCCCCGGCGAAGAAGGCCGGCATCTGTGCCATGTCTTCGCCTGGCAGCGCCTATGCGAGAACGAGAATTTCTACGCCCATCCGATCGAGGGGCTCAACGCCGTGATCGACCTCAAGACCTGGGAGATCATCCGCGTCGATGATTACGGCACCATCCCGATCCCGCTGCGGCAGGCCAATTATGAAAAGGAATTCAACACCTCGACGCGCGCACCGTTGAAGCCGATCGACGTGACCCAACCGCAAGGCGTCAACTTCAAGATCGAGGGCAGCGCGCTCAGCTGGGACAAATGGTCGTTTGTGGTCGGCTTCAACGCCCGCGAAGCGCTGACCTTGCACGACATCAAATATGACGGCCGCTCGATCGCGCACCGCGCCTCATTGGTCGAAATGGTGGTGCCCTATGGCAGCCCGGTCAACGGCCATTTCCGCAAGAACGTGTTCGACATCGGCGAATACGGCATCGGCAAGCTGGCCAATTCGCTCAAGCTCGGCTGCGACTGCCTCGGCGTGATCGAATATATGGACGTGCACATGAGCACGATGAACGGCGACGTGATGACGATCGAAAAGGCGATCTGCATTCACGAAGAGGATTCCGGGCTGGCCTGGAAGCACTGGGATTTCCGCACCGACCGCGCCGAGATCCGCCGCGCGCGCAAGCTCGTGGTCTCGACTATCTGCACCGTCGGCAATTACGAATATGCGTTGTACTGGTACTTCCATCTCGACGGCACGATCGAATTCGAGATGAAGGCCACCGGCATCATCAATACCGCGGCCTGCCTGCCCGGCCAGCCCGGCAAATATGCCCGCGAGGTGCTGCCCGGCGTGGTCGGCCAGATCCATCAGCACATCTTCTGCGCCCGGCTCGATATGGCGGTCGACGGCGACAACAACAGTTTTGTCGAATGCAACACCTATGCGGAGCCCGAGGACAGCGCCGACAATCCGTACGGCAACGCATTCTATGAAAGCGAAACCGTGCTGGGGACCGAACTTGCGGCGGCGCGCCGCGCCAACCCGGCGGCCCAACGCTACTGGAAAGTGGTCAATCCCAACAAGACCAACTACACCGGCGCGCCGGTGAGCTACAAGCTCGAGGCGATGAATTGCGTGACGCCGTTCGTCAGCCCGAATTCGGCGTCCGGCAAGCGCTCCAGTTTCGTGCAGAACCACGTCTGGGTCACCGCGTTCGATCCCGAGGAGCGCTTTCCGGCCGGCAATTACATGAATCATTCCGACGGCGCCGGCGGCATCGCCGATTTCGTCAAGCAGGACCGGCCGCTGGTGAACACCGACATCGTGCTGTGGCACGTGTTCGGCCTGCATCATCCGGTGCGGATCGAGGATTTTCCGGTGCAGCCCTGCATCTCCACCGGCTTCAAACTGGTGCCGCACGGCTTCTTCGACGGCAATCCCTGCATCGACCTGCCCGCCGAGCAGAACGCGGCGAGCTGCTGCGCCAACGCGGCGGTGACCTGAGCGACAGACACCGTCCCGCTCCGCCGGTTGGGCGGGGCGGGACGGTGACTCTCGGACATCTCATCTCAATTTGAAGGGCATCACTTCCTAGTGGATCGCCGCATACATGATCTTTTCCTCGTTGGCCTCGAGCGCCGAGAATTCCTCCACGACCTTGCCCTGGCGGCTCACCAGAATACGATCCGACAGCGCCATTACTTCCGGGAGATATGAGGAGATGACAACCACGGCTTTGCCCTCGTCGGCGAGCCTGTTGATCAGATCGTGGATCTCGACGATCGCGCCAACGTCGACGCCACGGGTGGGCTCGTCGAAGATGATCAGATCCGGCTCCTGAGCCAGCGACTTGGCGATCACCACCTTCTGCTGGTTGCCGCCGGAAAGCTCCACGACTTTGGCCTTGGCGTCGATCGCGCGCACGTTCAGCCGCGCCACCCAATCCGCGCCGGCCGCCTGGGTTTCGCGGCTCGACAGCAAAAACCGGCCGCGGGGGAATTTCGCCAATATGCCGAGATAGATGTTGCGCGCGATCGACATCGTCTCGAAGAAGCCTTCCACCTTGCGATCCTCGGTGACATAGGCGATGCCCCCGCGCACGGCCGGGGCCGGAACGCGATAACGCACCGGCGTGCCGCGCAGCAAGATCTCGCCGCCGTGAAAGAAATCGCGCTTCAGGACGCCCGCAACGATCTTGAAGGTCTCGGTCCGACCCGCGCCGACCAGGCCGAACACGCCCGTGATCTGCCCGGCGAACACCGACAGCGAATTGTTCTTCACCATCGGCGCCATTTTCAGATTCTGAACGGTGAGAACGCGCTCGCCCGCACGGCGCACCTCGGTCTTGCGCTTGCCGTACAGCGTATTGGACAGATCGCGCCCGACCATCGCCTGAACGATCCGGGCACGGTCGAAATTGCCGGCATCATCGGTGACGACATGCTTGCCGTCCCGCAACACCGTGATGCGGTCGGCCAGCAGCAGCGCCTCTTCCAGCGCGTGCGAGATGAACACAATCGACACGCCGCGTTTCTTCAGATCACGGACCAGATCAAAGAAGTAGTTCTTCTCCTCGGGGGTCAGCGTCGCAGTCGGCTCGTCGAACACGATCACCTGCGCCTGATGCAACACCGCGCGGGCGATCTCCACCATCTGCTTCTTGGCGGCGCCAAGCGATCCAACGGTGCTGGTCGGCGTCACGTCGAAATTGAGCGACTGCAGGAATTGCTGGGCCGCGATATAGATGCCGCGCAGCCGATTGTAGAATTTCTCCTGGCCGAGAAACAGGTTCTGCGCCACCGTCATGGTCGGCACCAGACTGTTCTCCTGAAACACCATCGCGATGCCGAGATGGCGCGCATCCAGTGGCGATTTCGGCGAAACTTCCTTGCCATTGACGAACATCGCACCGGATGTGAGCGTTACCACGCCGGCCATCGCCTTGGTCAACGTCGATTTTCCAGCGCCATTCTCGCCGATCAAGGCGTGGATCTCGCCGCGCCGCAATTGGAAGTCGACATCCTCGATCGCGGGCACGCCGGCGTAGTGCTTGGTGGCCTTGCGAAATTCGATGATGGCGTCGCTCATGCGCCCAGCTCCCTCTTGACCGTCGCCAGCGACAGGCGAAGCAACCGCCCGGGGCCTTTCGCCAGAACATAGAGACCATCGCCAACCTCAGCCGCCGCGACCACGCCGTGGTTGTGACCGTCGACCCGGCTGTGCAGCGAGTACAGCGGCGTGAAATCATCGTCGAGCCGGACCACCAGACCGTAGGAACGTGGCGGCGCCCACGGCTTGATCACGCCCATGGTTTTGAGATGCGCCCCCTGCATCGGCTCCCGGAACGATTCGCCCGACCGCAGCCGCGGCACGATCCAGAATTCCGGATCGATCTCGGCGATCATCCGCCGCCGGTAGCCAGGTTCGCGGAGCACGAATTCCACCAGCTGGGTCCGGGCGATGAAGGCCGTCAGCCAGAAACCCCCGCCAGCCGCCGCGGATATCCGCGACGGATAGACCGGAAGATGATCGAGCAATGGCCGCACGCCGCCATCGCCGTCGATGGCGACGATCCGGTGACGCCAGCTCTCGCTGACGGTCGTCGTCGCGCCGGCAGTTACGACGCCAAACGCATAGCCCAGCCCGCTGGCAACGACGCGAATGCCGCCACTCGAGAGCGAAATCGACAGTAATCTGCCGGTCCGGCCGCGGTTCATCAGATCGCGCGCCCACTCCGCACAGGATTCCGTGACGGAGCCGGAGGTCGCCAACAATGTATCGGCGTCGCCCGGCGCCAGCGCATTGATGGCGTGCAGTTCTGGTCCGGAATAAACCCGGTCCTCGGCACCACCGCCGGCCAGGTCGATCACACGGATTTCGCGGCCGTCGAGCGCCACCGCCAGCCGCGCATTGGCGAGCACGCAGATCGCCGTCACCGGAGCGTCGAAGCGGCGCAACTCATGCGTCGTCGATCCGTCAAAGCGCAGCACAAGCTGGCCGTCCGCGACATAGAGTGTGGACCCGTCGCTCGCCAGATCCTCGGCCGCCGCAAACTCGGCGACCACTTCGGCGCTTTCGAGCACCTGGTTGGGCTTCAACGCCCCGTCGAACGGCGGCACCGTGATGGCGCCCTCACCGCGCCCCAGAATCCGATGCGCGATCTCCCTCAGAGCCGGTATCAAGTGATCTTCCCCCAGCGCTTGTCGTATTGCACGAAGTTCGGATCCGCGTTTTGCAGCTTGTAGCGGCCGATCCGGTTATTGGCGATGCCGCCGAGATAAAGGTGGCCGCGATGTTCACGCATCGAGGTGATCATCGGATGGTTGAGTCCTTCGATGTCCCAGAACGATTCCAACACCTTGCCCTGCTCGTTGAACTTCACGACGCATCCCGTGTTGATGTTCGGAAACAGCCATTCATCCACCGGCAGCCGCTTGGCCATTCGCCTGCGAAAATCCGGCATCCGCCAGGCCAGATCCAGCGCGGGAGACCGCATCCCGACAAGCGCCAGCCAGTAATTGCCATCGGAGGCGACGTTGATATTGTCCGGAAAGCCCGGGAGGTTATCCATCACGATCTCGACGCTGCCTTGCTTCGGACCATCGAACCAGTAACGCTTGATCGAACAACCGAAGGTTTCGGCAAACAGGATGGACTGACGGTCACTCGCGATACAAATCCCGTTGGGAAATTTCAGCCCGCGCAACACTGTTCGGGTGGTGTTACGCGCCGGGTCGTAGCAGATGATCCGGCCATTGCCGCGCGCTTCCAGCCCATCGACCGGCCACTCGTGCATTTCGTAGCGCACGGTCGCCTCCGAAAAGAAGATCCGACCGTCATCGGCGATATCGAGGTCGTCGGCCAAACGCAGACGGCTGTCATCATTGACCGACCAGAGACTGCGGTTTGTCTCATCGGTCGCCTTCTCGATCTTTCGGTCGGGCGAAATCCGGTAAAGCCCCATTCCGCCGATACAGCAATAGAGATTGTCCTGCCGATCAAAGGCCATGCCCAGCGGCTGACCGCCAATATGGGCGAACACCTCCATCTGCTGATAATCGGGAGCGAGAAAGCGCATGATGTCGCCGTGGCGCGACCCGGCATAGAGATTGTCGTGCCGATCAAGAATGACGTCTTCGGGGGCCTCGATACGGCCCAGGCCAATCAAGGTGACATCACGCAGCTTGTCGTTCTGCTCGAACGGTCCGCCCTTGCCGATCTCGGTCGACGGCGCCGGCGGCAGGTAGTGATAGGTCGGCGCGACGTAGACCTTGCTGATGATACGGGCACGGTTCTTGAGCCAGCGAATATCGATGATGGCGGCGACGAGCAGGATCGTCGCCAGCACCATCCGGTTGTAGCCGCCGCGCACCGAGAGCGTGGTCAGCCCGTTGGTCACCAGCAGAACGATCAGAGTGCCGGCCAGCGCTTTGGCGACCGAACCATTGCCGCCGCCGAGCGTGATGCCGCCGAGCACCGTCGCGGTGAGCGCGGTCACCTCGAGACCGACGCCGATATCGCCGCCGACCGTGCCCAGCCGGGCGGCGAAGAAAAGCGCGCCGATCGACGTCAGGACGCCGCTGGCGACATAGCACAGCGCGATGGTTCTCCGCACCGCGATTCCGGAATTATAGGCCGACCGCCGCGAGCCGCCGATCGCCGTCACATGCCAGCCGGGGCGCAACCGCGTCAGAAACAGGTGGCCGAAAATCGCGATTGCGACATAGACGATGGCCACGCTCGGGACGCCCAGCACCTTGCCTTCGCCAATGAAGGTCCACGATGCGATGTCCGGAAACGCCGAGGCGATCTTGTTCGAATTGGAAACCAGCAGCAGATCATAGGCAGATCGATAGATGATCAGCGTGATCAGCGTGGTGATGAAGGCGCGCAGCCTCAGATAACCGATCAAGAAGCCGTTCACCGCGCCCAGCAGAGCGCCGCAAATCAGCGTCGCCACGACCACCGCGGGCACCGGCCAGTTCAGCACATCGAGGCAATACAACGCGCAAAAATCGCACAGAGCGAACATCGAGCCGACCGATAGGTCGATGCCGCCGACGATCACCACCAGCGAAATGCCAAGCACCACAAAGCCGATCTCGCCGGCCTGCCTGGCCGTGTCCGCGAGCCCGTTCGGCGATAAAAACCCGCTGATCGCCTGGCTGAGCGCGAAGGCGACGATGATCAGGACGATCACCGGTATTGCGGTTTCCGTCCAGCGCTTCGACAGAATTTCGCCGAGCAGATGGTCGGGCCAGTAGCGGGACCGAAGGCGAACGAAAGTTTCCTGCATTGCGGGCTCTGCGACGGACGGAGAAAAGGAATGATGGAAGCGCATCGTCCGGTTCTGCGCCCGCCTCGCGGACGAGCGCAGAACCCGGACCGTCGCTGCGCGCTACTTCTTCAGATCGCTCAGGTTCCAGCATGCCGTTTCCGACGATGCGTTTTCCTTGGTGATGGGAATGAGCGTCGTATAGATCGATCCCTTGACGGTGCCAGGCTTGACGCCGGAAGAGAGCAGCCACTTGATCATCGCAGCCATGTCGGCAGCCTGGGTCGGAACGTCGTAGCTGAGATTGAGGTCGAACGCGCCCGACTTCACCAGTTCGCAGGCCCCCTTGCGCTCACCGCCGCCCGAGGTGGCAAGAAACACCTTCCCGGTGAGGCCGGCTTCCTTCACTGCCGCGGCGGTGCCGATATCCATGCCATCCCAGAACCCGACGATGCCGCACAGGTCCGGATGCTGCTTGAGCACCGTCTGGGTGATCGCCTTGGCTTTCGCCGCATCCCAATCCGCCGCCTGGCTCGACACCACCTTGATTTCGGGATGTTTGGCGAGCACGTTCTCGACGCCCTTCAGCGTGTAGGCCGACGTCGCCGCCGACAACGCGCCCTGGACCACGGCGATCTTGTTCGACTTGCCTTCACAAGCCTTGACCACCGCCTCGGCGTTGCGCTCGCCGATCTCTATCCAGTTTGCGCCGACGAAGGCCGAGCTGCGATACACGGATCCCATGTTGATCTGGATGACGGCGATGCCTTCCTTCTCGGCGCGCTGCAGCAGCTTCGCATAGGTCTGCACGTCGGGATTGTGGATCACCATCACCGCCGGCTTTTCCGACAGCAGCGTCGTGACCGCCTGGGCGCCGGCGCTGGTGCTCCAGTTCGGATCTCGCACGATCACCTTCATGCCGTAAGGTTCGAGCTCCTTCTTGAGCCCGGCGAACCAACCCTCGGTGAGATCGAAATTCATCGCCACCGGCACATAGGCGACGGTCTTGCCGGCAAGCGCCTGCTTGAACGCCCCCTGGAACGGCTCGTCCAGTCCTTGCTGGGCAAGCGCGGGAAACGTCGCCAGCGCCGCGATCGCGGCGCCGCCGATCAGCGGCTTGAGCTGCCGTGTCAGTCCGAAAACCATACTGTCCTCCCAGTTTAATTTTTTGTCGTAAGTCGTGCTCAGATATCGCCCTGTTGCGCGGTCTCCTCGTTGCGGGGATTGAGGAACGAATCGGCAATCACCGCGATCAGCAGAACCACGCCCTTGATCAGGTTCTGGCCCGAATAGGGGATGTCCATGATGGTCATGCCGTTCAACATCGTGCCGATCAGGAGAGTCCCGATGACCACATTGAGCACGCCACCGCGCCCGCCGGACAGCCCGATGCCGCCGAGCACCACCACCAAAATGACGTCGTAGATCATCGTCGAGTTGAATATGCGCGTCGGCATGCTGTTGACCGAAGCCGCCAGCACCAACCCGGCGAAACAGCCGATCAGCGCCGCCAGCACGTATTGCAGCACGATGATCGGTCGCGATGGAATGCCGGTGACCTTGGCGCCATAGGGATTGTCGCCGATCGCATAGATGTAGGCGCCGATCCGCGTGATACGCAGCAGGAATGCGACCACAAGGCACGCGATGATGAAGACGATGACCGACACCGGAATTCCGAACACGATGCCCTGGCCCAGACGCTCGAAGCCCTGCATTCCCGGGCTCCACTGCACCACGTCGAGATTGAACAGCACGGCCTGTCCGAGACCGGCCAGGAACAGGCCGCTGGCCAGCGTTGTGAACAGCGAGGGCACTTCGGCATAGGCGATCAGCCAGCCATTGATGGCACCGAAGACCAGCGCCAACATCAACGCGGTGGTGATCGCGCCCGGCAAGGAGTGGCCATCCTGAACCATTTGCAGAACCAGGCCCGGCGGCACAGCCAGCGTGGCGATCAGCGACAAGTCGACACCGCGGCCGATTACCACGATGGCCATGGCCAGGCCGAGGATCCCCAGTACCGACACGTTCTGAAGCAGTGTCAGCATATTCTGCGTCGTGGCAAATCCGGGCAGGAGAGCCGCGAACGCGACAAACAACAGAAAAAAAATGCCGAAGACAATGCCCTGCTGATTAATCTGCTTTAGCTCCATCCCGGTCCCGCTTCTTGTTTTGGGTATCCTCGGGTGCATCTTTGGTGTTTGCAAGTCCTAATCTGAATCCGCGCGGCATGATCGCGAGGCACGGATTCCAGATGGCGTGCATCCACTCCGCGATTGCCTGATCGACTGATAACGATCCGCTCCGCGCCAGCGCGCGGAGCGGATCTCTGCGTCAGCTGACGCGCCGCTCCCGGTTGTCCCAGTAAGGCGCGCGCAGTTCGCGCTTGAGGATCTTGCCGGCGCCGGACAGCGGCAGCGGGCTGCTTCTGACCTCGACGCTGCGCGGGCATTTGTAGCCGGCGATCAGCGTCTTGCAGAACGCGATCAGCTCTGTCGCCGAGATCTGCGCGTCGGCGCGCGGCACGACAACGGCATGGACCTTCTCGCCCCAATGCTCATCGGGGATTCCGATCACCGCGCATTGCGCCACCGCCGGATGCTGCGCCACCGCGTTCTCGACCTCGACCGAATAGACGTTCTCGCCGCCCGAAATGATCATGTCCTTGACGCGGTCGACGACGAAGACGAAGCCGTATTCGTCCAGATAGCCGCCGTCGCCGGTGTGCATCCAGCCATCGACCACGGCGCGCGCGGTCTCCTCCGGCCGCTCCCAATAGCCCATCATCACATTGTCGCCGCGCACCACGATCTCGCCGACGGTGCCGACATCGACCGGCCTGTCGTCGGCGTCGACGATGCGGACCTCGCAGCCCAGCGCGGCGCGGCCGGCGGCGCGATGCCGGCCCTTGGCGCGGGCCTCGCCGATATGCTCGTTCCAGTGCAGCAATGTGGCGATCGGCGACAATTCGGTCATGCCATAGGCCTGGGTGAAGCGCGCATTCGGCAGCGCCTTGGTTGCGCGATCGAGCACCGCCTCGCTGATCGGCGAGGCGCCATAGGCTAGGCTCGTCAGCGACGACATGTCGTGGGAGGCGAGCGCGGGATGATCGACCAGCATCTGGATCATGGTCGGGACCAGCAGCACGTCGGTGACGCGCTCGTTCTGCACCGCGGCCATCACCCCCTCGGGGGTGAAGGCCTGGATCATCACATTGGCGCCGCCGCTGAGCAGCAGCGAATACATCGCCGCGCCATTGGCGAGGTGAAACATCGGCGCCGCGTGCAGATAGGTCGCGGTGCCCGGGAACATCCCCTCGCCGAGTGCATTCAGCGCGTTGGCCATCAGATTGCCGTGGCTGAGCATCACACCCTTGGAGCGGCCGGTGGTGCCGCCGGTGTAGAAGATGCCGGCAAGATCCGCGGCCTGGCGCATCGCGTCGGGGATCGGCGCGCTGCGCCCGATCAGCGCTTCGTAGTCGTCCATGCCGGACGGGATATCGCCGTCGTCGGCATAGACCAATTTCAATTCGGGCAGCGCCTTGGCCAGCGTGGCGCCGGTGGCGGCGAACGCCTGATCAACCACCAGCACATTGGCACGGCAATCGCGCAGCGCGTCTTCGTTTTCCAACGGGCTCCACCTGGTGTTGAGCGGCACGATCACGGCGCCGGCCCAGGCCGTCGCCAGATACAGCTCGAGATAGCGATCGGAATTGAGCGACAGCACCGCGACGCGGTCGCCCGGTTCGGCGCCGAGCCCGCGCAGCCCGGCCGCCAGCCGCGCGACCCGCTCACCGACCTCGCGCCAGTTACGACGCCGCGCGCCATACACCGTGGCGAGGCCGTCGGGATTGATCTGCAGCGCGCGCCGCAATCCGTGGGTAGTGTTCATCGTTTCCCTCCGCTGTTTTGTTTTGTTTGGTTTTAGTCTGCTCAGGCCGGCGCCTTCTTTCTTGGGCGCCGTGCCGCGAGTCCCTCGGTCAACCGCGTGGCGAATTCGTCGGCGACCTGTTCGGCCGACAATTCGCCGTCACGCTGAAACCAGTGTCCGATCCAGTTCAGCGAGCCGGCGATGGCGAACGCCGCCATCTTGGCATCGCAGGGCTTGATCGTGCCGTCGGCGATGCCGTCGGTCACATATTGGCGAAAGGTCCGGTCGATGCTTTTCTTGGCGTCGCGGACGGTGCGGGCGTTGGCCTCGGACAGATCGCGGGTGTCGAACCGCACCAGGCTGGCGCCGTAATCGGAGGTCATCACCTCCGCATAGGCCCGGATCAGCCTGCGCAGCTTGGCAAGTCCGGCGCCGCCGCCGGCGTCGATCTCGGCGATCACCTCGTCGACCCGCTCGCGCCCCAACACGCAGCATTCGAACAGAATGTCTTCCTTGCCGCGAAAGTAGTTGTATAGCGCCGGCTTGGTGATGTTCAGCCGCTCGGCGACGTCGTTCAGCGTGACGCGGTGATAGCCCTGCTCGAGAAACAGCTGCACGGCAGTCCGCAGCACCGCCTCGCGCTTCTCGTCGCGGGCGCGGCGCCGGCTTTCGAACGGCATCCAGGGTGAGCTATCGGGGGTTCGCACGTCCATCTCGAATTCCGGTTGCCTTGCATTGACTCGCTTGCGCGCCATGTATATTACCCATGGGTAACAAGAAGTCCATTGGGTAATTTATGGAGGATCGGATGTCTCGCGCTTACATTGCCGGTGTCGGCATGATCCCGTTCGTCAAGCCCGGCGCCAACGAGCCGTATCACGTGATGGGGGCGACGGCGGCCAGACTGGCGCTCCAGGATTCCGGCCTCGACTATGCGGCGATCCAGCAGGCCTATGTCGGTTACGTCTACGGCGACTCCACCTGCGGCCAGCGCGCGCTGTATGGCGTCGGCATGACCGGCATCCCGATCGTCAACGTCAACAACAATTGCTCGACCGGCTCGACCGCGCTGTTTCTGGCCCGTCAGGCGATCGAATCCGGCGCCGCCGATTGCGTGCTGGCGCTCGGCTTCGAACAGATGAAGCCCGGCGCGCTGGGCGCGGTGTTCACCGATCGGCCGAGCGCGTTCGACGAATTCGACGCCGCCGCCGACGCGCTGGTCGACGCCCCGGGCGTGCCGCTGGCGCTGCGCTATTTCGGCGGCGCCGGCCTCAGCCATATGCAGCAATACGGTACGCCGCTGTCGTCCTTCGCCAAGGTCCGCGCCAAGGCCAGCCGGCACGCCAAGAACAATCCGCTGGCGCTGTTCCGCAAGGAAGTCTCGGCCGACGACGTGATGAACGATCAGGTGATCTGGCCCGGCGTGATGACGCGGCTGATGGCCTGTCCGCCGACCTGCGGCGGCGCCGCCGCGGTGCTGGTGTCCGAGAAATTCGCCAAGCAGCACGGCTTGCGCACCGATGTGCGGATCGCCGCGCAGAGCATGACCACCGACACGCCGTCGACCTTCGGCGCCGGCGATATGATGCGGGTGGTCGGCTTCGACATGGCGCGCGACGCCGCCAATGCGGTCTATCAAAAGGCCGGCGTCGGGCCGGACGACCTCGACGTGGTCGAGCTGCATGATTGCTTCGCCCAGAACGAGCTGATCACCTACGAGGCGCTCGGCCTGTGCCCCGAGGGCGGCGCGGCGAAATTCATCGACGACGGCGACAACACCTATGGGGGCAAATTCGTCACCAACCCGTCCGGCGGCCTGCTGTCGAAGGGCCACCCGCTCGGCGCCACCGGCCTCGCCCAATGCTACGAGCTGACCCGGCAATTGCGCGGCACCGCGGCCGCCACCCAGGTCGACGGCGCGCGGCTGGCCCTGCAGCACAATCTCGGCCTCGGCGGCGCCTGCGTGGTGACATTGTACGAGCGCGCGTGACGACCATTGCGGCCTTCACGGCCAACGACGTCGTCATTGCGAGCCGACGGACGGCGCGCCAGCGCGGTCCGTCGCGCGAAGCAATCCAGGGGCTGCCCCGACGGGCATCGCCGTGTGGCCCTGGATTGCTTCGTCGCTTCGCTCCTCGCAATGACGCCTTTGAACGTCTGCACGGTTGAGGGAAATTAAGGACACATCATGGTTGATCAATCCGCCGTCGGGCGCAGTTTCACGCCGGTCACCGCGCGCGTCGAACCGGGACGGTTGCGCTATTTCTTCGAGACGCTCGGCGAAACCAACCCGGTCTATCGCGACGCCGACGCGGCGAAAGCGGCCGGCTATGCGGCGGCACCGATTCCGCCGACCTATCTGTTCTGCCTGGAGATGATGGACACCGAGACGCCGTTCGAATTCCTCACCGCGCTCGACATCGATCTCGGCCGCGTCCTGCATGGCGAGCAGAGCTTTTGCTATCACGCCCCGGTCGTGGTCGGCGACACCGTCACCTTCAATCCGCGCGTCACCGCCGTCACCGACAAGAAGGGCGGCGCGATGACGCTGATCGTGATCGAGACCGCCATCACCAATCAGCACAGCGTCCATGTCGCCGACGTCGCCCGCACCATCGTGGTGCGCAATGGAGCCGCCGCATGAGCAAGCCGAAGCCCGCGGTCGGCGACCGCATCGTCCACAAGCAATTTCCCGCCATCACCCGCCACACTTTGGCGCTGTATTGCGGCGCCTCGGGCGACCACAACCCGATCCATGTCGATCTCGACTTCGCCAAGGCCTCGGGATTTCCCGACGTGTTCTCGCACGGCATGCTGGTGATGGGCTATCTCGGCCAGGCGCTGACCGACGCGGTGCCGCCCGGCGCCATCCGCTCGTTTTCGACCCGCTTCGCCGCGATCACCCAGCTCGGCGCGCAACTGACCTGCGAGGGTCACGTCGCCGAACTGCTCGAGGCCGGCGGCGAACGCCGCGCCCGCATCACGCTCACCACCAAGGACCAGCACGGCGAGACCAAGCTCGCCGGCGAAGCCATCATCGCGCTCTGATCAAGGACACATCATGGGTAAACTCGCAGGCAAGGTCGCCCTCATCACCGGATCGGGCCGCGGCATCGGCCGCGCCATCGCGCTGAAACTCGCGCATGAGGGCGCCAAACTCGTGGTCAACGATCTCGACGCCGAGCCCGGCGACGCGGTCGCCGCCGAGATCAAGGCGATGGGCGGCGAGGCGATCGCCGTCAATGGCAGCGTCTCGGAGCCCGGCTTCGCCGACCGCTTCGTCGGCGCCGCGATGGAGACCTTCGGCGGCCTCGACATCATCATCAACAATGCCGGCTACACCTGGGACTCGACGATCCAGAAGATGACCGACGAGCAATTCCAGGCGATGCTCGACGTCCATCTGGTGGCGCCGTTCCGGATCCTGCGCGCCGCCGCCGAGCCGATCCGCATTCTGGCCAAGAAGGAAGCCGAGGCCGGCCGCGAGGTGTTCCGCAAGGTGGTGAACATTTCCTCGATCGCCGGGCTTTACGGCAATGCCGGCCAGGCCAGCTATTCGTCGGCCAAGGCGTCGTTGATCGGGCTGACCCGGACGATGTGCAAGGAATGGGGACGCTACAAGGTCAACGTCAATTGCGTGGCGTTCGGGCTGATCAACACCCGCCTGACCCAGCCGATCGAGACGCAGCAGAAGACCATCGACGTCGCCGGCCGCGACATCAAGGTCGGCGTCCAGCCGCAAATGCTCGACGCCATGGCCAAAATGATCCCGCTCGGCCGCGGCGGCACGCCGGAGGAAGCCGCCGACGCGGTGTATTTGTTCTGCAGCCCGGAATCGAACTACATTAGCGGTCAGGTGGTCGTCTGCGGCGGCGGTCTCATCATTTAACGCGAGGCACTATGCAATATCGCTCGTCATGGATGACCGAGGAACTCGACACGTTCCGCGATCAGTTTCGTAAATTCCTCGCCAAGGACCTGGCGCCGCAGGCTGAAAAATGGCGGGCGCAGAAGATCATCGACCGCTCGGCCTGGCTGAAACTCGGCGAAATGGGCGCGCTGCTGCCGAGCATCCCGGAGGAATATGGCGGGCTTGGCGCCAGCTTCGCCTATGACGCCGCGGTGTTCGAGGACATCGAAAGCGAATTGCCGGACGCGCTCAATGGCGTCACCGTCTCCAGCGGCATCGTGGCGCATTACATTCTCAACTATGGCTCCGAGGAGCAGAAGCAGCGCTGGCTGCCCGGCATGGCGCGCGGCGAATTGATCGGCGCCATCGCGATGACCGAGCCGGGGACGGGCTCCGATCTGCAGGCGGTGCGTACCACCGCCAAGCTGCGGGGCAACGCCTATGTGATCAACGGCCAGAAGACCTTCATCACCAACGGCCAGAGCGCCGATCTGATCATCGTGGTCGCCCGCACCGGCGGCCCCGGCGCCAAGGGCCTGTCGCTGATCGTGCTGGAGACCAAGGACAATGCCGGTTTCAAGCGCGGCCGCAACCTCGACAAGATCGGCATGCCCGCCGCCGACACCTCGGAATTGTTCTTCGACGACGCGGTGGCGCCGCCGGAAAACCTGCTCGGCGGCGAGGAAGGCAAGGGCTTCGCGCAGCTGATGCAGCAATTGCCGCAGGAGCGGCTGATCATCGCCATCGGCGCGGTCGCCGCGATGGAGCGCGCGGTGCGGCTGACGGTCGACTACACCAGGCAGCGCAAGGCGTTCGGCCAGCCGATCATCGAATTCCAGAACACCGCCTTCAAGCTCGCCGAACGCAAGACCGAGGCGATGATCGCGCGCGTCTTCGTCGATTTCTGCATCGAGCGGCTGCTGGCCGGCGACCTCGACGCCGTCACCGCCTCGATGGCGAAATGGTGGACCACGCAGAAGCAAGGCGAGACCGTCGACGACTGCGTGCAGCTGCATGGCGGCTATGGCTACATGCAGGACTATGCGATCTCGCGGATGTATGTCGACGCAAGGATCCAGAAGATCTATGGCGGCACCAACGAGGTGATGAAGCTGCTGATCGCGCGCTCGCTATAGCGGCTGCGCATCCCCCCACACGGCCAGCGAGGATAAGATGTCGATGGTTCTTCACGAGCAGCGCGGCGCCGTCGCGATCCTGACGCTCAACAATCCGGAGCAGTACAATGCGCTCGGCGGCAGCCTGCTGGTCGATCTCGGCGCGGCGCTCGACGCTGCGCTTGCCGATCCTTCGGTGCGGGCGATCATGCTCACCGGCGCCGGCAAGGGCTTTTGCGCCGGCGCGCAGCTCGGCGGCGCGACTTTCGATATGGGCGATCAGGTCGCGCAGATGATGCGCGGCCGGCTCAACCCGCTGCTCGAAAAGATGCGTGCTGCACCCAAGCCGATCGTGGTCGCGGTCAACGGCGCCGCCGCCGGCGCCGGGGTCGGCATTGCGCTCGCCGGCGACATCGTGATCGCGGCGCGCTCGGCGCGCTTCATCCTCAGCTTCGTCCGGCTCGGCGCCGCGCTCGATGCCGGAACCTCGCTGTTCCTGCAGCGCTCGATCGGCGTCGCCCGCGCCCGCGCGCTGGCGCTGACCGGCGAAGCGCTGTCCGCCGACAAGGCCGAGCAATGGGGGCTGATCTGGAAAACGGTCGACGACGCCGAGCTGCGCGACGCCGCGCTGGCCACCGCGCAGCGCCTCGCCGAAGGGCCGCCGTTGAGCATCGGCCTGATCAAGACCCAGATCGAATCCGCCTGGGCCGCCTCATTGTCGTCCACGCTTGATGACGAGGCCGAGTCACAGGCGCGCGCCTTCGTCACCGAAGATTTGCGCGAGGGCGCCGCGGCCTTTGTGCAAAAACGCCCGGCGCGCTTCGCCGGCCGCTGACGGCGCCCCATCCGCATCGGCGCCGCGCCGGGCGCGGTCCCGACCAAACATCAGCGCGCGCCGGCGACGATCACGCGCGCGCCGGCTTCGGCGAAGCATCTGCGCTGCTCCTGCGACGCGCCGGCATCGGTCACCAGCGTCCAGCTGTCCGGCAATGGCGCCCAGGCGAATTGGTCGGCGCGGCCGAGCTTGCAGGCATCGGCCAGCACGATGACGTCCTTGGCCTGCTGCATCATCAGCGATTTCAGCGCGACCTGCTGCAGATCGGCCTCGCACAACCCGCGACCCTGGACGATGCCGTCGGCGCTCATGATGGCGCGGTCCGCGGTCATGCGGCGCAGCGCGTCATTGGCCAGCGGCCCCATGGTGCTCATGCTGGTGGAGCGCAGCGCGCCGCCCAGCACCACCAGCTCGATGGCCGGCGCCTTGGCGAGAAATGGTAGCAGCGCCAGATTATTGGTGATGATGCGCAACCGCCGCCGCAGCAGCAGCTGGCCGAAGGCGGCGACCGTGGAGCCGGCATCGAGGATCAGCGTGTCGCCATCGGCGATCAGCTCGGCCGCCGCGCGCGCGATCGCCTGCTTCTCCTGGCCGCGCACCGCGAGGCGCTGCTCCAGCGTCGTCTCTGTCACCTGGCTGGCCAGAATGGCGCCCCCATAGGTGCGGCGCACGGCGTTGTTCTTGGACAAAAGCTGCAGGTCGCGCCGCACCGTGGAGGCGGAGATCTTGAACCGCCGCGCCAGATCGTCGACATCGACCTCCCCGGCGTTCAACGCCTCCAACAGGCGAGCGTGACGCTCCTTGCTACGCATCGACATCGAATCTCAGCCCCGCTCCCCTGGCAGAGTCATTTCCGTCGGTCGTGCTCGACCTTGCCGAAGTCGCGACACGGCCGATGCATAGCATGATGCCCCGGCCGTGCGAATATTCACGCGATCGCCGTCTCAGGCCGCTTTCTTCGGGGCCAGATCGACCGCCTGGCGCAGCGCCTCGACCAGGCTGCGCTCGTCGGCGATGCCCTTGCCGGCGATGTCGAAGGCGGTGCCGTGATCGACCGAGGTGCGGATCACCGGCAGGCCGACCGTGATGTTGACGCCGGCTTCCAGCCCCAGCACCTTGATCGGGCCGTGGCCCTGATCGTGATACATTGCCACCACCATGTCGTAGTCGCCGCGGCCGGCCAGGAAGAACAATGTGTCGGCGGGCAGCGGGCCCTGCACGTCCCAGCCCTTGCGCTGGCAGGCTTCCACCGCCGGCGTGATCTTCTCGGCCTCCTCGCCATGGCCGAACAACCCGTTCTCGCCGGCATGCGGATTGATCGCGCAGACGCCGATCTTCGGATTGGCGATACCGGCCTTGATCAGCACGTCGTGGCCGCGGGTGATGACGCGCTCGACCAGGCCCGGCTCGATTTTCTTGATGGCGTCGATCAGGCCGATATGGGTGGTGACGTGAATGACGCGCAGCTTCGGCGACACCAGCATCATCGACACTTCCGGCGTGCCGGTCAGATGCGCCAGCAATTCGGTATGGCCGGGATATTTGTGGCCCGCCGCGTGCAGCGCCTCCTTGGAGAGCGGCGCGGTGCAGATGCCCTGCGCGATGCCGGCCTGCACCACCTGCACGGCCTTCTCGATATAGCGATAGGCGGCCTCGCCGGCGATCGGCGACATCTTGCCGAACGGCAGATCGTCCGGCACGTTCTTCAGATCCACGCATTGCACCGCCGTCGACGAGAAATCGGCGTCGCCGGCCTCGGCCAGCGAGTCGACGTCCAGCGCGACGCCGACAGCCTTGGCGGCCTTGCGCAGCCGGTTGGCGTCGCCGATCACCAGCGGGTTGCAGATCTCGTTGGGATAAGGCTTGGCCAGCGCCTTCATGATGACCTCGGGACCGATGCCGGCCGGATCTCCCATGGTGATCGCGATGGTCGGACGGGTCATGAGAAATATCCTTTGATTCGAACGCAGCGAAGACGTTGGCTGATGCGGATGAGGCTGAGGTCATCGCCGAATGCGCCGGCTTTGGTGGCGATCGGCACCGACAATTTTCCAAGGGTGAGGCCGAGCGACACGCCCGGCTCGATCTCGTCGGCAAGACGGATGCCGTTGACTCCGAAGCGCGACAGCAAGGCGGCGGCGGTTTCGCCGCCGGTCGCCGCGAAGGCGCCGATCGCGGGCGCCACCGGCTCCAGCGCCTCGGCCAGCGCCAGCGCCAGCCGCGGTCCCTGCGCCATGTCCGGATGGCCATCGGTCACGATCTCGACCAGCGCGTCTTCGCCCGAACACAGCCGCTTGGCCACCTCCGCCGCCATCGCCGCGCAACCGGCGCGATCGCCGAGCAGCATCTCGGGCGCAACCTGGAAATGTGCGACGGTGTCGGTCGCCGCCAGTTCGCGCGCCGCCGACCGCGACGCCCCGGCGAGCGATCCCACGACAATCAGCGTGCCGAATGCGCTGGTCGGAATCCGCATCGGCACGAGCTCCGTGTCGGCATCGAGGCCGGCCAGCGCATGGGCCAAGCCGGCGCTGCCGATGAAGAAGGTCGCCGGCGAGGCAAGCAGGCTTGCCTGCGCGATCAGATGCAGATCCTCGTCGGTCTCGGCGTCGCAGGCCGCGACCAGATCGCCTTCGCCTGCCAGTCTGGCGAGGGTGGCTTTCAGCTCGCTGCCGCGGACCGTGGCGAGCGGGATTTTCTCGGCGCGAATCCCCGCCGCGGCGAGAACGTCGGTCAGATCGGCAGTCGGATAGGTGTGATCGCGCTGCCAGACCTCCATCTCCTCGAGCGGACGGCCCTTGATCAGGATCCGCCCGTCGATGGTGGTCCGCCCGGTGGCCGGAAAGGCCGGCGCGAACACGCCGAAGGCCGGGCCCGCGCGGGATTTCAGATATGCCAGCGTGGCGGCGATTTCCGCCGCGGGTTGGCCGCGCAGCGTCGAGTCGATCTTCTTGAACAGCACACGTTGCGGCTCGAAGAGTCGCACCAGCACGTCGGCATGACGCTGGGCTGCTGCCGCGGCCGACAGGCCGCGGCTCGCCGCATCATAGGCAAGGACCGGCAATTGATGATCCGACGAATCGGCAACCTCGTCCCACATCACCGCGGCCGCGCGCCCCCTTCGCCCGAAGGCGATCGCACAATCCGCAGCACCGGTGAGGTCGTCGGCGAGGATCAGCCAGTCGCAAGCCATCTCAGCGCCCGACCGTTGGCGCGGGCACCGCGGCCGTCGGCAACGGCGCGACAGCAACGTCCTCCTCCGGCTCGATGTCGCGGCCGACGATGCCGGCGATCCAGGCGGTGCAGACCGGAGTCAGAATCGCCGTCACCACCACGCAGGCCGCGATCAGGATCGTGGCCGGGCCGGCGGCATCCAGATAGGCTGGATTGGCCGCAGCGACGATCGCCGGGACGGCCGCGGCATTGCCGGCGGTCGACGCCGCGGCGACACCCGCCACGCCATTGCCGCCGGTGAGGCGATCGGCGAAGAACAGCGGAATGCCGGTGACCACGACGACCGCGACGCCCATGCCGATGCCCAGCAGGCCGGCCTGCCAGACCTGGGATAGATTGAGCCCGGTGCCGAGCGCGAAGGCGAAGAACGGGATCATCACCGGCACGGCCTTGCTGAGGAAGGCGCGCATCTCACGGTCGAGATTGCCGATGATCATGCCGATCACCAGCGGCAGGATGGCGCCCACCAGCGCCTGCCAGTGAAACGACGACAGACCGGCCACGCCCAGCGTCAGCATGGTGAGGAACGGGCCGCTTTCCAGCGTCATGATCGTATAGGCGCCGACGTCGCGCGGACGGCCATATTGGCCCATCAGCGCCATGTAGAGGCCGCCATTGGTGTCGTTCATCGCTGCGACGATCGCCAGCGTCGAGACGCCGGCGAAGATCCCGGCGGTGACCGGCGCTTCGCCCAGATAGCGGCCGAAAATCAGGCCGGCGATCACCGCGATGCCGACCTTGACGATCAGCAGCGTGCCGCCTTTCTTGATGATGTAGGGGGTCGCCTTGAAATCGATGCTGGCGCCCATGCAGACATAGAACACCGCCAGAATGGTCAGGGCGCCGCTGGAAAACAGCGCGCCGGTGAAGGAGCCGAAGAATTTCGGGGTGCCGGGGAAGAACGTCGCCAGCAGCGCCCCGATCAACAGCGGCACCGTCATCATGCCGCCCGGAACCTTCTCGATCGCCCGCTTAATCGGAATCTGCATCACATTTTCTCCCGCGCGCTTCGCGCATCTTTGATTTTCAGCCCGGCTAAGTTCCGGTACCGCACCGATTGCGGACTCATTTATGCGCATATTGCGCAAAAAGAAAGCAGGAATTGCGCAATTCAGTCACTTCGAGGCGGGGACACTCGGCGCCGCAGACCCGCCATTGCGGCCGTCACGACGCCCCTCCCCGAGAATCGGCGAGAGACGGTCGCGGCGCGTTGCAATTGCATCGCGGTGCGACAGCGACGATTTTGAGCGGCGCTGTTAGGATGGGGTCGCCATTATCCAGTGCGCCGCCGATCGCCATGAATGCTTGCCGCCGTCGAGCCGACTGATGGACGCAATGACGCAATCGAGCCAACAGGACACGAAGGTTTTGGTGACCGGCGGCGCGGGCTATATCGGCTCCCACACCTGCGTCGAATTGATCCGCGCCGGATACGGCGTCGTCATCTACGACAATTTTTCCAACAGCCATCGCGAGGTGATCGATCGGATCGCGCGCATAGCCGGCGCCGCTCCCATCGTCGTCGACGGCGATGTTCGCGACCGCGAAACGATGGCGACGGCGCTGGCGCGCCACCTATGTGGCGCGGTCATCCACTTTGCCGGCCTGAAGTCGATCACCCAATCGGTCAGCGAGCCGGCCCGCTATTACGACAACAATGTCGTCGGGACGCTGCGGCTGGTTCAGGCGATGGAGGACGCCGGCGTGCATCGGCTGGTGTTCTCGTCGTCGGCGGCGGTCTATGGCGATCCGGTGGCGCTGCCGCTGACAGAGGATCACCGGCTGTCGCCCCGCACCCCCTATGGCCGCACCAAATTGGTGGTCGAGACCATGCTGGCGGATCTGGCCGCCGCTTCGAACCGGTTCGAAATCGCGATCCTGCGTTATTTCAATCCGGCAGGATCGCATGACAGCGGATTGATCGGAGAGGATCCCCGCGGCGCCGCCGGCAATCTGGCGCCCCTTGTCGCCCAGGTGGCAATGGGGCGCCGCTCGCATGTGACCGTTTTCGGCGACGACTACGATACGATCGACGGGACCGGCGTGAGGGATTACGTCCATGTGATGGATCTTGCCGCGGGACATATCTGCGCGTTGCGATCCCTCGACCGCGACCGTTTCCTGACGGTCAATCTCGGCACCGGACGCGGCACCAGCGTTCTGGAACTGATCGACGCGTTTGCGCAAGCCAGCGGTGCGACCATCCCGGTGCAGGTGGCGCCAAGGCGCAGCGGCGACGTTGCGAGCAACTACGCCAGCGCGGATCTGGCCGAACGCGTGCTGGGTTGGCGCGCCAGGCGCAATCTCGCCGACATCTGCCGCGACGCCTGGAACTGGCAGCGCCGAAATCCCAACGGATATGCCGGCCCGTCGGAGCCAGTTGGTGGACTCGAACCGAGACCGTGATCGGAATTCACAATGGGCCCATGGTTCAATCGCCTGGCTGTGGCCAGCCGCTTGCGGGTGGTCCGCTCAGTCGGGGAAGATCCGGGCCTTAGTGACGATCTTGGTCTGCCATTCGCGGCACCAAACAGCCGCGACCTCGTTGATGCAGGCCGGGTTGATCCGTGGGAAGCCGCAAGTTGGCTGCGGATGACCGTGAAGTAGCTCGAAGTCCATTACGGCCATCACCACCCGGATTTCCAAGGCCAGTCTGCGGAGGCGTTTGGAGGATTGCCGGACTGGTCAAAAGCCTGCGATCGTCGTGCTCGGTTTCAGCACCTCAGCAAGCACATTTTTTAGCTTTGATGAGGGCAAACTGATTGTATCCCTTGCGAGTTGAAAAGGGAGTCTGAGAAAACCACACGTAAAAAGCACGTAGACTCGCTCATTCAAGTCGGAAGCTTCCATCTTAAATACCAAAGACTGATTCGAGCGCTGCTCATATATCTGTCTCATCTCGCGGCCGAAAGAGTATATTTCTTCAGAAGTCTTGAGGGACGCATGTGTGTACCGCTTAAGGCGCTGATAGATTGCGGTCTCAAAGTCCATCATTGCACGGTCGTCGGCGAGCCATCGAGCGAGACTGTTGGCGTCGCTCTGTCTGAGTCGAAGAAGGTTGGTCGACGATAAATCCAGCATACCCACTCTCATGCGAGGAACTGCAGCTTTACGTAAACTCCCAAAGCTTGGAATTCGTCGCTAACGTTGATCAAATGTTCGAGCTTTCGATCAAAGCCGAAGCGGCCTGATTTATTGCTTAAGGTCCAGATGAATTCTTCACCTTCCTGGTCGAGGTAGAGTTCTCCAGAAATTCGCGCTCGGGCACCATCGACAAGCATCGGGTGACCCAGGTGATGGAAACTCCTAGGATATTCTACATTCCGAGATCTGGGAAAGCGTTTCTCAGGAAAGTCAGCGTTGCAGCTTTGCTCAATGCAAATCCGGATTTCTCCGGTTTCGGCTACGGCCCAGATCAGTGTCATGTGGCTGATGGCGGCAAGTGCGTAGGGATTTTTTTGAGCCCAATCAAGCAGATCGGTCAGCCAACCAGAAATCTTCGAATCTAGATGATCAAACTCGATTGGTTCTGCATTTGCCTCCCCTTCCTTCAATTCGCCGTCTCGGCACTCACCAAATCTCAGGTCGAGATCAGTAACCGCGACGTCGGCCATAAAGCGGCCCTTGATTCAAAGAAAAGGTCATTCCGTTGCGCCGCCTCAGGGCAATATCTACAACCTATTGAAATGTTGGTCGGAGTGGCAGGATTCGAACCTGCGACCCCTGCGTCCCGAACGCAGTGCTCTACCGGGCTGAGCCACACTCCGACAACTGGGGCGGCTTATAGCCTTGGGTTTCGCTGACCGCAAGAAGGCTATTGAGGAATGAATCTATGATGACGATCAGGCAGGCGACCCAGACCCTGGAAGCCGACGACGCCGCCGTGCTGGCGGCGGCGCGGTGCCTCAAGGGCGGCGGTTTGCTGGCATTCCCGACCGAGACGGTTTACGGGCTCGGCGCCGATGCCGGCAATCCCGATGCCATTGCGCGTCTGTATCGCGCCAAGGGCCGGCCCTCGTTCAATCCGCTGATCGCCCATGTGGCGGATCTGGCCGCCGCGCGGCGCCTCGCCAGCTTCGATGCCACCGCGCTGGCGCTGGCCGAGGCGTTCTGGCCGGGGCCGCTGACGCTGGTGTTGCCGAAGCTGCAAGGCTGCGCGGTGGCGGATCTGGCCACCGCCGGGCTCGACAGCGTGGCGATCCGGGTGCCGTCGCATCCTTTGGCCCGCGCCATCCTGCGCGCATTCGGCGGCGCCGTGGTGGCGCCCTCGGCGAATCGCTCCGGCCACGTCTCGCCGACCACCGCCGCCCATGTCAAAGCCGACCTCGACGGCCGCATCGACCTGATCGTCGATGGCGGCAAGGTGGCGGTCGGGGTCGAATCCACCATTCTCAGCTGCCTGGGCGAACCGATGCTGCTGCGCCCCGGCGGACTACCCCGCGATGCGATCGAGCGCGTGCTGGGCCACGCGCTGCGCGCGACGCCACCCTCGCCGCGGGCCGACAGCACCCGGCCGCTGGCGCCGGGGATGGTGGCGTCGCATTACGCCCCACGCGCCCAAGTCCGGCTCGATGCCGACCGGCTTGCGCCCGGCGAGGCGCTGCTGGCCTTCGGGACGGCGACGCTTCCGGGCGCCGCGAGCGCGTCGGCGGTGCTCAATCTGTCGGAACGCGGCGATCTGATCGAGGCCGCCGCCAATCTGTTCGGTCATCTGCGCGCGCTCGACGCCAGCGGCGCGCGCGGCATCGCGGTGATGCCGATCCCACGGCATGACCTCGGCGAGGCCATCAACGACCGGCTGCGCCGCGCCGCGGCGCCGCGGGACTGACGGCGGCGCAAGTTTCCGCTAGGCTTTGCCGCGCCAATCAAGAAACCACCGGAAAAGCCCATGAACATCCAGCAGAAGCCGCCTGCGCTCGCCCCCGAACTGCTGGCGCGGTTCGCCGCCATCGTCGGCGATAAATATGCCGTCACCGCGCCGGCCGATATCGAGCCCTATGTCACCGAGGACCGCAACCTGTTCCACGGGACCTCGGCGCTGGTGCTGCGGCCGGGCTCGACCGCCGAGGTGGCGGCGATCTGCAGGCTCGCCTCCGAGGCGCGCATCGCGCTGGTGCCGCAGGGCGGCAATACCGGGCTGGTCGGCGGCCAGACGCCGCTCAATGGCGAGGTGGTGGTGTCGCTGCGGCGGATGGATGCGATCCGCGAGATCGACACCGAATCCAACACCATGACGGTGGAGGCCGGGCTGATCCTGCAAAACGCCCAGGCCCGCGCCGCCGAGGTCGACCGGCTGTTTCCGCTGTCGCTCGCCGCCCAGGGCAGCTGCACCATCGGCGGCAATCTGTCGACCAATGCGGGCGGCACCGCGGCATTGGCCTATGGCCTGGCGCGCGACATGGCGCTCGGGCTCGAAGTCGTGCTCGCCGACGGGCGCGTGCTCAACACGCTGTCGAAGCTGAAGAAGGACAATACCGGCTACGATCTGCGCAATCTGTTCATCGGCGCCGAGGGCACGCTCGGTATCATCACCGCGGCGACGCTGAAACTGTTTCCCAAGCCGCGCGCAATCGACACCGCCTTTGTCGGGCTGCAATCGCCGGCCGCGGCGTTGCGGCTGCTGCAGATCGCCCAGGCCGAGGCCGCCGGCAACCTCACCAGCTTCGAACTGATCGCCGAGATCGCGCTGGATTTTTCCGTCCGCCACGGCATCGGGATTCGCGATCCGTTGCAGAGCAGGTATCCGTGGTACGTGCTGATCGAATTGTCGTCGTCGCGCGACGATGCCGGCGCGGCGCTGCAGACGATTCTCGAGCGCGGCATGGAGGACGGCATCGTCGACGACGCCGCGATCGCCGCCAATCTGAGCCAGCAGCAAGCGTTCTGGAAGTTGCGCGAGGAGATCTCGCCGGCGCAAAAACCCGAAGGCGGTTCGATCAAGCACGACGTCTCGGTGCCGGTCGCGGCGGTGCCGGCTTTCATCGCCGAGGCCAATGACGCCGTCATCGGACTGATCCCGGGCGCCCGGCCGGTGCCGTTCGGCCATCTCGGCGACGGCAACATCCACTACAATGTCAGCCAGCCGCTCGGCGCCGACAAGGCGGCGTTCCTGGCGCAATGGCACGCGGTCAACGCGACGGTGTTCGCCGTCGTGCGCAGGATGGGCGGCTCGATCTCCGCCGAACACGGCATCGGCGTGCTCAAGCGCGACGAATTGCCGGCGGTGAAGGACAAGGTGGCGATGGAGTTGATGCGGTCGATCAAGGCCGTGCTCGACCCGCTCGGGATCATGAATCCCGGCAAGGTGCTGTGAGCGGCCGCCAATAACCCGACATCGCCACGGATGATGCGCGCTCCCCTCCCCCCTGCGGGGAGGGGTTGGGGGTGGGGGTGCCGCGAGCACTGCGCCGGCGGGAGTACGATTGGAGCACAGGTCGGGGGATCAATCGCAGATGCCCGCGCCCGTTGCCCCCCCACCCCCGCCCCCTCCCCGCAAGGGGGAGGGGAGAAGGCACCGCGCTGACTCGTTCATCAGAACAGCGAGCCCTGCCCGCTGTCCTCCGAGGGCGCTGGCACCGGTTTCGGCGCCGGCTTTTTCGCCGGCTTCGGCGGTGCGCCGGCATTCCCCCCCTGCTCCGCCGCGATCGGCAGCAGCAATTGCGCATTGTCGTTGGCGACGCGGTTGACCGCGGTCGAGACCGGATGCCAGACAAACGCGCCCTCGGCCGGCGGCTGCAGCAGCGCCACCGCGGATTCGGCGTCAAAATGGGTGCAATCCAGCCAGTGCTCGTAATCCTGCGGGGCGATCGTCACCGGGACGCGGTGATGCAATTGGGCCAGATCGCCGGTCGCCGCGGTGGTGAGGATCGCCACGGTGTCGAGTTCTTCGCCATTCGGCCCGACCCAGGTTTCGGCCAACGCGGCGAGACCGATCGGGCCGCCGTCGCGCGGATGAATGAAATAGGGCTGTTTGAGCTTGCCGGCGGCCAGCCATTCGAAATAGCCATCGGCCGGAACCAGGCAGCGCCGCCGCTTGATCGCGGCGCGGAACGCCGGCTTCTCCAGCACGGTTTCGGCGCGCGCATTGATCAGCAAGGTGAATTTAGCCGGGTCCTTGACCCAGGACGGCAGCAGCCCCCAGCGCATCAGCCGGAATCGGCGCGCGCCCTGTTCCAGCATCACTACGGGAATCGGCTGGGTCGGGGCGATATTGTAACGCGGCGGGAAATTCGGCTGGTCGACATAGCCGAAGGCCAACCTGACCGCCGCCGGCGCCGAAGTGATTACAAAGCGTCCGCACATTCCCTGCTCCTAAACGGTATTCCATTCAGAGCCTCTTAACCCCGAGCGTCAAGAATGCCGCGGATGTCATCCGCGAATTCCAATCAGGCCCAATCCGAACGCCCGACGCCGCTGCGCGTCGACGCGGACGCCAACGCATGGGCGGCCAAGCTGGTCGCCGCCAATATCAACCCGAAAACCGGCCTGGCCACCGACTATTTGAACCATTTCAACGAAGCCATCATGCTGCTCGAGATGATCCCCGACATGCCGGAATGCTCGGAGGACTTTCTCGAATGGCAGCCGCTGTCCTATGCCGAGCATTTCCACGCCTCCAATTTCAAGGCGCGCGACCTCGCGATCGAGGCCTACGACACCGCGGACCCGCAGATCCGGTCGGATTTCGACAGCATCACCGACACCATGAAGGAGATCCTCACCGCGGTCGGCGCGGCGATGCGCGACGTCCAGCAGGACAGCACCCGCGCCAAACTCGCCGAGCAGGCCGCCGACTGGGTCAGGCCGCTGGTGACCCGGGCCGGCGGCGTCATCAACGGCCAGGGCATCGAGGCCGACGTCGACTACATCATGAGCCACTGACTCCCATGTCCGCTTCCGCGCCACACCGCCCCCAAATTGCCTGCAGTGCCGCGATCTTCCGCGGCCAGGAGCTGCTGCTGGTGCGTCGCGCGCGCTCCCCCGCCAAGGGGGTCTATTCATTGCCAGGCGGCCGGGTCGAATATGGCGAATCGCTGGCGCAGGCGCTGCACCGGGAGGTTGCCGAAGAGACCGCGCTGACGATCGAGATCGTCGCGCTGGCCGGGTGGCGCGAGGTGCTGCCGGGACCGGTCCATGCCGGCCATTACGTGATCATGTCGTTTGCGGCACGCTGGATCGCCGGGGAGCCGGTGCTGAACGACGAACTCGACGAATTCCGCTGGCTCGCGCCCGATGGACTTGGCGCGTTCAAGACCACCGAGGGGCTGTCCGAGATCGTCCACGCCGCGCGCGGCCTGATCGGCGGCTGAGCCGCCCGCAGTTGCGCGGCTTGCGCGGCTTGCGCCGAAAAGGCATATCAGGGCGCTGTTGGACCGGTTCATGCTGAAATATCTGTTGGCCATCGTAATCGTCGTTGCGAGCTGCGGGCTGGATCTGGGTCTTGGTCCCAATCTTGGCCCGGCGCGGGCGCAGGATGTCGCCGCGCCGTTCGACGGCGACCTCGAGCGACTCGCCGAAATCCTCGGCTCGCTGCATTATCTGCGCGGCATCTGCGGCGCCGAGGAGGGCAGCAAATGGCGCAGCGAAATGCAGGCGCTGATCGATGCCGAAACCCCTTCGGGCGAGCGCCGGACCCGGATGACCGTCGCCTTCAACCGCGGCTATAACGGCTTCCAGCAGACCTATCGGACCTGCACCCCGGCCGCCAATATCGCGATCCGCCGCGCCCTCGAAGAGGGCTCGAAGATCGCGCGCGACCTGACCGCGCGTTACGCCAACTAGAGCGTTTTCGAGCGAAGTGGATCCCGGTTCGCGTGAAGAAAACGCGACAAAACAAGAATCTAGAGCTCCGGTTCTGATTCTATCAGAACCGGAATTGCTCTAGCGCATGTTCACGATTGGTGGAATCGGGAGATTGCTGCCGGCCGCCAAGCGAGAGCTACAGCCCACTGCGGCAGCGCAGTGGGTCGTCATCGTCATTGCGCCGCCGATCCTACCAGCCGTAGCGCACCACGCCCTTGCCGGCATAGCTGCTCGTCACCTTCGAGAACTCGCCTTCGAAGGTTCCGGCCACAGTCCAGCCGTTGCGCCACGCCATCTCCGCAGAAGCGGTCACCAGCGCGGCTTCGCGCGCCTGGGCTGCCCCGTTGACGACGAAGCCGGCACCGGGCAGCGTCTGGAAGGTGGCGTTGACGCTGCGATCCGGGTTGAAATTATGCGCCCATGCGGCGCGTCCGCGTAACGTCATGACGCCATCGAGAGCACCGAACGAGCGGTCGCTACGCAGGCCGAGTTCGCTGCGTGATGCGGTAACGTCCCTGGCAGCGTAGTTGAGGCCGAACGTGCTCGCAGTTCCGGCCGTCTCGCCGTAGCTCGGAAGATAGACCGTGGTGAATTGCGCGGCCGCATAGGGCGTCAGGCCGGCTCCATCGATCCACGGCGCATCGAAGCGGCTGCCGGTTTCGACGCGGCCCGACAATGCATTGCTGGTGAACCGGGCACCGAGACGGTCGACGCCGACGCTGCGCTCCGTCGTGACATCCTGCCAGCCATAGGCCAATGCGGCGGTCAGGTACGTTGCGCCGACACTGTGCCGGACAAAGCCGCCCGCCTGGAACAGGTCGCTGCGACCGCTGCCGCCGTTGGCAACGCTGAAATTGGTGCCGCCGCCGGCGAGTGCGAAGCCGGCCGTGGTGTTCGGCGAGATGCGATAGTCGGCGCCGGCGGCGCCGCCATAGATCCGCGACGACGCCGTGCCGGATCCGGTGGCGGCGTTGCCGTCGGTGGTCTGCGATCCGCCGAATCCGGCCGACCAGACGTTCCAGCGCTGTTCGAATTGCAATGCTTCGGGCGCCTTGCGGGACATCGCCGCGAAGGCGTCGCGCGGCGCGCGCCGCGACTCGTCAGCATAGCCGATGGCGCGCTGCGGTGCCGTGCTGCGACCAGCGCTCGAGGGATCGGTCATCAGCCCCATGAACAGACCCATGGCGTCGAAGGTGGTCTGCTGCGTGCCGGTGCCGAGTTCGCCTGAGACCTGCGACAGCCCAGAGGCGGATAGCGACCCGAATGCCATCGGGATGCCGCCGGTCCGGTTGAAGTATCCGGTCAGCGTGTTGGCGACATTCTGCTGGTTCCGGTTGAGACCGCCAACCCTGGTGTAGTCCAGCGTCAAATCGAGAAATGCCCGATTGGCATCGTAGCTGACGTTGGCATTGAAGTTGGCAGGCAGGTTGGTCGTGGTGAGCGCGCCAAAGGTCCCGGTGCGGCCGCCAGCCGCAGCCACGATGGTGTACTGCTGCGTCACATAGCTGCCCCTGGCAAAGTGGGCAGTCACCGCCGCGCCGCCGAGCGCCGCTGTGCCGGTGACGCTGGTGAAGGATGCGGTGGCTGGGTTGACCTGCACCACATACTGCACAGCCGACGCCAGTGCCAGGTTGCCGTTCACCGTCATCGACGAGCCGGGGGTGCCGTTGCCGGGCGCGAAGGCGCCGCTGCTGGCGATCAGGTTGCCGGTGCGGCCCGAACCAGTCAGGCTGCCGCCGGAGAGGGTGACCGGTCCGTTGATGACGCCATTGTTGATGGTGGTGCCGGCGGTGTTGGCCAGGCCGCCATTGAAGGTGCCGGCGTTGGTGGTGGTGCCGCTGTTGGTCACCAGGCCGGAGACAGTACCGCCGGCAGCGTTGGTAAAAGTGCCGGACGTGACAATGCTGCCGGTCCAGGTGCCGCTGTTGGACAGCGATCCGCTGTTGCTCAGCACGTTGCCGGTCCAGGTTCCGGACGCAGTGTTGGCGATGCTGCCGGAGGTGAAGGCGACATTGGCGATATAGTTGCCGTTGTTGGTCACCGTGCCGGCATTGTTGAGGTCGTCGCGCAGCGTACCGCCTTGCGCCACGGTGACGGTGCCGGTGTTGGTCAGCCCGCCGGCGGTCGCATTAAGCTGGCCGCCATTCGCGATGGTGAGCAGGCCGGCATTGGTCAGCAGTCCCTGCAGAGTGTAGCTGCCGGTGCCCGTGACAGCCAGTGTGGCTCCCGACGCGTTGGCAAACCTATTGTTGCTGGTCACCGTGCCGCCGACGTTGAACGCGCCGGCATTGTTGGCGATGGCGCCGTTCACGGCGCCGCCGTTGGCGGTGACCGTTGCAGAGTTCGTCAGGCCGCCGCCGAGCGTGCCGCTTGTGGTGAACGCGCCCCCGGACACGGTCGTCGCGCCGGTGATGGTGCCGGTGTTGGCGAAGGTGCCGCTGTTGTTGGTCAGCGAGGCAACGGTTCCGGCGTTGGTCGCGGTGGCGGAATTGATGACCGCCCCGGCGGTGCCGGAATTGTTGGCGAAGGTGCCACTGCTGTTGGTGACGGCTGCCAGGGTGCCGCCGTTGTTGGTGACGGTGCCTCCCGCGTTGGTGGTGGCGCCGACGACGCTGCCGCCGGTGGCGTTCGTGAAGCTGCCGCCGGTCAGGCCGAGCGTGCCGCGCAGCGCGCCGGTGTTGGACAACGATCCCGCCGACTGAGTGGTGGCACCCGTAATGACGCCGCTGTTGCTGGCTGTGCCGGCATTGGCGAAGGTGCCGGTGACGGTGCCGGCGTTGTTGAACGTCGCGGCGTTGCTGACGTCTGAGGTGATGCTGCCGCCCGCCGCGATCGCCAGCGTGCCGTTGCTGACGGTGGTGAGGCCCGTGTAGGTGTTCGCGCCGCTCAGCGTCAGCGAACCGGTACCGATCTTGACGAGGCCGAATGTGCCGCCTGTGCTGGTGAGCGCGTTGGCGATGCTGACGCCAACGCCAGCGTCGACGTTGATGAAGCTCTGCGCCACTGTAGAGAACGCATCGCCGGTGAGATTGAGCGTGCCGGCGCCAGCCAGTTGATAGCCGTCAGCGGTGAATTGCAGGCCCTGGACGCTCTGCGCGCCGGTGATCGTCACCGTCCCGGCGGTGCCGCCGAAGATGCCGACACCGGACCGCCAGGCATTGTCGACCTGGCTGGTCGGCGACGCCGTCCAGTTGGTATTGGCCGCGGTCCAGTTACCGGTGCCGCCCTGGCCGCCGGCGGCTGCACCGGTGGTGTCGGCGCCGTCCCAGTACTGAAGGTTCTGGCCGGCATTGGCGACCAGCAAATTCACCTGGCCGGCAACGTTGGTGAACACGGTCGCGCTTTGTGCGGTGGGTGTGGCCACAGACGCGAAGGCGCCGGTCAGCGTGCCGCCATAGGTGTAGAGGCGATATTCGCCAGCCACCGGCGATGCAGCGCCGTCGGCCGACGACACCGCGCTCAGCGTTCCACCGAGCGTGAGGTTGCGGCCCACATTGATGAGGTCGTTGTCGGTGCCGCCGACGACGCCAGGCGTCCCGAGTTCGAACAGGGAGGTCGAGCCTGCCGCGAGCGTGTAGTCCTGCGCGACGGTCAGCGTGCCCGGCGAGTTGCCGGCCGAGACGAAGCCGCCGCTGGCGACCACCACCGAACCTGCGACCGTGCCAGATCCGTGCAGCGTGCCGCCATTGTTGACATTGACCAGCGCGGTGTTGCCCGCCGTATCGCCGAAGGTGCCATTGATGGCAAGCGTGCCGGCATTGACGTTGGCGGTGCCGGTGAACTGGCCGTTGCCGACGCTGTTGACGCCGGTCAGGGTCGTGCTGCCTGCCCCGGTCTGGTTGAGCGTTCCAGAGCCGGAGACGACGCCGGCGAAAGTCACCGCATCGGGCCGGTTGAACGCCAGCGTGGCATTGTCGACGATATTGCCGGCGAGCGAGCCGTTGGTGCCGATCTGCAAGGTACCGGCAGAGACGCTGGTGCCGCCCGTATAGGTGTTGGCGCCGGTCAGGGTCAGGGTGCCGGTGCCTGACTTGACGAGTCCGACAGTGCCGGCGCCGTTTTGGATGACGCCCGAGAAGGTCGAAGATTGGTTCAGGCCGCCGGCTGACAGTTGGGCGTTGGTGCCGGAGTTGGTGACCGTGCCGGCTCCGCCGAGCGAACCGATCGTCTCGTTGAAGCCGCCGAGATCGAGGAACGCGCCGCTGCCGACCGTGAAGGCGCTGTTCGCGCTGAAGCTGCTGGCCGCCCCACCGCGCAGCGCGCCGCCGGCGATGGTGGTGGCGCCCGTATAGGTGCTGGTGCCCGAGAGCGTCTGCGTGCCGGTGCCTGCCTTGGTCAGCGCGAACGTACCGCCCGCATAGATGCTGTTTTGGATGACGCCGGTGAAGACGCCGCTGCCATTGGCTACGCCGATCGTGGTCGTGGGGCCGCCTTGCAGCGTTCCCGCGCCGTTGAGCGCGTCGACGCGGATGGTGCCCTCGACGCCGTCGAAGGTCGCGCCGGATGCGATGGTCAGCCCGGCATTGTTGCCCGACCAGATCCCATGGTTCTGCGTCGAGCCGCGCAGCGTCCCTGCGACGACGTTGATCAGGCCGCCTTGCGCGAAGCCGATAGAACTCTGCGTGATGCCGCCGATCGAAACGATGCCGGCTCCGGTCTTTTCCAGGGTGCCAGCGCCGCTGAAGGCGAGACCGGGCAGTTCAATGACGGAGTTCGCCGTCGTGTTGCTGAGTTCGACGGTGGCCCCGGTGCTGATCGCCACGGCGCCGGTGCCGAAGGCGCCTGCGGTGTTCGAGGCCACGAGCCGCCCGCCAATCACGTTGGTGGCAAGCGCGCCGCCATAGCTGCCCGTCAGCACAAAGGTGCCGGAGTCCTGCTTGCTGAGCGTGGTGGCGCCGCCCAGGTTCGCTATGTTCCACGCGCCCGTCACACCGTTGGCAGCGGTGCCGTCGCCGGTGCCGCGCAGCGCCAGGGTGCCGCCCGTGCCGAACGCGATCGTGCCCACCGTCGCAGCCGCATTGGTGCCGGCGGTCTGGAGGGTAATCGTCGCGCCGGTCACCGGATCGATGGTGGTGTTGCCTGCTCCCGCAGTGCCGCTGCCGTTGTAGAGCGAGAGCGTCGAGCCATTCCCGAGCCGCACGTTGCCGGTCGTCGAGCCCGCGCGCAGATTGACGGTGCTGTTTGTGCCGACGACCAGCGCGCCGCTGGTGTTGCCGCCGGACGCCAGCGTCGCGGAGCCCGCCAGCGTGCCGTAATTGGTGACGGAGGCGCTGTTTCCGAGATAGACGCGCCCGTATTGCGTGTCCGAGCCGCCCCGGATCGTCGCGCCGGCGGCATTGACGATGCTGCTGCCCGCCCCAGCTGCTGCGAACGCCTCGTTCTGGCCCGAACTGAGCGTGCTGCCAGACCCGGTGATCAGCGCCACCGTGCCGTTCGTATTGATATTGCTGCCGGTCGTGTTCGTGATAGCGCCCAGGTTGACGATGGTGAACGTCCCGGTGCCGTTGACGCTGGGCCCCGTCGCGGTGTTGATCGTGCCGCCGGGGGAAACGTGCAGGGTCGTGCCGCCTCCGAGCGTCACGCGGCCGAGCGTGCCCGCGACGTTGAGCGTGCCGCCGGTCACCATCGTGCTGCCCGTATAGGTGTTAGCGCCTGACAGCGTCAGTATGCCCGTGCCGGCCTGGGTCACGCCGCCGGTGCCGCCGATCGCGTTGGCGATGCTGATATTGCCCGTCGCATTGTTGGTGATGCCGGTTCCGCCGAAATTCACCGCGGCGCCGCTGATCGCGTAATTCAAGGCGTTGGTGTTGAATATCCACGAATCGGGGGCGATCGCGCTGCCGACGTTGACGGTCGCATCGCCGGTGTTGGTGAAAGTGGCGGACCGACCGGCTGCAACCGGCGCCGTCCCTCCAGTCCAGTTCGCGTCGTCAAGATAAGTACTTGTCGCGCCGATCCATGTCGCCGTCTGCGCCGCGGCCTCGTTCGCGTGGGTTGCAAAAACAACTGCCGCGGAGACGCCGACGATCGCCGTCGTCGACAAAAGGCCGCGGAGGATCATGGCGCGAATGCCGGCTGCGCCCGTGGATGCCTTCCGGGAGATCAGCTTGACCGCGACCTGTTCCGGCTCGATTGAAGATGAGATGAGAGCCTTGTTGGCAATCCGGATGGGCGACATGCTTACTTCCTCGGAACTGACGTGCAATCGGCTTGGCTCGGAAACGGGTCGCTTTGGGCGCACCGGGGCATGCTCGCGATCGCGCCCATGATTGGGGCGGTCGAAGCTGGTCCGGCTTGGTTAACTGGAACTGTGGCTTGTGATCGTTCGCCGTCGCTATTGCGGCCCCGGCGCCACGAGGGCGACAGTGCCGTTGAACGACCTTGACCTTCACATTGCTGACCAGATGGATTACCTGCCAGAAAATAGTCAACTACCGATCTCGATCGGTAGGGTTTTACGTGTCAGCTTAACTATAAATAGGAACGCGGAGCCCTCTCGATGACACCGCTTGGTCACCATGCGGACGGAACTACACGGCCGGTCGAGATGATCGATCGACGAGCCGCGACCGGAGTCTCCAAGCGGGCGCAGACATCACCGTCCGTCCCTCATGCGTCACATTCTTCGAAAAAAACAACGCCGCCGGACGCATCGACAAGCCTCCCGGACGCAGTGCAATTATCGCCAGCCCCTGGATGGCTTACGTTGCTCATCGCAATTGAGGTCCTCTCCAACCCCAAGGAATTGATGGCCCGCCGCCTTGCTCCTGTTGCACTCCCTGCTCGTGCTTCGTCTGACGAGACAGCGTTGCAGAGTAACTCCAGGGAACAGTGCCTGACGGTCAATGCGGGCAGCGGACAACATCGTCTGGCTGCATGGCGTGAGGCGCTGGGCGCCACCGCGACGATCGAGATCGACGCTGCGATCGTGGCTACATTCGAGGGTGAGTTCCGCACGCGCGTCATCGGACCGCTGATGGCGGTGCGGCTCTGCTCCGACACATTCCGCTTCATTCGCAGCGAGGACATGGCGAGCCAGATCCAGCGCGACAATGTCTTCATCAATCTCTGCGAGAGCGGTCGCATGGTCGGAACCTCCAACGGCCGCCAGGTCTCGGTCGGTCCCGGCGAAGTCATTCTGTCCCGCCACGGCGGCACCCAGAATCTCGCCATCCAGGATGCGACCTGGTTCGGCCTGATTTTGCCGATGGAGTTCGTCGATGCGCAGATGCGATGGACGCGCGGGCACGAGGGAAAAGTTTTCGGCGCGGCAACGACGGAGGCGGTGCTGCTGGGTCACCTGATGCGCGCAATGTTGGAATTGCCTGATCCAATTAGCGACCGCGATGCCAAACGCATGGTTGCCCTGACGATCGCCCACCTGACCGCATGTTTCGGAGCACCGGCGCCAAACGCCGGAACCGGCAAAAAGGCGAGGTGCGTCGATGCGGTGGCCATACGCCGGTTTCTGGCCCAACACATCGGTGATCGCCAGCTCGGCCCCGAAATCGTCTGCAAGAGATTTTCGCTGTCGCGTTCGAGCCTTTACCGGATGTTCAACGACAGCGGCGGCATCCAGGCCATGATCCTGGCGATGCGCCTGCGCGCCGTGCATCGCGACATTGCGTCAGGGCGATTTCCGGACCAGCCGTTGAGCGGGATCGCCGAACGGCGGGGCGTGACGGACATCCGCAGCTTCCGGCGCGTCTTCGTCAAGGAGTTCGGCTACACGCCGTCGGACCTGCGCACGCGCTCCGCTCACGATCCTTCGCTGACGGATTGGTCGCACGCCGAAGCGACCGCCGATATCGAGCGCTGGTTCCAGTCGTGATTGAATGGCGAAGCTTACCTGCCCTGGCTCATGGCCCGCAGGTCAGTGGGCGTCATGCCGAAGCGGCGTCGAAAGGCCCGGTTGAAGGTTGGCGCATCACGAAAGCCGCAGTCCAGCAGCACAACGCCGATCGCCGCCCCACCCGGCAGCATCAACATGCGTTGTGCGGCGTCGAGCCGAGCCGCAAGGATCGTCGCGGCCACGCCGTCGGTTTCGGCAAATACCTCGTACAACCGCGTTCGGGATATGCTCAACGCCGCCGCTATCCGGTGCGGATCGAGGTCCGGGTCGTGCAGATGGCGGCGGATGTAGGTCTCGGCCAGGCTGCGCAGCGCTTCCGGTCCCACCTGGTTTTTCGCAACAGGCGCGCGACCGGCCACGGCCGACTGCAACAAATAGAGCAAGCCTTCAAAACCGCGATCGGCCTCCGTGGTCGACATCGCCGGCAGCACCTCGGCGAATTCCCGGAAGTATGACGCAAACAACCGGTGCAGCGCGCCGCCGGCGGCATAGTCGCGGCCGGCCAGCGTCTCGACGCGTCCGATCTGCGCCGTGAAGACATCGCGCGGCAGGTGCACGCGAAGCTCCCTGTAGGCGCTCGACGATCCAACGGCGTAAGGGCTGTTCATATCGACGATCGCAATCCCGCCATAACCGACCTCGACGCTGGTGTCGCCCTGCTGCTGGTAGCAGTCGCCGGACACGACCATCGAGATCGCGATATTGTCGCTGTCCTGCTGACGGATCTGCTTCGCGGTCTGTTCGATTCCCAATGCATCGCTGCGGGTGTCCACGAAGCTGCCCAGCGTGACCGCGGCCATCTGGCGACTGGCGGAGAACGGAGCCGCAGAGGCCGGACGGTGCGCATTGACAAGCGGCGTGGCCTTCTCCCGCCAAAAGTCAAAGCTATCCTTGGAGCGCACACCTTCCGTCGATTCCTTGATCATCCTGACCAATGCGCGCGCCTTTCGCGGACAATTCACCCGCAATTTGAATCGAAGAATTTATTTCTGGACGGATCGGCGTGTTATTTCAAATACTATTTTACCTTGAAGCTTAGGAAAAAATGCAACTTCAAGCTGCGCGGCATTGATTTCAGAGAGCGCGGACCAAACCGGCAGTGGGATCAAGGCCGCAAGCGGCCGGCACCGACGCTTGCAACGCATCTTCCGAGGAATTTGCCCCATCACGGATCAAGCTCCCGAGGGCCTGAGCCCGGTTCTCGGCACAGCGAGATCGGGCCGCCGCCATTAACCTTTCTTAAAGAACTGGCCTAGGCGCCCCCGAATCGCGTGCTAACACTGCGGTATTCAACGCGCTCCGCAGTGGACCGCGCTCCAGCCTGTTGAGTTTCATGAGCCAGCAATCAGATTTCACCACCGCCCGCGACCCGCTGCCCGATCAGGAACAGAAACAGGCCGCGCTGAGCTATCTGAACGAAGCCTGGGCCGAGGCCATGCATGACGGCGTCGATGGCGACTGCCTGGCGCAGGCCAGCCTGTTCACCGCCTTCGCCGAACTGGTCAGCACTTATGGCGAGGACGCGGTGGCGAAATTCGTCGAGGGCCTGCCGGGCCGGGTGCGCAACGGCGAATTCTCGATCATGCAGGCGAGGCAATAGGCCTACGCGCGAGCGCAATTTCAAGGTTGAAGACGATCGCAAGATTGCGGGTTCGCTCGCAGCTTGCGCTGCTCGCGCCTCGCAATGACCGCTTGCCGAGCTAGCGAAGCGGCCGAATCAGCAAGCCGTCAATTGCGCGCGACCAGCTGCAACCCCTTGAAGGTGAGCCGCTTGGGGTCCTTGACCCCGGCCAGGTAGAACCGGCGAACGAACGTCGTCACCCAGTCTCGATCGCATCCAGTCAAGACCACGATCGCGTCGACTGCCGTTTTCTGAGCTTCCATCGGAATTCCCCTCATCGGTCAACGTCGGTCACCCAGGCTAGAATCGATCGATTGACGATCCGTTAACCTTCCGAACCGATCAAGAATCGCCGATTCAATCGCCGATTCTTGGCGCGCGGGGGATACGCGAAAGCACGGATAAAGGTTCCGGCCGCGGTCACATTCGGCTGGCGGGGGCTACGCTCAGCTTACGGCTTCAGCGTCTCCAGGAACCGCACCGGCTCGCCGGTCGATGGCGTCAGCAACTCGCCTTGCCACATCACCCGGGCGCCGCGGACGAAGGTGCCGACCGGCCAGCCGGTGACGCGGACGCCGTCATAGGGCGTCCAGCCGGCGCGCGAGGCGACCCAATCATTGGTGATGACCTCGCTGCGCTTGAGATCGACCAATGTGAAATCGGCGTCATAGCCGGCGGCGATCCGGCCCTTGCAGGCGATGTTGAACAATCGCGCCGGCCCGGCGCTGGACAGATCGACGAAGCGCGCCAGCGACAAGCGGCCGGCATTGACGTGGTCCAGCATCAGCGGCACCAGCGTCTGCACCCCGGTCATGCCGGACGGCGAGGCCGGATAGGTTTTCGCCTTCTCTTCCAGCGTATGCGGGGCGTGATCGGAGCCGAGCACGTCGACGATGCCCTGTTCGATGCCGTGCCAGATGCCGTCGCGATGGCTGGCGTCGCGCACCGGCGGATTCATCTGCGCCAAGGTGCCGAGCCGCTCGTAGCAGTCGGGTGCAACCAGCGTCAGATGATGCGGCGTCGCCTCGCAGGACGCCACATCCTTGTGGTCGCGCAGAAATGCGATCTCTTCTTTGGTCGAAATATGCAGCACGTGAATCCGCTTGCCGGTCTCGCGCGCCAGCGCCACCAGGCGCTGCGTCGCCATCAGCGCCGCGACCTCGTCGCGCCACACCGGATGCGAGCGCGGATCGCCCGCGATCCGCAGATCCTTGCGGTCGTTCAGCCGGTATTCGTCCTCGGCGTGGAACGCGGCGCGGCGCTGGATCACGCGCAGAATCTGGCGGATGCTGTCGTCATCCTCGACCAGCAGGCTGCCGGTGGAGGAGCCGATGAAGACTTTCACACCGGCGCAGCCCGGCGCACGTTCCAGCGTCGGCAGATCGGCGACATTGTCGCGGGTGCCGCCGATGAAGAACGCGAAATCGCAATGCATCCGGTGATGGCCGCGGCTGACCTTGTCGGCGAAGGCTTCCGCGGTGACGGTTAGCGGCGCGGTGTTGGGCATTTCGAACACCGCGGTGACGCCGCCCATCACCGCGCTGCGCGAGCCGGTTTCGAGGTCTTCCTTGTGGGTCAGGCCGGGCTCGCGGAAATGCACCTGGGTATCGATCACGCCGGGCAGGATATGCAGCCCCCTGCAGTCGATGGTTTCGGCGGCCGAGGCTGCACCCAGCGCACCCAGCGCGGCGATGCGGCCGGCCTTGATGCCGATGTCGCCGACCCCCTCGCCGTCCTGGTTGACGATAGTGCCGGATTTCAAAATCGTGTCGAATGTGGTCATCGGTCCTCGAAGTGCCGGCATGGAACGCGGCGCGGTTCTTGCAGCCTTGTTGACGGCACCCTAGCCGCTTACGTTGCGATGTAACATCCAGCACCGGCAGGTCCGCAACCCAGTTCCGAGCGGGCGCCAGGAAAGAATTCGACATGAAAGCAGCGTTCCTGCCCGATCGGGGCGTGATCAAGGTCAGCGGCGACGATGCCCGGCATTATCTCAATGGCCTCTTCACCACCGACATCACCAAATTGCGGCCCGGCACCGGCCGATTCGGCGCGCTGCTGACGCCGCAGGGCAAGATCATCGCGGATTTCTTCATCACTGAAGCCACCGCGGACGATGGCGGCGGGTTCTTCATCGACTGCGCCCGCACGCTGGCGCAGCCGCTGGCCGACAAGCTGAAATTCTACAAATTGCGCGCCAAGGTGTTGGTGGAAAACCTCTCCGACCGGCTCGGCGTGCTGGCGGCATGGGATGGCGCAATGCCGACACAACCCGATTTCAGCTTCGCCGATCCGCGCGGCGACCGGCTCGGCTGGCGCATCCTGCTGCCGCAGGAGCTGGTGCAAAAGACCGCCGATCTGATCGGCGCGCAACTGCTCGATGCCGCCGCCTATGAGGCGCATCGGATCGACTGCGGCGCGCCGGCCGGCGGCGTCGATTTCGGCTATGGCGACGCCTTTCCGCACGAGGCCAATATGGACCGGCTGCACGGCGTCGATTTCGACAAGGGCTGCTATGTCGGCCAGGAGGTGGTGTCGCGGATGCACCATCGCGGCACCGCGCGGACCCGGATCGTGCGGGTCACGCTCGACGGCACGATTCCGGGGCCTGGCAGCGACATCGTCGCCGGCGACAAGACCGTCGGCAGCATGGGATCGGCGGCGGACGGCCGCGGCCTCGCGCTGATGCGCGTCGACCGCGTCGCCGACGCGCTGGAGGCCGGCCTGCCGCTGATCGCGGGCGGCACCACGCTGCAGCTCGTCGATCCGGCCGATCTGGCCGTCGCGGCCAAGAAGACCGTGGCATGACACGGGCGAAGCTGCATGCCGATGGGCTGACGCGCTGCCCGTGGCCGGGCGAGGATCCGCTCTATCTCGCCTATCACGACACCGAATGGGGCGTGCCGGAATATGACGACCGCGCTTTGTTCGAAAAGCTGATCCTCGACGGCTTCCAGGCCGGGCTGTCGTGGATCACAATCCTGCGCAAGCGCGACAATTTCCGCGCCGCCTTCGACGATTTCGATCCGGCCAAGATCGCGCGCTACGACGACGCCAAGGTGGAAGCGCTGATGACCGACGCCGGGATCGTGCGCAACCGGGCCAAGATCGAGGGCGCGATCGGCAGCGCCAAGGCCTGGCTGAAGATCCAGGAAGAGGGCCCGGGCTTTTCCAAATGGCTGTGGGACTTCGTCGGCGGCGCGCCGAAGGTCAACGCCTTCAAGACCACCGCCAGCGTGCCGGCCTCGACGCCGCTGTCGATCAAGATCTCCAAGGAGCTGGCGGCGCGCGGCTTCAAATTCGTCGGCCCGACCATCGTCTATGCCTTCATGCAAGCCACCGGCATGGTCAACGACCATCTGGTGAGCTGCCACTGCCACGCCACCTGCGGCGCGGCGAAGAAGCCGGCGCGGGTAACGCGCTGACCCGTCACAAGCCGGTCATTCCGGGGCGCGCGAGCGCAGCTCGCGCGAACCCGGAATCTTGCGGGCATTGCGGTCGGCGAGATTCCGGGTTCGCCCGCATCGCGCGTCGATGACGCGCTCTGCGCGCGCCCCGGAATGACAGGGTCTGCCGACACCGCGAATAAACTTTAGCGCCAGCGCGGGAATCGCGGGATAACGGCGAAGATCCGTGACCGAGAGCTACCGCCCGCCATCATGACCACATCAAAAGCCAAACCAAGCGCCGCCGCCTCCCGGGTCTGGCAGCGCATGCTGTCGGGACGCCGGCTCGATCTGCTCGATCCCTCGCCGCTCGACATCGAAGTGGCCGACATTGCCCATGGGCTGGCGCGGGTGGCGCGCTGGAACGGGCAGACCAGCGGCGCGCATATCTTCTCGGTGGCGCAGCACACGCTGCTGGTCGAGGCCGTGATGCGCCAGCGCAATCCCCGGGTCGACCACCGGCTGCGGCTCGCGGCGCTGCTGCACGACGCGCCCGAATATGTCATCGGCGACATGATCTCGCCGTTCAAGGCGGTGATCGGCGGCGCCTACAAGATCGTCGAGAAGCGCCTGCTGGGCGCCATCCACATCCGCTTCGGCCTGCCGGCGGTGCTCGACGAGCAGCTCGAACGCCAGATCAAGACCGCCGACCGCGGCGCCGCCTATCTGGAGGCCACCTACCTCGCCGGCTTCACCAAGGCGGAAGCCAAACGCCTGTTCGGCAGCGACCCCGGCCTGCCCGAGGCGTCGTTGCAGGACTATATGACGCCGTGGTCGGCCGGAAAGGCCGAAAAGCAGTTCCTGGCCCGCTTCAAGGCGGTACAGAATTGAACAGGCATCCGCCGCGGCGTGGGCGCAGACTGTCGGTTCGGGCCGTCATCACGCTTTCGCCTTGAGCTGCGCAGCCTTATGATAGCGCCAACCCCAGGACGGCTCATGATTCACGTCTGCTCGCTCGCCGCATTGCATCCCACCGTCGAGGCCACCGGCGCCAGCCACATCCTCACGGTGATGGCCAATGTCGCCCAGGTGCAGCGCCCGGCCTCGGTGCAGGAGGCCAATCATCTGCGGGTGCAGATCGACGACATCACCGAGGACATGGACGGCTTCGTCGCGCCCTCGGCGCTGCATGTCGGCCAGGTGCTGGATTTCGTCCGCAACTGGGACCGTAGCGCGCCGCTGGTGGTGCATTGCTATGCGGGGATCAGCCGCTCCACCGCCAGCGCCTTTGCGGCGGCCTGCATGCTCAATCCGCACCGCGACGAGGCGGTGATCGCAAGGCAGATCCGCGCCGCCTCGCCGACCGCCTTCCCGAACCGGCTGATCGTGGCGCTGGCCGACCGCGCTTTGGGCCGAGACGGGCGGATGCTGCGCGCGCTGGATGAGATCGGCCCGGGCAGCATGACGATCGAAGGCCAGCCGTTCCGCGTCGATCTCGACTGACATGACCGACGCCGCATGATCGACAAGCTGCCGACGCCGATCGAAATCGGGCTGACCGCTGCGATCGTCGCGATCGAGGACAATGAGCCGCTGGTGCTGACCGCCTGGGGCGGCGGCGGCGAGAATCTCGCCGGCCTGCCGTTCGGCCCGTTCGAAGCCATCACCCACCGCACCTTCGAGATCGGGCTGCGGGCCTGGGTCGAGGAGCAGACCGGGCTGCGGCTGGGCTATGTCGAGCAGCTCTACACGTTCGGCGACCGCGGCCGCCACGCCAGGATCGGCGACACCGACGTCCATGTCGCTTCGATCGGCTATCTGGCGCTGACCCGCGCCGCCGACAACGCCACCCGCGCGCCGGGCGCCAGCTTCGAACCGTGGTACCGCTATTTCCCCTGGGAAGACTGGCGCGCGGCGCGGCCGCAGATCATCGAGCGCGATATCATTCCCGAATTGACCGCCTGGGCCGCGCAGGCCGAGCAACCCGAAACCAATCGGGCGCTGGGCCGCAAGGACCGGGTCCGGCTGTTCTTCGGCATCGACGGCGCGCAATGGGACGAGGAGCGGGTGCTCGACCGCTACGAATTGCTGTACGAAGCCGGCCTGATCGAGGAAGCCCGCCGCGACGGCCGCCCGGCGGCACTGGCGCGCGACAGCGTCCCGGCCCTTGGCGTGCCGATGCGCTTCGATCATCGCCGGATTCTCGCCACCGCGATCGCGCGGCTGCGCGCCAAGTTGAAATATCGGCCGGTCGTGTTCGAATTGCTGCCGCCGGAATTCACCCTCACCGATTTGCAGCACACCGTGGAGGCGATCTCCGGGCGGCATCTGCATAAGCAGAATTTCCGTCGGCTGGTGGAGGCCGGCGCGCTGGTGGAGCCGACCGGCGAAATGTCGACCCAGACCGGCGGACGGCCGGCGGCGCTGTTTCGTTTCCGCCGCGAAGTCTTGCAGGAACGCCCGGCGCCCGGCCTGCGGGTGCGCGGCCGGCGCTAACTTCTCAATGACGAGATCAGTCGGTCGACTGGCGCAATTCGGAAATGCCCTGGGCCTTCGCCGAACCGGTGGTCGCCGGATCGAGCTTGACCGGATCGATCTTCGCCGTCTCCACCCGCGGGGTTTCGACGCGCGAGGTCACCTCGGTTCGCAACGCCTCGGAGCGGGCCGGCCGCGGCGCCCGCAGCGAGCGCGGGCGCGCCTGGGCGCGCGCCATCAGCATCTGGTTGCCGCCTTGATGGTTGAAATCGCAATAGGCGAAACTCAAACCTGCGACCGAACCACGAAAGCTATGGTCGTCCTTCTTGACCAGGTTGAAGCAAGGTTCGAACGGAAGGCCCTTGATCGAGGCGCAGATCGACTGGCCGCGAACCTGAAGCGTATTGCCGGGAAGCCGCATATGCCGGTTCGGACCGGAGCCCGAGAACTGCACCGCGCCCGCCGCGCCGCCATTGTCGAACACCCGGCCGGCGCCGCGGGTGCCGTCAAAGCAGGTGAAGGCAAACACCTTGCCGGCGACGAATTTACGGGCTTCTTCGGCATTCATCGATCCGGCGATGGCCGGTGCCACCAAGGCGCCGGCCGCAAGGGCTCCCAACACAAACCGCGCGAACATGCTCGAACTCCGACCTACTGGGCCCCGGGTCTGGCCTTTACCCGTTCCTTACCATACAAACCGTGGCGCAACCTTGGCGCAGCTTGGTTGGTAAAGTCTGAACGAGTCAGACAATTTTTACCACGATGCGGCCCCGGACCTTGCCTTCGAGCACCCGGGCGCCCGCCGCGATGACCTCGTCCAGATTGATTTCCTGAGTGATTTCAGCCAATTTTGCGTGGTCGAGATCGCTCGCCAGCCGCTCCCAGGCCTGCTTTCGCAACGCGATCGGGCACATCACCGAATCGATGCCGTAAAGACACACGCCGCGCAAAATGAACGGCGCCACCGAACTCGGCAGATCCATGCCGGCTGCCAGACCGCAGGCGGCGATGGCGCCGCGATATTTCGTCATCGACAACAGATTGGCCAGGGTGGTGGAGCCGACGCTGTCGATGCCGCCGGCCCAGCGCTCCTTGGCGAGCGGCTTGGCCGGGCCGGACAACTCGGCGCGATCGATCACTTCGGCGGCGCCGAGGTCTTTCAGATAGTCGGCCTCCGACATCCGCCCGGTCGAGGCGATGACATGATAGCCGAGCTTCGACAATAGCGCGATCGCCACCGAGCCGACGCCGCCGGCGGCGCCGGTAACCACGACCGGGCCATCCTTCGGCGTCAGGCCATGTTTCTCGAGCGCCAGCACGCTCAGCATCGCGGTGTAGCCGGCGGTGCCGATCGCCATCGCATCGCGCGCCGACAGCCCTTCGGGCAGCCGCACCAGCCAGTCGCCCTTGACCCGGGCCTTCTCCGCATAGGCCCCCAGATGGGTCTCGCCCATGCCCCAGCCATTGCAGATCACCTTGTCGCCGGCCTTCCAGTCCGGATGCGACGACTGCGTCACGGTGCCGGCCAGATCGATCCCGGCGATCATCGGAAACCGCCGTACCACCGGCGCCTTGCCGGTGACGGCGAGGCCGTCCTTGTAATTTACGGTGGACCATTCGACCGCGACGGTGACGTCGCCGTCCATCAGCTCGGCCTCGTCGAACTGGGTCAGCGCGACGCTGGTGCCCTTCTCTGCCTTGTCGATCCGGATCGCCTTGAATGTGGCCAATGCCCGCCCCCCTGCTGTGCGTTTCGAATTCGCCGCAGAGTTACGGAAACCCCGGGGGCGATGTAAAGCGCGGTGCGGCGCAGCGATGCAAATCTGACCCAGCAGGTGTGACGATTTAGCCGTCGGTCGCTCTGGCGGAACCCGGGTCGGCATGCTATATTTGTTTTGCTCTTTATGAGGATAACTAGGTTTTCTCATAGACCCCTGGATTTTCCGCGATGCTGCGCGCGGATGTCCAGACGTCGGTAATGCAGCGCGTTTGAACGCCGGCCCATGATGGCCGGATTTCTCAAATCCTATATATGCTCAATTTGAGTATATATAGGGCGTAACGGAGGCGACAATGGCGCTTGCTGGAATCTACGGACCCGACGATTTCGGTCAGCCGATGCATGGCCGCCAGGCACCGCTTGCCCGCAGGCCAGTGAGCGCCCAGGAGCGCGCTCGCGCGCTGCCGATGCCGTCTTTGGAATGGACCCCCGAGGTCGAGCGCGCCACCGCGCATCTGTATGAGCGGGTCAAGAAGGTGATCACCCCGATCGAGTGGCCGCTGATGGCGCCCTACATCAAGGCGATCAACGAGCTCAAGCGCGAGCGCGACGCCGTGATCCTGGCGCACAACTACCAGACCCCGGAGATCTTCCATTGCGTCGCCGACATCGTCGGCGACTCGCTGCAGCTCGCGATCGAGGCCACCAAGGTCAAGGCCGGCACCATCGTCCAATGCGGCGTGCACTTCATGGCCGAGACGTCGAAGATCCTCAACCCGGCCAAGACCGTGCTGATTCCGGATTCGCGCGCGGGTTGCTCGCTGGCCTCCAGCGTCACCGGCGCCGATGTGCGGCTGCTGCGCGAGCGCTTCCCCGGCGTGCCGGTGGTGGCCTATGTCAACACCACCGCCGACGTGAAGGCGGAGGTTGATATCTGCTGCACCTCGTCGAACGCCGTGCATGTGGTCGAGAGCCTGAACGCCGAGACCGTGATCTTTCTGCCGGATCAATATCTGGCGAAGTATGTCGCATCCCAGACCAAGGTGAAGATCATCGCCTGGAAGGGCGCCTGCGAGGTGCATGAGCGCTTCACCGGCGACGAATTGCGGCTGTACCGCGAGGCCGACCCGATGGTGAAGATCATCGCGCATCCGGAATGCCCGCCCGACGTGCTGGCCGAGGCCGATTTCACCGGCTCGACCGCGCACATGATCGACTGGGTGCGCACCAACAATCCGGCGCGGGTGGTGATGGTCACCGAATGCTCGATGGCCGACAACGTCCAGGCCGAGCTGCCCGACCTCGAGATCGCGCGGCCGTGCAATCTGTGCCCGCACATGAAGCGGATCACGCTGCCGAAGATTCTCGACAGCCTGGTCTATCTGCGTGAGGAAGTGACGATCGATCCGTCGATCATCGACCAGGCGCGCCGCTCGGTGGAGCGGATGATCAATCTGAAGAATTGAGCCGGCACGCGCCGGCGCAATGTCGCCCTCGTGGCGTCGTGATAGGCCGATCACATCCGCCCGCGGCCGGACCCGCGACAGCTTGCGCTGCCGCAACCCGATGAGAACTGGACTGCATCATGCGTAGCACGCTGCCAGCAGACGCGATTGAACGGACCAACGACGTGGTCATTGTCGGCGGCGGGCTCGCCGGCCTGTTCTGCGCGCTGAAACTGGCGCCGCGGCGCGTGACCGTGGTCTCGGTCGCGCCGCTCGGCGAGGGCGCCTCGACGGCCTGGGCGCAAGGCGGCATCGCCGCCGCCGTCGCCGAGGGCGACAGCGCCGAATCCCACGCCGCCGATACCATCGCGGTCGGCGCCGGGCTGGTCGACGAGGCCGTGGCACTCGGGCTGGCGCGCGAAGCCGGGGCGCGGATTCACGATCTGCTGGACTATGGCGTGCCGTTCGACCGCGACCTCGAAGGCCGGCTCGCAGTGTCGCGGGAGGCGGCGCATTCGGCGCGGCGCATCGTCCATGTCCGCGGCGACATGGCGGGCCAGGCGATCATCACCGCGCTGATCGCGGCGGTGCGCAACACGCCGTCGATCCGGGTGATCGAGGGCTACGCCGCCGAGGCGCTGCTGACCGATGGCGGCGCGGTAGTGGGTGTGCAATTGCGCCAGGCCGGCGATGGCGCGGCCGAGCCGATCACCATGATGGCGCGCGCGGTGGTGCTGGCGACCGGCGGCATCGGCCACCTCTATGCGGTGACCACCAATCCGGCCGAGGCCTGCGGACAGGGAATGGCGATGGCGGCGCGCGCCGGCGCGCTGATCGCCGATTCGGAATTCGTGCAGTTTCATCCCACCGCCATCATGGTCGGGCGCGACCCAGCGCCGCTCGCCACCGAGGCGCTGCGCGGCGAAGGCGCGGTGCTGATCAACAGCAAAAATGAGCGCTTCATGCTGGCGCTCAACCCGCTGGCCGAGCTGGCGCCGCGCGACATCGTCGCCCGCGGCGTGTTCGCCGAAATCGCCGCCGGGCGCGGCGCGTTTCTCGACGCCACCACCGCGCTAGGCACGCATTTCAAGGACGAGTTTCCGACGGTCTATGAGAGCTGCATCTCGGCCGGGATCGATCCGGCGACGCAGCCGATCCCGATCGCGCCCGCGGCGCATTATCATATGGGCGGCATCGCGGTCGACACCCACGGCCGCAGCTCGCTGCGCGGGCTGTGGGCGGCCGGCGAAGTGTCCTGCACCGGCGCCCATGGCGCCAACAGGCTGGCTTCCAATTCACTGCTGGAGGCGGTGGTTTACGCGGCGCGGATCGCCGAGGATATCGGCGCAACCGATCTTGGCAGCCATGCCGGGCAGTTCGACCCGGTGCCGGCGGTCCGCAACGCACCGCTCGACATTGCCCAGCAGATCCGACTGCGTCGGATGATGAGCGCCAATGTCGGCGTGATCCGTGACGCCACCGGCCTCGCCGAGGCGGTGCGTTGCTTTGCCGAATTGGAAGCTGGCGCCAGCAGCAACGCCATGCTCAACATGGCGACCACTGCGCTGTTGGTCGCCACCGCCGCATGGTCGCGCCTGGAAAGTCGCGGCGCGCATTTCCGATCGGACTACCCGTCCGAAAATCCGGCGCTGGCGCGGCGCACCATGACCACCCTGGCAGGGGCCCGCGATATCGCGGCGTCGCTGCCGGACAACACCTCCATCCGCCAGACGACGCGCGCCGACGCGGGTCCGATCCTGGCCTGACCGGAATCACATCATGCCGATTATCTCCTCGCTGCTGCACCCCGATGCCTTTCTGTCGCCCTACGCGATCGAGGACGCCGTGCACCGCGCGCTCGACGAGGATCTCGGCCGCGCCGGCGACGTCACCTCGGTCGCCACCATTCCGGAGGCGGCCCAGGCCCGCGCCACGATGGTCGCGCGCCAGACCGGCGTGATCGCCGGGCTGCCTTTGGCGGTTGCGACCTTCGCCCGGCTGTCGCCCGACATCCACATCAACGCCCATGTTCGCGACGGCGAAGCGGTCGCGGCCGGCATTCATCTGCTGACGATGTCCGGCCCTGCCCGCGCCGTGCTGGCCGGCGAGCGCACCGCGCTGAATTTCGTCGGCCGGCTGAGCGGCGTCGCCACGCTGACGGCGAATTATGTCCGCCACACCGGCGGCACCAAGATGCGGATCTGCTGCACCCGCAAGACCACGCCGGGGCTGCGCGCGCTGGAGAAATACGCGGTGCGCTGCGGCGGCGGCTTCAACCATCGCTTCGGCCTCGACGACGCCATCCTGATCAAGGACAACCACATCGCGGTCGCCGGCGGGGTACGCCCGGTGCTGGAGCGGGCGCGGGGGGTGGTCGGCCATCTGGTCAAGGTCGAGATCGAAGTCGACACGCTGGAGCAGTTGAAGGAGGTGCTCGACACCGGGCTTGCCGACGTCGTGCTGCTCGACAACATGGACATCGCCACGCTGAAGCAGGCGGTGACGCTCGCGGCCGGCCGCGTCATCCTGGAAGTCTCCGGCGGGGTGACGCAGGATTCGATCGCCGCGATCGCCGCGACCGGCGTCGACTACGCCTCCGCCGGCGCGCTGACGCATTCGGCGCCGAATTTCGACGTGGCACTCGATATCGACGCCTAAGCGGCAGGCTTCGCGGGCGCGACAAATTGACGTTCGTCAGGGCGCGCCACGCATCAACCGAGGCTGATTAATCTAGTTCTTCGAGCTCGACATCTCGGCCGAGCTCTGCGCCGCCGCGGCCAGTTTCTTGGAGAACGCCGCGGTCTCTGCCGCCGAGCCCCAGCTCGGCGCGTCGCTGCCATCGCCCCAATTGCGCGGGCGATAGAAGGTGTGGACGCCGAACTTGTACATCTTCTTCATCTCGTTGACCCAGGACGGCCGCACCCAATAGGCATGGTAGTGCGTCGACTTGGCCACTTCCGGCAGCCACAGATGGCCGTCGAGCATCGCCCTGGCGATTTTCTTGGCGCGGTCCCACATGTCGGGCTCGCGCACCACATCGGCGACATCGTCGCAGGCGAAGGTGAACTGGCAGGCCAGATGGCGGTGCTTGTTCTGATACACCACGCCGCAGACGGTGGTGGGATAGAAGCCCGAAAAGGCGCGGTTCAACACCACTTGCGCGACCGCGATCTGGCCGCGCACCTTCTCGCCGCGGGCCTCGAAATAGATCGCCTCGGCCAGGCACTTCTCCTGCTTGGCGCGCTTGCTGGAGCCGACCAGGCCGAGCCGCTCGGCCGGGCTCTTGACGTGCTGATCGTCGGCGTTGACCTTGCCCTTGCTGGCGACGCTCTCGCCCGGAATCTGCGGGTCGACCGCCGCCAGCGGCAGCGACGCCGTCACCTTCATGTCCGGATCGGCCGCGGCCGGCAACACGATCACCGGCTCTGCACCGGGCTGCCAGCTTTCCAGCGACTCGCCCGGCAAGCCGAGCGTCGAGGTGCCGAAGAACAGGCTCGCCGTCTTGACCGAGAACGGATCGGACTGCGGCACCGACTCGGCCACGACTTCGTCGGGCTGAACGTTGCCGTCGTGCAGCGGATCAGTCTCCATCGACAGCGAGACGTCGTATTGCGACAGCGGCGCTTCCTTCATCGCAGCCGCCAATTCGGCATCCAGCACCGCGCCGTCGTCCGGCGCGCGCTCGGCGGTCTTGGCGCCCTGGACGTTGGGTGTCGCGGAATCCTCGACCGAATCGGGGGGGCCCGCCGGTGCTGGCGTCGTGATCGCCAGGCGATCACCCTTCATGCTGCGGTCGACGGTGGGGAAATCCGCGGCCTGGTAGCGCGGCGGCGGCCGCAGCAGCGGGTTGCGCGTCACCGAGCCGGTGATGTCGGCATCCTGATTGTCGAGACGGGCCAGCCGATAGGCGGTGCTGCGCGGCGATGCGGTTCCAATCGGACGGCCGAAGGAGAAGGTCGCGACCTGGATGGTGCTGAACGACGACGCGAACATCCGCTTCTGCCAGCGCTCGGCAACGCCGGGCTGACGCGCCAGCAGCGACGCGATGTCCTGATATCCCACTTCGGTCGGCATCCCTGCGAAGACGCAGAGACCAAGGCCGAAGGACACAATCCGCGCGCCCTTCGGCCGGTTACGCATTACTGACATGGATACGCTCACGCAACGCTACACTGTTCGAGCCATCCTCAGTTCCGGACAATTCGAACCTTCCTGTTATTATCCAATTAAAGTTGCCGGCGCGTTAATCGGCGATGCGCCGGGGACACATGCAAGCGCTCGCTCGCAAATCGCGATGCGTTCGCATGGCTTGGTGAATCGCCCCTTCAGCAAAGTGGTAAACATTGCGTCAACGCGGATGCTGAACAACATCTTGCTTGGCATTCGCAACCGGCTTTGTGCCGCGCAGTCCGGCCCCCTTGGTCAGCGCGTAGATCGCTGGAATCACGATCAGGGTCAGCAGCGTCGAGGACACCATGCCGCCGATCATCGGCACCGCGATCCGCTGCATGATTTCCGAGCCGGTGCCGGTGCTCCACATGATCGGCAAAAGCCCCGCCATGATCGCCACCACGGTCATCATCTTCGGCCGCACCCGTTCCACCGCGCCGGTCATCGTGGCGTCGGCGATGTCCTGCCGGGTCAAGGGCACGCCCTGCGCAGCGCGCGTCGCGGTGATCTCCGCCAAGGCCTGGTTGAGATAGATCAGCATCACCACGCCGGTCTCGGCGGCAACGCCGGACAGCGCGATGAAGCCGACCACCACCGCCACCGACAGGTTGAAGCCGAGCGCCCACATCAGCCAGATTCCGCCGACCAGCGCGAAGGGCAGCGACGCCATCACGATCAACGTATCGCCGATCGAACGGAAGTTGAGATAGAGCAACAGGAAGATGATGATGAGCGTCACCGGCACCACGATCCTGAGCCGTGACGCGGCACGTTCGAGATATTCGTACTGCCCGCTCCACACCACGTAGTAGCCTGAGGGAAACGCGACGCCCGCCTTGACCGCCTGCTGGGCATCGGCGACGTAGCCGCCCATGTCGCGGTCGCGGATATCGACATAGATGTAAGTGGCGAGCTGGCCGTTCTCGGTGCGGATCGAGCCCGGGCCGCGGCTCGGGGTGATGCTGGCGATTTCGCCGAGCGGCACCGCGCCGCCATTCGGCATCGCCACCAGCACGTCGTTGGCGATCTCCTGCGGGCTCGAGCGCAGATTGCGCGGATAGCGCATGTTGACGGAAAAGCGCTGCCGGCCTTCGACCGTGGTGGTCACGGTCTGGCCGCCGAGCGCGGTGGCGATGACGTCCTGGACATCCTGGATCGCGATGCCGTAGCGCGACAGCGCCGCGCGATCCGGCACGATGTCGAGATAATAGCCGCCGAGCGCGCGCTCGGCATAGGCCGACGAGGTGCCGGGCACGGCCTTCAACACTTTTTCGATCTGCTTGGCGAGCTTGTCGAGTTCGACCAGATCGGTGCCGATCACCTTGACGCCGACCGGGGTGCGAATTCCGGTCGACAGCATGTCGATCCGCGATTTGATCGGCATGGTCCAGGCGTTGGAGACGCCGGGAAATTGCAGCGCGCGGTCCATCTCGGCGGTCAGGCTGTCGATGGTGACGCCTGGACGCCACTGTTCTTTCGGCTTCAGATTGATGATGGTTTCGAACATCTCCATCGGCGCCGGATCGGTGGCGGTCGAAGCGCGGCCGGCCTTGCCATAGACCGAAGCGACCTCCTGGAACGAGCGGATGATCTTGTCCTGGGTCTGCAGCAATTCAGCCGCCTTGGTGACCGACAGGCCGGGCAACGTGGTCGGCATATAGAGCAGCGTGCCTTCGTCGAGGCTCGGCATGAATTCGGTGCCGAGCTGCCGCGCCGGCCACACCGTGACGCCCAGCACCGCGATCGCCAGGACGATCACCGGCACCTTGGCCTTCATCACCGCCCGGATCGCCGGGCGATAGATCCAGATCAGAAAACGGTTCACCGGATTCTTGTGTTCGGGAACGATCCGCCCGCGCACGCACAGCACCATCAGGGCCGGCACCAGCGTCACCGACAGCAAGGCCGCCGCCGCCATCGAGAAGGTCTTGGTGAAGGCCAGCGGGCTGAACAGCCGCCCCTCTTGGGATTCCAAAGTGAAGATCGGCATGAACGACACCGTGATGATCAGCAGGCTGAAGAACAGCGCCGGGCCGACCTCGGCGGCGGCCTCGATCAGCACCTCGACCCGCGATTTGCCGGGCGGCGCCCGCTCCAGATGCTTGTGGGCGTTCTCGATCATCACGATGGCGGCGTCGATCATCGCGCCGATCGCGATCGCGATGCCGCCGAGGCTCATGATGTTGGCGCCGAGGCCCAAGAGCTTCATGGCGGCGAAGGCCATCAGGATGCCGACCGGCAGCATGATGATCGCCACCAGCGCGCTGCGCACATGCAAGAGAAACACGATACAGACCAGCGCCACCACCACGCTCTCCTCGAGCAGCGTGTGCTTGAGCGTGGCAATGGCGGCATTGATCAGATTGGAGCGGTCATAGACCGCGACGATGTCGAGCGATTTCGGCAGGCTGGAAGCGATCTCCTTGAAGCGCTGCTTGACGTTGTCGATGACGTCGAGCGCGTTGACGCCGAAGCGTTGCAGCACGATGCCGCTCGCCACCTCGCCCTCGCCGTTGAGTTCGGTGATGCCGCGCCGCTGATCGGGGCCGAGTTCGATGCGGGCGACGTCGCGCAACAGCACCGGGGTCCCGCCGCTGCTCTTCAGCACCACATCGCCGAGATCGTCGACGCCTTTCAGATAGCCCTTGCCGCGGATCATATATTCGAACTCGGACAGTTCGATGGTGCGGCCGCCGACATCGGCATTGCTGGCGCGGATCGCGTCGCGCACCTTCTGCATCGGAATGCCGAGGTCGCGCAGCCGTTGCGGATCGAGCACCACATTGTATTGCCGCACGAAGCCGCCAACGCTGGCGATCTCGGCGACGCCGCCGGCCTTGGCGAGCGCGAATTTCAGATTCCAGTCCTGGATCGTCCTGGTCTCGGCGAGGTTCAGCTCTTTCGACACCAGCGCATATTGATAGACCCAGCCGACGCCGGTGGCGTCCGGTCCGATGGTCGGCGCCACCCCGGCCGGCAGCCGCGAGGCGGCGCCGTTGAGGAATTCCAGTACCCGCGATCGCGCCCAATAGATGTCGGTGCCGTCCTCGAAGATCACATAGATGAACGACACGCCGAAGAACGAGAAGCCGCGCACCACCTTGGATTTCGGCACCGTCAGCATCGCGGTGGTCAACGGATAGGTGATCTGATCCTCGATCACCTGCGGGGCCTGGCCGGCATAATCGGTGGTGATGATCACCTGGGTATCGGACAGATCCGGGATGGCGTCGAGCGGCAGATGCAGCAGCGCGTAGAATCCGGCGGCGGCGGCGAAGCCGGCGCCGAACAGCACCAACAGCAAATTGCGGGCCGACCAGGCAATGAGACGGGCGATCATGGCGTCGTTCCTGTGTCGGTAAAGCCCTTCAGGGCGGCATTCAGATTGCTTTCGGCGTCGATCAGGAAGGTGGCGGCGGTCACCACCGCCTCGCCGTCGGTGACGCCCTCGCGCAGCTCGACATAACCGCCGCCGCGATGGCCGGTCTTGACGTCGCGCGGCGCGTAGCGCCCGGCGCCGAGCTCGACCAGCACCACCTTGCGGTCGCCGGAATCCAGCACCGCACTTTCCGGCACGGTGAGCACCGGCTGCGGATCACCGGTGTCGATCTCGGCATCGACATACATGTCCGGCAGCAGCGCGAAATCCGGATTCGCCAAGGCGACCCGGATCCGCGCGGTGCGGGTGTCGCGGTTGAACTGCGGATAGATCACCGCGACTTTGCCGGTGAAGTCGCGCCCCGGAAATCCGCGCGCGTGCACCCTTACGCTCTGCCCGATCGCCAGCGCGCCGAGGTCGCGCTCGGCGACGTCGATCAGCGCCCACACCACCGAGATATCGGCAACCCGGAACAGCACATCGCCGGGCTGCGCGCGCATGCCCTCGATGGCGTTGCGCTCCAGCACGATGCCGTCGCGCGGCGCCGTCCATTGCAGCACGGTCGGCACCGGACCGCCGTTCTCCATCGCGGCGATCGCCGCCTCGGGGACGTCGAGATTGACCAGTCGCTGGCGCGAGCCGCGGCCGTAGAACGGGACCCCGCCGGTGACCTTCGACTGGATGGTGGAGACATATTCGGCCGCCGCCGACGCCACCGTCGGCGAATAGACCTGCATCAACGGCTCGCCCTTGCTGACCCGGCTGCCGGTGGTGACGTCGGCGACGCTCTGGATGAAGCTTTCCGAGCGCATCGCGATCACCGAGACCCGGCGCTCGTCGAGCTGGATGCTGCCCGGCGCGCGGACCTTGGTGACGAGCACACGCATCGCGGCGGGTTCGGATTGCACGCCGCTGCGCTGGATCTTCTGCGGCGACAGCGTCACCGAGCCGTCGTCATGATCCTCGCCCTCATAGACCGGGATGTAATTCATCCCCATCGAGTCCTTCTTCGGCACCGGCGAGGTATCGGCCAGCCCCATCGGATTGCGATAGAATTTGATTTTTCGCGCGCCGTCGGTTGCGACCGGCGCGGCCGGCTCCGGGGCTGGCTCGGCGTCGGCGAAGTTGAGATCGGCAGAGGCCGGCACCGGACGAAACGCGCGGCCGTCGGCGGTCGCCTTCGGGGTCAGCGAATAGACCGGCTTGCCGTCGGGGTCCTGGTAATAGATCGGCTCGTCGCTGGTCTGCGCCGCGGCCGGCGTCACCAGCGCGGCGACCACATCGCGCCCATGCCAAACACGTCCGGCGCCACCGAACACGGCACCACTCGCCGCCGCTATCACAGCGGCGGCGGTGGCGCAGGCCAAGCTTGCGCGGCTCATTTCTTCGCCGTGATGACGAGCTTGGTTTCGACCGACCCGGTCTCGCTTTGCACCTTGGCGCCGAGCGACAGCGTCCAGTGGCCTTCCATGCCGAACACCGCCTTGAAGCGGTAGCTGCCCGGCTCGCCGCCCGGCTCGCGGACGATCTTGGTCGCCATTTCGGGCATGCCGTCCGCGCCCATGTCGAGCCGGGTCGCAAAGATCACCGCATCCGGCACCGGCTTGCCGGTGGCCTTATTGATCAGCTGAACGGTGACGATCCTGTCCTTGCCGACCGAGACGGTCGGCTCAGCGAGGCGGAATTCGTAGTCCTTGATATCGGCGCGCGAGAGGGTGGTGGTGCCGAGCAACGCAACGGCGACGAGCGCGGCCTGGACGGCGCGCGGGAGCTGGATCTTCATGGGACATAACCTTCGAATCGATGGGTCTTGCCGCAAAGCGGCATGCGTCGAGACGCGCGATCAGATCGCGCGACAGCAGAGACGGCGCGACAGCGCCGCTCAGACCAGGATTCGAGGTGGATGATCGGGGGGTGAATGGTCCAGGCCGTCAGGCCAGAAATCATTGCGGGAGGTGGCGACGCGGTCTGAGCCGACCCGCAGCAGCAGCGCAACGGCCGTCGGCATTCCGGGGAGGAAGGTCGCCCCGCACCCCGTCATCGACAGGCAGCGGTCGCAATCCCGCGACGTCGGCGCCTTCGAGGGACAGGACGGCACGGCGATCTCGGCGGTCGCCATCTCGGCCATCGTCATGTCGTCCATCGCATGGCCGGCCATCTCGTCGCCGTCCGACGCATGTCCGGCCATCGCCGCACCCGATGCCATGCCGGCCATCGCGGGCCGGGACAGCGGCGCCAGCACGAGGCCCGCGATCATCAAGATCGCGAACAGCTGGCGTATGGCAAGTGTGCATGTCACCGTACCGGCATCGCATATCTAAACCGCGATGGAAAGCTCGGGATCATTCCGCATGGCACCCGAGACTTTTCCGCAATTCACACGAAAATGCCCCGGACGAACCGGGGCATTTCCGAAGATTTCCGAAGTCACACGGAATTGAGACTTACGCCTGACTTGAGATCGCCTTGCCGAGCGCGGCCTGGGCCGCGGCCAACCGGGCGATCGGCACCCGGTAGGGCGAGCACGACACGTAGTCCAGCCCGACCTCGTGGCAGAACGCCACAGAGGCGGGATCGCCGCCATGTTCGCCGCAGATCCCGACCTTGAGGTTCGGGCGGGTCTCACGGCCGCGCGCCACCCCGATCTTCACCAATTCGCCGACGCCGTCGCGATCGATGCTGATGAAGGGATCGACCGTCAGGATGCCGCGGGCGATGTAGGTGCCGAGGAAGCTTGCGGCATCGTCGCGGCTGATGCCGTAAGTGGTCTGGGTGAGATCATTGGTGCCGAACGAAAAGAACTCGGCGGTCTCGGCGATCCCGCCGGCCATCAGGCAGGCCCGCGGCAGCTCGATCATGGTGCCGACGCTGTAGCTGAGCTTGGCGCCGGTCTCGCGCATCACCGCCTGCGCGGTGGCATCGATCCGCGCCTTGACCAGATCGAATTCCATCTTGGTGGCGATCAGCGGCACCATGACTTCGAGACCGACGGCGGCGCCGGTGCGTTTCTCGGCTTCGACCGCGGCTTCGAAAATGGCGCGGGCCTGCATCTCGCCGATTTCCGGATAGGCGATCGCCAGCCGGCAGCCGCGGAAGCCGAGCATCGGATTGAACTCGGCGAGTTCGCGGGCCCGGTCGGCGAGCAGCCGCGGATCGGTATTCATCGCGCGGGCGACTTCTTCGATCTCGGCCTGGCTGTGCGGCAGGAACTCATGCAGCGGCGGATCGAGCAGCCGTACCGTCACCGGCAGGCCCTTCATGATCTCGAACAGTTCGACGAAATCCGCGCGCTGCATCGGTAGCAGCTTGGCCAAGGCGGCGCGGCGCGACTGCTCGTCCTGCGACAGGATCATTTCGCGCACGGTGCGGATCCGGGTTTCTTCGAAGAACATGTGCTCGGTGCGGCACAGGCCGATGCCCTCGCCGCCGAACTTGATCGCGGTGCGGGCGTCGTCCGGGGTGTCGGCATTGACGCGGACGCCGAGCTTGCGGACCTGATCGGCCCAACCCATCAGGGTGTTGAACTCGCCCGACAGCGCCGGCTCGATCATCGGCATCCGCCCGGCCAGCACCTGGCCGAGCGCGCCATCGATGGTGATGATGTCGCCGGTCTTGAAGGTGCGATCGCCGACCGTCATGGTGCCGCGGCCGTAATCGACCCGCACCGAACCGCAGCCGGAGACGCAGGGCTTGCCCATGCCGCGCGCCACCACCGCGGCGTGCGAGGTCATGCCGCCGCGGGTGGTGAGAATGCCTTCAGCGGCGTGCATGCCGTGGATGTCTTCCGGGCTGGTCTCGATCCGGACCAGAATCACCTTGTGGCCGTCGGCCTGCAGCTTGGCGGCTTCGTCCGAAGAGAACACGATCTCGCCGGAGGCGGCGCCCGGCGAGGCCGGAAGCCCGGTCGCGATCACGTCGCGCTTGGCGTCGGGGTCGATGGTCGGATGCAGCAACTGATCGAGCGAGGCCGGATCGATCCGCAACACCGCGTCATTCTTGCTGATCACGCCCTCGGCGGCCAGTTCGACCGCAATCCGCAGCGCCGCCTTGGCGGTGCGCTTGCCGCCGCGGGTCTGCAGCATCCACAGCTTGCCCTGCTCGACGGTGAATTCCATGTCCTGCATGTCGCGGTAATGCTTCTCCAGCATCTTGTAGATCCGCGTCAGCTCCTTGTAGGCGGCCGGCATCGCCAGCTCCATCGACGGCTTGTCGGAGCCGGATTCCTGCCGGGCAATCTCGGTGATGTCCTGCGGGGTACGGATGCCGGCGACGACGTCTTCGCCCTGGGCGTTGATCAGGAATTCGCCATAGAGCCGGCTCTCGCCGGTCGAGGGATTACGGGTGAAGGCAACGCCGGTGGCCGAGGTCTCGCCCATATTGCCGAACACCATCGCCTGCACATTGACGGCGGTGCCCCAGGATTCCGGAATGTCGTGCAGCTTGCGATAGGTCACCGCGCGCGCGTTCATCCACGAGGAGAACACCGCGCCGACCGCGCCCCATAGCTGGGCGTGCGGGTCCTGCGGAAACTCCTCGCCGGTCTCGCGCATCAGCGCTTCCTTGTAGGCGCCAACCATCTCGACCCATTCGTCGCCGGTGAGATCGGTGTCGAGCGTGTAGCCCTTGCCGTCCTTGAAGGTGTCGAGAATTTCCTCGAAGTGGTGATGCTCAAAGCCCATCACGACGTCGGCATACATGGTGATGAAACGGCGATAGCTGTCATAGGCGAAGCGGCGGTCGCCGGATTTGGCGGCGAGCGCCTCGACGGTGACGTCGTTGAGGCCGAGATTGAGCACGGTATCCATCATGCCGGGCATCGAGGCGCGGCCGCCAGAGCGCACCGACACCAGCAGCGGATTCTTGGCGTCGCCAAAGCCCTTGCCGGTCAGCTTGCCGACATGGGCCAGCGCCTTCTCGACCTGGGTCTTCAACTCTTTCGGATAGGTCTTCTCATTGGCGTAGAAATAGGTGCAGACCGAGGTCGGAATGGTGAAGCCGGGGGGCACCGGCAGGCCGAGATTGGCCATCTCGGCGAGGTTGGCGCCCTTGCCGCCGAGCAGATCGCGCATCGCGGCTTTGCCCTCGGCCTTGCCGTCGCCGAACGTATAGACCCACTGGCCGGGCCTGCCGGCGTTGACCGGCTTGGTCGCCGCGCGCTGGGCCGGCTTGGTGCTCGGTTTGGCGGCGAATTTCTTCGCGGTCTTGACGCTGGTCTTCACTGCGGCCTTCGGAGCCGGCTTTTTCACAGCCTTCTTGGCAACCGCGGGGGCCGCCTTGGAAGCGCTCTTGACCAATGTCTTTCGGGCGCCGCCGGGACCGGAACCCTTGCCCCGCGGGGGCACGGAAGGCTTTGATTTTGCGACGTTTTTCTTGGTCTTCGAAGCGGCTTTGGCCATGGCTTTCAACAGTCCACAAGAGGAAAAAGTGTGGTCGCCATACACCACGTTTTGGCGACCACACGCAAGCCGACTTGCCGTCCTTGCCAACTAAAGGTGCAGGAATCGAAGCGCGCCGAGACCGATTAATCCGATGCAAATCAAATAGATCGCGACCACGAGATTGAGCAGCCGCGGCATCACCAGAATCAGGATTCCGGCGATCAAAGCGACAATGGCCGGGATGTGGGCGCTCGTAATGGTCATTGGGATGTCTCCAAAAGGGGAACGATTGAGCGAGCCGCGCCGGCCATGCCGATGTCGAATCGCAACACGGTTTTAGCCGCCCGCCGGGGGCCAGCATAGCAACAGTCGATGACGCCGCGCCGGCCGGCTCGGTTCCATCGCGATCCCGGGCTTTTCGACGAAAACACCCGATCACGACGATTCCGCGGAACATAATGGCGGCTCGCGCATTGACCGATCGATTTCAACACCGCACTTCGCCGGATCGTTCAGGTGATCGGCAACATCGCCCGAACGAGGCTCAGGCGCAGCAATGCGGCCGAGCCAGGAGAGCCCCGCCCCGTTCCCCCGCAGGACGGGGCTTTTCTCTGTCCGCGGCCGGCTGTTAGGCGTTCAGCATCGACAGCAGCGATTTGGTGGTTTTGTAGCTTTGCACCGCATTGTCGCGGAATGACGGGGTCCAGTTCGAAGCCTGGCGCTCCTCGTCGCTCATCGCCGAATAGGCGTTGAGGATGCCGAGGCTGAGCTGGGTCGGATCGCCGCTGCTCTGGCTCTGGTTCAGCGCGGTCAGGATGCTGGCGCGGTTGCGCGCATTCAGCTCCTGCTTGGCGGCGAAGCTTTCCTGCGGCGAGAACAATTGATCCTTGTTGAGCGAGATCGCCGAGAGCGCGCGATTGTCGATCGCCGTCAAATCGGCGAGCTGGCCGGTCTTGCGGCCGGCATCGAACACCAGCTCCTTGCCGGCCGCCGCGGCAGCTTTGGACTGGGCATCGAGCGCGGCGCGGGCCGTCTTGGCGACGCTGGAGAAATCCTGCGTCTGAGCAACGACGCCGGCGGAATCCTGCGCCAGATAGGTCGCGACCGGATCATTGGCGATGCCGGAGGGCGCCTTGGCCGGATCCTGCTGGGTGGCCTGCACGCCCTTTGCCACCGCGGCGCGCTGCGCGGTCCATAGGGCGGAGGCCTTTTCCTCGCTGCTGGCGCCGTCGAGATAGGTCAGCGCGGCCTTGTAGATGCCGCTAAAATCCCCGGTCAGTTTCGCGGTCGCGGTGGCGGGCGCCAAAGCGTCGTTGAACCGCTGGCCGAGTTCGGCCGCGGCCACGCTTTGTTCGTCGGCGGTGAATTTGCCGGCATTGTTGGTGGCGACCGCGAACAGCGCGCGGCGATCCAGCGACGACAGATCGACGCTCGGCTTGCCGTCGGCGCCGAGCGGGCCCGAGACCTTGGCGGCGGCATAAAGCCCGTCGAGCGCGCTACGCGCCTGCGCGGTGACGGTGGTGAAATCCGGCTGCGTGGCGGTGCCGGCAAGCTGCGCGCGGGCCGCATCCGACAGCGTCAGATTGGTCGCCGCGTTGGCATTGCCCTCGCCCGCCGACAGCACATTGGCCAGCGACGGCTGCGTCGCCGCGGCGCGGGCATAGGCCGAGCCATATTGCGCGTAAGCGTTGAGATTGCTGCCGATCGAAGTCATCGGATACCGCCTGCTGTGCAAGCAACGATTAAGAATCCGTTACCGGCCCCGACCTTTTCAGGTCGTGGTTAACGCGGCGTAAATATTTCCGGATGTGTCGATATATTTCGGGTGGCGAGGCGCCCTCGGCGTCATGCGCGGGCGCGACCGGCGTCACACCATCGCCCGGTCATTCCGGGGCGTGAGCAGCGACAGCTGCGAGCGAACCCGGAATCTCGCGGCTTGGTCGCTGCGGGTGCGCAAGACGTGCGCGCGGCGAGATTCCGGGTTCGCTCGGCCTGCGGCCTCGCGCCCCGGAATGACGAACCCTGGCGCGACCTAATCCTGGATCTTGGAAAAATCCGCCACCGCGCGCGTCGCGGCGCGGATCTCGTTGAGCAGCTTCAGGCGGTTTTCGCGCACGGCTTTGTCGTCGTCATTGACCTTCACCTTGTCGAAGAACGCATCGACCGACGGCCGCAGTCTGGCCAAAGCAGACATCGCCGCGGCGAAGTCCTCCTTGGCGACCGCTGCTGTCGCGTCCGTCTTGGCCCGATCGATCGCGGCGGCCAGCGCCTTTTCCTCGTCGGAGCCATAGAGCGACGCGTCGGGCGCGCCGTCATATGTCCGCGCGTCCTTCTTTTCCTCGATCCGCAAAATATTCGCCGCGCGCTTGACGCCGGCCAGCAGATTCTTGCCGTCGTCGGTGGCCAGGAACGCGGCCAGCGCCTCGACGCGACGCACCACCATCAACAGGTCGTCCTGACCGCCCAGCGAAAATACCGCATCGACGAGATCGTGCCGCGCGCCCTGCTCGCGGAGTTGGGCTTTTAAGCGGTCGGCGAAGAAGGAGAGGAGACTACTAGGCAAGCCGCGATCGAAGGGAATATCCCTCGGATTGCTCAACTTTCCCTCTCGATCAACGTCGAATGCGGTCGTGTTTCCGTGAACAGCTTCGTGGATCCATTCTTGTGCAAGAGTAATGATCGGCGAGAGGCCGACACGCATCGCGTTGTCAGCAACGAGCCTGATCACCCCCAGCGCTGCACGTCGCAATGCATAAGGATCCTTGCTCCCCGTCGGCTTTTCGTCGATCGCCCAGAACCCGACCAGCGTATCGATCTTGTCGGCCAGCGCCACCGCGATGCTCACCGGATCGGTCGGCACCCGGTCGGCGGGGCCTTGCGGCTTGTAGTGCTCCTCGCTGGCGGCGGCGACGCTTGCGTCTTCGCCTTGCGCCAGCGCGTAGTACTTGCCCATCAGGCCCTGCAGCTCGGGGAATTCGCCGACCACTTCGGTCAACAGATCCGCCTTGCACAGCAGCGCGGCGCGCTTGGTCTTTTCGACATCGGCGCCGACCAGTGGCGCGATCTCGGCGGCGAGGCGCACGATCCGTTTGATGCGCTCGCCCTGGCTGCCGAGCTTTTCGTGAAACACGATATTGTCGAATTTCGCCAGCCGGTCTTCCAGACTGGTTTTCAGATCGGTCTCGTAGAAGAATTTCGCATCGGAGAGCCGCGCGCGGATCACCCGCTCATTTCCGGCGGTGATCGCCGCGCCGCCGTCGCTGGCCTCGATATTGGCGGTGAGGATGAATTTGTTGGCGAGCTTATCTTCACCTCTCCCCTGTGGGGAGAGGTCGGCACGCAGTGCCGGGTGAGGGGGATTCGCCTCGGGAGCGGGCTGAGCCCCCTCACCCGCCGCGCTGGCGCGCGGCGACCTCTCCCCGGCGGGGAGAGGTGAAGGCTGCCGCACCACGAAGCACTTCTGATTGGTGCGGATGGTGGCGCGGATCACTTCGCCGGGGATCGACAGGAAGGCCGGATCGAACGAGCCCATCAGCGCCACCGGCCATTCGACCAGGCCGGAGACTTCGTCGAGCAAGGCCTGGTCCTCGACCAGTTCGAAATTCTGCGCCTGCGCCAAAGTGCGCGCGTCGGCCAGGATGATATCGCGGCGACGCTGCGGGTCGAGCACCACCTTGGCGTCGAACAATTTGGCCTCGTAATCGGCGAAGCGGCGCACGCTGATCGGCGCCGGCGCCATGAAGCGATGGCCGTAGGTGGTCTGGCCCGAATTAATGCCGTTGAGTTCGAACGGCACCAGCTCGGGCTCCTCGGTATCGATGCCGAAAGTCGCGGTGATCGCATGCAGCGGCCGCACCCATTGCAGCGCGCCGGATCGCGCCGAGCGCGCGCCCCAGCGCATCGATTTCGGCCACGGAAAGGTGCGGATGATCAGCGGAATGATCTCGGCCAGCACGTCGAGCGTCGGCCGGCCGGGCTTTTCGATCAGCGCGATGTAGAAATCGCCCTTCTTGGGGTCGCGCTGGATCTTGGCTTCGTCGAGCGAGGCGAGCCCAGTGGCCTTGAGAAAGCCGGCGATCGCGGCATCCGGGCCGCCGACGCGCGGACCCTTGCGTTCTTCTTTCAGGTCCGATTGCCGCGCCGGAATGCCGTGCACCGTGAGCGCCAGCCGCCGCGGCGTCGCAAACGCCTTGGCGCCGTCATAGACCAGCCCCTCGGCGACCAATTTGTCGGTCACCATCCGCCGCAGATCCTCGGCCGCCTTGGCCTGCATCCGCGCCGGGATTTCCTCGGAGAACAATTCGAGCAGAAGATCGGGCATTAGTGCTTCTCCCCACGCGGGGCTTCACCCTCCCCTGGAGGGGGAGGGTCGCCTGCCGCAGGCAGGCGGGGTGGGGTGACAGCGATCATGGTGTGGATCGCGTCCAACACGGCGTCGGTCTTGCTCATCACGTCATTGTTCCAAAATCGTATCACTCGAAAACCTTCCGACTCGAGCCAGCGGGTCCGGACCTCGTCGCGTTGCAGCCCCTCATCCTCGCCGTGTTGCGAACCGTCGACCTCGACGATCAGTTTTTCGGCAAGGCAGGCGAAATCGGCGATGTAGGGACCGATCACCACCTGTCGCCTGAAGTGACTTCCCCTCACATCGAGCCGTCGCAAATGCCGCCAGAGGATTTGCTCGGCGGCGGTCGCATCGGCGCGTAGCCTGTTTGCACTCTGGCGTTTGAAGTCGCTGATCGACCGCTTGGCCATATTACTACCGCTGTCACCCCACCCCGATGCGAGCTACGCTCGCATCGACCCTCCCCCTCCAGGGGAGGGTGAATCGCGGCGTCGCCTGACCACAACGCACCGCAGCCACCCCACCCCGCTCGCTGCTAAGTCGCCGCCCCACCCGCCTCGGTGTGCAGCCAGGCTTCGCCGCAGGCTTTGGCGAGGTCGCGGACGCGGCCGATATAGCTTTGGCGTTCGGTCACCGAGATCACGCCTCTCGCGTCGAGCAGGTTGAAGACGTGGCTGGCCTTGATGCACTGGTCATAGGCCGGCAGCGCCATCAGATGCGCCTCGCGCTTGCCGTCTTTCCAGCCGGCGTCGAGATATTTCTTGCAGGCCTCTTCCGCCATGACGAATTGCTTGAACAGCATGTCGGCGTCGGAATGTTCGAAATTGTGCCGGGAATATTCCTTCTCGGTCTGCAGGAAGACGTCGCCATAGGTGACTTTTTCGTCGCCCTCGCGGCCGTTGAAGTTGAGGTCGTAGACCCAGTCGACGCCCTGCACATACATCGCCAGCCGTTCCAGGCCGTAGGTCAGTTCGCCCGCCACCGGCGCGCATTCGACGCCGGCGACCTGCTGGAAATAAGTGAATTGCGACACTTCCATGCCGTCGCACCAGCATTCCCAGCCGAGCCCCCAGGCGCCCAGCGTCGGGCTCTCCCAATCGTCCTCGACGAAGCGCACGTCGTGCAGCGCGGTGTCGACGCCGATCGCGGCCAGCGATTTCAGATAGAGCTCCTGCAGATCCGGCGGCGACGGTTTGATGATCACCTGGAACTGGTAATAATGCTGCAGCCGGTTCGGGTTCTCGCCATAGCGGCCATCCTTGGGCCGGCGCGACGGCTGCACATAGGCGGCGCGCCACGGCCGGGGGCCGAGCGCGCGCAACGTGGTGGCCGGATGGAAGGTGCCGGCACCGACCTCCATGTCGTAGGGCTGCAGGATCACGCAGCCATAATCGGCCCAGAACCGCTGCAGCGTCAGGATCAGGCCCTGGAACGAGCGTTCCGGGCGCATATGGGCAGGCATTTGGTCCATGATCGGCTTTGAGATTCGTAAGGATGCAGGGCGCGCGGGACCGTATCGGCGCGCCACCGCGGAATCAAGGCAATGTCCGCACCGGCTTCCGGCCGCGCTAACGCAAAATTAACCATAGCGGCGAGCGAGCTGGGAACCATCGGCGGGGATGGGCATTGAATAGACATCGGCGCAACGGCCTGTGGGCCGCCGCCAAACAGAAGACCTCCAGGCTTGCTTGCCGGCTTTACGGGTGGTGCCTCGCCCCGAAGCCGGCGCAAGTGTGTCTGCTGCGCCTCCCGCGCCTTTCAGATCTGCGGCTGATGTATCCGGCGACGGATTAGCCCGGCCGATAGGCGCCGGTGATCGGATCCTGCCGCAACGTCGGCATCTCGGTCCGGCTTTTCGCCTCGGCGAGGATCGCGCTTCGCGCCTCATCCAACTCCTGATTGATCCTGTGGGCGGTCCGAAACGCCCAGCGAATCACGGCTATGCCTCCAAGGGCGCCAGCGAGTGCAATCAGCGGCGGCATCGATCGATCCTTATCTCTCACGTCCCCGTCCCCATCTTCGCGCAAGCCGGGGGCCGCCGCAATCGGATCCGGCGAGGCGAATTGGCGCGGGCGCCACCTTTCAAAAGCCGTATTTGGCCCAGATCGCGCGGGCTTCGAGCGCCGACACCAGGGCGTCCGGAAGCCCGGAGACGCCGTCCATGGCGCTCACGCCGGCGCCGGATTTGCGGCCGAGCAAGCCCGCCAGCATGCCCGACGGTTGCGCGATCACCGGGGTCCGCACCTTGTCGCCGAACCGCGCCCGCAATACCGAGCGCAGCTCGCCGATCTCGTCGGCCAGCCCCATCTCCACCGAGGTCTTGCCGGCCCAGTATTCACCGGAAAACAACACGTCCTCATTCGCCTTCAGCCGGGCGCCGCGGCTGTCCTTGACCAGCGAGATGAACAGCGCGTGGATTTCCCGCTGCAGCGCCTTGATCCGCGCCACATCGGCCGGATCTTCCGGCAGGAACGGATCGAGCTGCGCTTTGTGCTCGCCCGCGATATAAAGCCGCCGCTCGACGCCGATCTTCTTCAACAGCTCGGGGAAGCCGAAAGTGCCGCCGACCACGCCGATCGACCCCAGGATCGACGACGGATCGCAATAGATCTCGTCGGCGGCGCAGGCCAGCATGTAGCCGCCGGAGGCCGCGACGTCCTCGACAAAGGCGAGCACCGGCAGCTTCTTCTCGGCGGCGAGCTGGCGAATCCGCAGATAGATCAGCCGCGACTGCACCGGCGAGCCGCCCGGCGAATTGATCGCCAGCGCCACCGCCTTGGCGTTGCGGGTGGCAAATGCCCGCTCCAGCAGCCGCGCAACGCCGGCCAGCGACATGCCGGGCCGCAGCGGCGTCACCGCCCCGATCACGCCGGACAGCCGCACCACCGGGACTACCGGAACACCGGGCCGCCACTTCTGCGGGATGAACCTCACCAGCCCATCCAGCAGGCCCGGCGCGGTTCGATCGTCAGCGGTCTGCTCGCTCATGGCGTTACCCTCACATTAACCATTTTTTTCTACCCAATATTTGCCAAACCGTTGGAACGAGGCGACCTCGAGTTCATATAGGTATGGGCCGCATTTGGCGCAGTGGAGAGCACCATGAAAATCTACCTGCTGATGCTGCTGATCGCCGCAATCCTGACCGCGGTGCATTTCACCTCGGAATCGAAACCCGAATCCGAGACCCAGCCGCGCTAATCGGCGGCCCTATCTCGGCTCTGACGTGACGCCGGACTCCGCGCGACGTTCCACCTCGCCGGCGCGCCTACAGCAACGCCAGCGGTAGCAGCTGTCGCCCATCGAGCACCGCCTGGGCCGCCGCGGTCGGCCTTCCCGCCGCATCGTTCAACATCAACCCCGGATGCAGCGTCAGTGGCGCGCGCCCGCCCTTGACCGCCCGGACGAGGATCCGGATCGCCGGCCGCTCGGCTTTGCCATGCACGGGCAGCACCGCGACGCTGCCGAAGCCGTGCTCCAGCTCCGCCAGCACCTCGCCGAGATTATCCGCGCGCCAGATCAAGGTCAGGCCGCCGCCCGATTTCAGCACCCGGCGCGCCGCATGGACCCAGGATCGCAGGGTTGTCGCGCTCGCCACATGGGCAATTTGCCGCGCCTCGTCGGGCGAAGCGCGATGACGCGCGGCATCGTGAAATGGCGGGTTCATCAGCACCGCGTCGGCGCTGTCAGGGAGAAGCCGGACGGCCGCGAAGGCATCGGCGCTGGCCGCGACATCCAGCACGCAGATCTGCGCCGGCAAATCGTTCAATTCGGCATTGGCGCGCGCCAGCTCTGCCAGTACCGGATCGATCTCGGCCAGCACCAGGTCGATGGTGTTGACGCGCATAGCCAAAGCAAGGCCCGCGGCGCCGACGCCGGCGCCGAATTCGACCACGCGATCGCCGGGCCGCGCCACTGTCGCGGCCGCCAGCAGCATCGCATCATGACCGGCGCGATGGCCGGTTTTCGGTTGCCGCAACCGCAGCCGCCCGCCGAGAAACCCGTTCTCGGTGAGGTCGGCCGAATCACTCATGGGCACGCAGTTCCTTGCTCAGCCCCGCGTCAGTCAAAACCTGACAGGCCGCGCGGTGATCGTCGTCATGCACCAGAATACGACGTGGAATCACGCCGACCGAGCCTTCGAGAATGCTCATATTCTGGTCCAGCACCAGATGGTCGATATCGGCGCCATCGAGCAATGCACCGATCGCCGATACCAGCACCACGTCGTTGGTCCGCACCAGTTCCCGCACGCTTGCTTCTCCCTTGATCCCTGCATTATAGCTGCCGCTCGATCGAGCGCGGTCCGAAAGCCGCATCTCGTTACACGGTCGTTCTGATGTTATAGTGTGAGCTTCGACGAACGGGGCGAATTGGCCGGGCGATCGTGGCCCGAATGCCCGTTTATCGCCCCGGCTTTGGAATCAGAGCAGTTTCATGCGAGCCGCTATCTTCTCGCCTGTAATGCTCCCGGAATGTGGAGACCCAGCGTGGCCGTTATCGTACCCTTCGAGGGCCCTTCGACTGCCTCGATAGATCAATTGGTCGAACTTGTCGCGGCGGATATGGACCGCGTCAACGCAACGATCTTGTCGCGGACCGGCTCGGAAGTCACGATGATACCCGAGGTCGCCAACCATCTGATTTCCTCGGGCGGCAAGCGGCTGCGGCCGATGCTGACGCTGGCGATGGCCAACCTCACCGGCTATTCGGGCGACGGCCACATCAAGCTCGCCGCCTCGGTCGAGTTCATGCACACCGCCACGCTGCTGCATGACGACGTCGTCGACGAGAGTGAATTGCGCCGCGGCAAGCTGTCGGCGCGGATGCTGTGGGGCAACGAGGCCAGCGTGCTGGTCGGCGATTTCCTGCTCGGCCAGGCGTTCCGGATGATGGTCGAGGTCGGCAATCTGCGCGCGCTCGATATTCTGTCCACCGCCGCCGCCACCATCGCCGAAGGCGAAGTGATGCAGCTCGCCGCCGCCAAGAACACCGCCACCACCGAGGACGAATATCTCGCGGTGATCCGCGGCAAGACCGCCGAATTGTTCGCTGCCGCCTGCGAAGTCGGCCCGGTAATCGCCGGCCGGCCGAAGCCGGAACAAACCGCCTGCCGCTCGGTCGGGATGAATCTCGGCATCGCCTTTCAGCTGGTCGACGACGTGCTCGATTATGGCGGCAAGGCCGCCAAGCTCGGCAAGAATGTCGGCGACGATTTCCGCGAGGGCAAGATCACGCTGCCGGTGGTGCTGGCATTCCGCCGCGGCAACGACGCCGAGCGCGGCTTCTGGGTCCGCGCGCTGGAGCGCGGCGAGATCGCCGAGAACGATCTCGACCAGGCGATCGGCCTGATGCAGAAGCATCGGGCGCTGGAGGACACCATCCAGCGCGCCCAGCATTATGGCGCGATGGCGGTCGATGCGCTGGCGCTGTTTCCCTCGTCACCGATGAAGAGCGCGCTCGAACAGGTGGTGGCGTTCTGCCTGGCGCGGTCGCATTGAGCCGCGCGACGGTCGCCGCTGCCGGAGACCGTCGCTGATTCCGGTCGTAAGTTAGCGACGGCCGACGCGATTGACCGGACCGCCACGATTGACGCCGTAACCAGCACGGCCGACGCCAGCGCGCCCATAACCGACGCCGGCGCGACCATAGCCGACACGTCCGACGCCGACCGGACCGCCAAGGCGGGCGACCGGCGCAACGCCGAGCCGGGCAACCGGACGAGCAACGCAGCCGCGGGGGCCGCAAACCACGGCGGCATCGGCGGGCTTCACGTCAATCGCCACCATGCCCAGCACGGAGAGCGAGAGCGCGGCGAGGATCGTGCGCGGCGAACTGAGAATTCGAATCATGGCAAGCCTCCAAGGAATGAGCGTCGCAAGCCGACGCGGATTGACTGCGCGGACCAGCCGTCGATCGGATGCGACCGCGTCGCATTCGTTCTGCGCCTATGAAGAAGGCGATCCACTGACCGGGTATCTACTCGGCGAAGACCGCATCAGGTCCGCGCCTTGACCTCGTGAGAATGATTGGCAAATGTGACTAAAGCGCTCACGATTGCATCGACTTTGATACGATCGCCACTTCTCGCAACTGCGAGCCGTCTCAAGCCATTGCGGTCGCCGTTGAGGTCACGGCTTCGGTTTAGCCATCGCCGGAGCCACACCGGCGACCGGCGCGGTGACAATCTTCAGCGTTTGCAATTCCGCCGGCGTGAAGACGAACAATTTGTCCTTCGGCGTTTCCATGGCGTGGACCCAGACCTGCAGGTCGATTCCCATCTCGCCGAGATAGCGCTGGCAGCGCGCCGAGATTTGCTGCGCGGCGCTCATCTGGTCGCGCGGCGCGGTGCCGTCGGCCGAACGCAGCGCAAACACCTGATGCACGCCGACCGCCGCCTTGGCGCCGACGCGACGCTCCGTTCCGCCGAACAGCACCAGCGGGCAGGACGAGGCGCAATATTTGCCTGGCTCGACCTCGGTGGCGAGCCCCTTGTCGCGGATCAGCTTGCCCATCACCAGCGCATCGCCGACCGAGCCGCCCGGTGAATTCAGCACCACGGTCTTGACGTAGTCGCCGCGCCGCGCGAGCTCCGCCGCGAATGCCTCCGCGCTTCCCGGCGTGATGGTGCCGGTCGCCATCAATTTGCCGCCGCCGACCAATTCGAAGGTGATCGGCTTGGCCAGCGCACCATCGGGCCGCGGCAGCGGCGCCTGGCGACGGTCACCGCCGCCAGGCAGTAACGGTGCCAGGATCGCCGGCAGCTCGAAGCCTGGCGAGGGACTGCGCTCGGCCGGCGGCAGCCCGCTATCGGCCGGGGCGATCCAGCCATTGAGCGTGGCGAGATCGACCATCAGCACGGCAAAGGTCACGACCAGCACGGCGCGAAAAATCCAGCGGATCACCGACTCGTCGGGATTGCCCGACAGCCAGGCGTGAAAGCGCTGCTGCACCGAGGCCGACATCACGGCGCTACTTGCCGTGCCGCGCCGAGGACAGCGCCGTCACGTTTTCATCGGCCGCGGCGGGCTCGATCGCAGGTTCGGACGCCGGGTGGGGGGCAGCCTCGGGCGATTCGGGCGGCGGCGCGGGTTTGGTTTCGCCCGGCACCTGCCGCCGCGCGGTCTCGAGGTCGCGCGCCATCTGCAGCGCCGCCATCAGCTCGCCGGCGGTCATATTGGTGGCACTCGCCGCCGGCAATCCTTCGCGGCGGATCGCCGCATGCACCACGCAAAGGATCAGCACCAGCACCGCCGGCATCAGGTCGATCGAAATCGCCCCGGCCCAGCTCGGGATGAAATCGCCGGCATAGCGCAGCACCGCCTCAGCGGGCGACAGCGTCTGGAATCGCTCCGGTTCGACCTTCGGGGTCTGCAGGATGTTGTCGGCGGCACCAGCGAGCGAGGCCGCCTGCGCAGCGATCGAGCTTTCGACCTTGCCGACCACCGCGGTCTGCCGCTCGGCGAGATCGGCGCTGCGGCCGCCCGCGGCCGGCGCGATGAAGCCGGATGCGAGCGAGGTCGCCGCCCGCTTCACCGCCGGCGCGACCGAGGTCTGCTGCAGATTGGCGATCACCCCCATCAGCGCCAGCGCCTCGGTGGCAAAGCCGTCGCTGCGGGTCGCGATCGGACCGCGATCGGAAATCAATTCGCGCATGCGGGCGAGGTGCTTGCTGCCCTCCTCGAACAGCGTCGAGACCCGCTTGCCCGAGGCCTGCACTTCCTGGCCGAGACCATCGAGCTGTCCGGACATCTGGGTCAGCAACTGCACCACGGTGCCCGACCCGGCGGTGCCGGTCAGCGAGCCGGCGCGTTCGGCATCCGCCAGCTTGGCGAAGCGCGACGACGCCAGCTGAATGTCGGGCAGCAGCCCGAGCGCCGCGATGGCATTGGTGTTGGCGGTGTTGAGATCGCGCGCGTAGTTCTGCGCCGCGATCGACAGATGCTGCTGGATCGCCGCCGCCCCGGCCAGCGCGGAGGCGTTGAGCCATGACGACATCGCTACGATCATCAGCGATCCCAACAGCATGCAGCCGAACATCAGGCCGCGCCCGGTGCGGTGCATGATGTGCGGCATGAACTGCATCATGAAGATCCAGAACGCATAGATGCCGACCGAGACCGCGACCGAATAGATCACCGCGGCGAAGAACACCGTGGTCGCACTGCCATTGAGCAGTTCGCGCACACCGAGATAGGTATAGACCCCGGCGGCCAGCGCCAGAATCGCGGTGGTCAGCTTGAGCGTGTTCTCAAGCCGCGCCACGCCGCGCGACAGCAGCAATGAATTGGGAACCGATGAATTGGCAACGGACGTCGTAGAAGGCGCGACAGGAGGCATGGTTCAAATCCCACTGATACTTGTGACTGGCAACGCCCCGCTACGCGCCAATCTATCGCATCTGGACACAAATCCAGATTGCATTGTGTCGCGCGGGAAATCACCGATGCGTGAGCGCACCGCCGGCTCGCTGACCACTACGACCAACGCGATCGGTCGCATGGCTGTTCGGCCGCAGTTTCGTTGCGAGCCGCGGAGTCTAGCTCAGCGTCCCGGCATGGACCCACCATCCCGGATGGTCGCGCTCGATCGTCTGCGCCGCCGCTTGCGCATCGGCGTCACTGGAAAAGATCGCAAAGCAGGTCGCGCCCGATCCCGACATTCGCGCCAGTCGCGCGCCCTGCGTCTTCGATAACGCCGCCAGCACCTCGCCGACCACCGGCTCGACCTTCAGGGCCGGCGCCTCGAGATCGTTGCCGCTGGCTTTCAGCGCCGCGATCCAGTCGTTGGTCGAAGCCTTGCCGTTCGGCCACGCGGCCGAGCGCAGCACATCCTTGGCGCCGACCCGCATCACGCCGGCGCGCAGGCCGAGCGCGGCGAACACATCCTTGGTGGCGACCGGCAGACGCGGATTGACCATCACGCAGGGCAGCGCCGGCAAAGCCAGCGGCGACAACCGCTCGCCGACGCCGGCCATGATGCACGGTGCCGACCCGATGCAGACCGGCACGTCGGCGCCGGTCAAGCGCGCGACCTCGAGCAGCCGGGCATCGTCGGGCGCAAGTTCGTTGGCGCGGGCCAATAGCCGCAGCGCCGCGGCGGCATCCGCCGACCCGCCGCCGATCCCGGCCGCGACCGGCAATTGCTTGTCGAGCGTGAATTCGCCGCTGCGCAGCCCCGCGACGCGTTCGCCGAGCAACCGCGCCGCCTTGATCACCAGATTGTCGGCGCTGTCGCCGCATTCCTGCGCGCGCGGCCCGGCCGTCACCAGGCTGAGCCGCGGGCCGGGCCGCAGCGTCAGCCGGTCGGCACAATCGGCGAAGGCCACCACGCTTTCGAGCTCATGATAGCCATCGGCACGGCGACCGATCACCCGCAGGGTCAGGTTGACCTTGGCGCGCGCCTGATCGATCAGCGCGGGCATCGGCATTGCATCGCTCAACTCAGCCGCCCTTGCCGTCTTCTTTTTTCTTTTCCGCCGAGGCTGCCGCCGAAGTGTCCTCCGGCAGGCCATTGGCGATCTTGTCCTCGATCTTCGGCAGCTGGTCCGCCTCGGGCTTCAGATCGCGCGCATGCGCCCACTGGAACTTGGCCTCCAGCGTGCGGCCGACGCGCCAATAGGCATCGCCCAGATGGTCGTTGATGGTCGGATCTTCCGGCTTCAGCTCGACCGCGCGTTCGAGATTCTTGACCGCCTCATCGTAATTGCCGATGCGGAAATAGGCCCAGCCCAGCGAATCGACGATGTAGCCGTCATCGGGCCGCTGTTCGACCGCGCGCTTGATCATCTTCATGGCTTCGTCGAGATTGATGCCCTGATCGATCCAGGAATAGCCCAGATAGTTGAGGACGTGCGGCTGCTCCGGCTGCAGTTCCAGCGCCTTCTTCATGTCGACTTCCGCCTTGGCCCACTGCTTGGAGCGCTCCTCGCAGATGCCGCGGAAATAATGATAGACCCAGACGTTCTTTTCGGTGCCGGTCAGCGCGTCGATGCCTTGCGAATAGGTCTGCGCGCAATCGGCGAACTTCTTGCGGCCGCGCTCGATATTACCGAGCGCCATGATCGCCTCGAGATCCTTCGGATCTTCGGCGGTCACCGCCTTCAGGATCTTGATGGCCTCCTCGCTGCGGTCGGAGGCATCCAGATCGGTCGCGAGCTGGATCTGCGCATTGCGCTTCAGCGGCGAATTGGCCGGCACCCTCTCATAGACATTGATCGCCATCTGCGGCTTCTTCACCGCCTCGTAGAGATCGCCCAGCGACAACAGCGCCAATGCGTGATTGGGCTCGAGATACAGCGCCAGCTGAAGGTAGACCAGCGCCAGGTCCTCGCCGCCGCGCCGGGTCAGCGAGGCGCCGATGCCGTACAGCGCTTCGGCGGCGCCGGCCTGCGGCGAATCGACCAGCGGCGGCAGCTTCTTGCCGGCCTTGGTTTCGCGAATGCCTTCCAGCACCAGCGGATGCCGCGCCAGCTTGGCGTTGAAACTCTCATAGACCGCGGTGGCGGCGGCCTCCTGCTTGTTGCGCGACAGCCAGCGCGCATAGGCATCCATCACCCGCAGCGCGGAATCGTCGAGCTTGTAGGCCCGCTCCAGCCTGACGCCGGCTTCCTTCTGCTTGTTCGCCAGTTCGAGGATCATGCCGGAATGCAGATCCTTGAAAATCGGATACCATTCCGGCCCGACCAGCTTGTCGATCTTGGCGACCGCGGCCTTGGTGTTGCCGGCGCCATAGGCGGCCCAGCCGCCCAGCAGCGTCGCCACCAGATCGGTGATCGGCCCGCGCACCGACTGATTGATGTTGGTCAGCGCGGCCGAATACCGCTTGTGCTTCAGGTCGCGCACGCCGACCACCAGCCGCGCCACCCGATTGGTCTTGTCGATCTTCAAAATCTGGTCGGCGAGCTTGACGGCCTCGTCGATATCGCCATCCGCAAGCGAGGAGATGAAGGCACGGTCGAGCAATTCGTTGTTCTTCGGATCGCGGCGCAGCGCCGAACGATAGAATTCCGCCGCCGCGCTGGCGTCGCGCTCGACGCTGGCGTGGCGCGCAGCCAGATAGCTGCCGGATTTGGTCATCGACCGCAGATCTTCGCTGGTGGGAAACTGCGCCGAGCTGTCGGTGGGGTGATCCGGCGTCTGCGCCAGCAGCGGTGCCGAAATCGGCAGGACCGCGAGCGTCAAGGCGGCAATCATCGAGCGACGAAATCGAATGGGAAGCATCAAGGTTCGCCTAGCTCCAGGATTTACGGAAAGCTCGGTTGGCCCGAGAGCCGATCCGACTGCATGAAGTCAGTGACAATGCCGCGTTTGCGGTTCAACCGCAAGGATCGGACTGGAAACGATCGACACCAGAAGGTCCGACAGCGGGCCGACCGTGAGGCCTGCGTGATTGAGACCGTCGCATCATGGCAGCATCGTGGCCGGGGGCGCCGTGCCGCTCCGGCCACCGCTCACGAGATCGTGGTCACATGCCCTGATAATTCGGCCCACCACCACCCTCGGGCGGCACCCAGGTGATGTTTCCGTTGGGATCCTTGATGTCGCAGGTCTTGCAGTGGACGCAATTCTGCGCGTTGATGACGAAGCGCGGCTCGGTGCCCTCCTCGACCCATTCATAGACCGCCGCCGGGCAATAGCGGCCCGAGGGGCCGGCATAGATGTCGTGTTCGGAACTCTTCTGCAGCGCCATATCGGCGACCCTGAGGTGGGGCGGCTGGTTCTCCTCATGGTTGGTGTTGGACAAAAACACCGAGGACAGCCGGTCGAAGGTCAGCTTGCCGTCGGGCTTCAACGCCGGGAACGGCTTGTAATCCTTGGCCGGCTTCAGCGTGTCGCGATCGCGCTTGGCATGCGACAGCGTCCCGAACAGCGAGAAGCCGAAGGTCGAGCACCACATTTCAAATCCGGCCAGCACGACGCCGACGCGGGTGCCGAAATTCGACCATAGCGGCTTGATGTTGCGGGCCCTGAACAGGTCCTTGCCGACCGCGGAATCGCGCCAGGCCGCCTCGTAATCGACCAGTTCATCATTGCTGCGGCCCTTGCCGAGCGCGGCCGCGACATGTTCGGCCGCCAGCATGCCGCTGCCGATCGCATTGTGCACGCCCTTGATGCGCGGCACATTGACGAAGCCCGCGGCGCAGCCGATCAGCGCGCCGCCCGGGAAGCTCAGCCGCGGCACCGACTGATAACCACCCTCGCTGATGGCGCGCGCGCCATAGGAAATCCGCTTGCCGCCCTCGAAGATCTTGCTGACCGAGGGATGGGTCTTGAAGCGCTGGAAGGTATCGAACGGCGACAGATAGGGATCGTCGTAGTTCAGATGCACGACAAAGCCGACCGCCACCAGATTGTCGCCGTAGTGATACAGGAACGAGCCACCGCCGATGGTGTTGCTCAGCGGCCAGCCGAACGAATGCGCCACCAGGCCCTTTTTGTGCTTCGCGGGATCGATCTGCCAGACTTCCTTGAGGCCGATGCCGAATTTCGCCGGCTCGCTGTCGTTGTCGAGCGCGTATTTGGCGATCAACTGCTTCGACAGGCTGCCGCGCGCGCCCTCGGCGAACAGCGTGTACTTGCCGAGCAACTCCATGCCGCGGGTGTAGGACGCCAGCGGTTTGCCATCCTTGCCGATCCCCATGTCGCCGGTGGCGATGCCGCGGACTTCGCCGCCGTCGCCATACAGCACCTCGGTCGCGGCGAAGCCCGGATAGATCTCGACTCCCAGCGCCTCGGCCTTCGGTCCGAGCCAGCGGCATAGATCGCCGAGCGAGCCGATGAAGTTGCGGTGGTTGTTCAGCATCGGCGGCACCAGAAAGCCCGGCACCTTGAACGACGTGGATTCCGTCATGACGAAGAAATGGTCGTCGCTGACGTTGGTCTTCAGCGAACACTCGGCGTCCTCGCGCCAACCCGGCAACAATTGGTCGAGCGGCGTCGGATCGATCACCGCGCCGGAGAGTATGTGCGCGCCGACCTCGGAGCCCTTCTCGACAACGACCACAGAAAGTTCGGGATTGATCTGTTTCAGCCGGATGGCCGCCGCCAGTCCGGAGGGTCCCGCGCCCACGATGACGACATCGAATTCCATGGACTCACGGGGCGGCGGCGATTCTTCACTCATGTTTTTTTCTCGCACAGGCAGTTCGGAACGTTTCCAACTGGTGTTGTTTCCGATTTTTCCAGCAAGGACAACCACCCAAATGTACCTGCCGACAAGGACCGGCCGGCTTTCGCTGCGCTACGATCTGGTCCAGGGTGGCAGCTTGGGTCCAGCGCAGCGCGGCCCGGCTGTGGCGAGAACCCTGGACCTCGATCGCTCCGCGATCGATGATGGTGACAGCTCAACTTGACACTTGAAACATGACGCCTGACCCCGCACCGAGCATGCATCAATTACTGGCGTTCTATCTCGAAGCCGGTGTCGATTGCGCGCTGAGCGACGAACCTGTCAGCCGGATGACCGACGAGGTCGCCGCGGCCGCGGTCGAGTCACGCCCGAGCCGTCCCGCGGCGGCGCTGCAACCGGCCTTGGAGCCGGCGGCGCCACCGCCGCATATCGCCGCACCGGCGCCGGACGCGGCGATCATCTCGGCCCGCGAGGCCGCGGCGACCGCGCCGTCGCTCGAGGCCCTGCGCGCCCTGATGGAGAGTTTCGACGGTTGCGCGCTGAAAGCCACGGCGACCCGACTAGTGTTCGCCGACGGCAATCCGCAGGCGCGGATCATGTTCGTCGGCGAGGCCCCGGGGCGCGAAGAGGATATCGAGGGCCTGCCCTTCGTCGGCCGCTCCGGCAAGCTGCTCGACCGGATGCTGGCGGCGATCGGGCTCAACCGCGGCAATGCCTATATCGCCAATGTGATTCCGTGGCGGCCGCCCGGCAACCGGACCCCGACGCCGCAGGAGACGCAGATCTGCCTGCCCTTCATCCGCCGCCAGATCGAGCTGGTCGATCCGGACGTGCTGGTGACGCTGGGCAATCCGTCGACACAGACCCTGCTGGCAACCCGCGACGGCATCATGCGCACCCGCGGCCGCTGGTTCGATTTTGACACCGGCAGCCGCAAGATCCGGGCGCTGCCGACCTTTCATCCGGCCTATCTGCTGCGCCAGCCATCCTATAAGCGGCTGGCCTGGCAGGACCTGCGCGCCATCGCCACCGCGCTGGAAGACGGCTCCGAGGCGACTGCGCCCTCATCCTGAGGAGCGGCCACTTGGCCGCGTCGCGAAGGATGAGGTGACATCCTCATGGAGACGGCCGCATGGTTCGAGACGGCGCGTTGCGCCTCCTCACCATGAGGGGCCTTGCATGGTCTGGGCGCGAGACTATGGCGCCGGTTTCGGGCGCAGAATGGCCCAGCCGATTCGCAGCGGCGGCTGCTGGCCGGTGATCAACCGGTCGAAAGCGCGCGGCAATTCCGGAACCAGGTCGGGAAAACGTTGGGCGATGTCGTCCGGGGGCTTGCCGACGGTGTCGGTCGCACGCCACACCACCACGCCCCCCCGGTTCCGGAAGCTCGCCGGCGTCACCCAAGGGGTGCGTCGCGGGCTGGCATCGAGGAACAGATGCGGTCGCGACGGCGCCATCGCGATCAGCCCGGCCAGCTGCGGATCGCCGGCCACCGCCGGCAGCGGCTGATTGGTGCGGCGCTGGAAACTGTCGGCGAAGAACCGGGCGATTTGGCTGGCGGGGAGCGAGGTTGGCTGTTCGGTCTTGCCGATCCAGGGCAGGATCAGCGTCGCCACCGCCACCGCGACCGCCGGGGCCGCGATCGCCGCCGCCCATGCGGTGCGCAGGATGCGCTGACGGCGCAGATACAGCAGGTCTCCGGTCGCCATCACCACCGCCAACCCGGACAATAGCAGCGCAATGCCCGGCCCACCGACGGTGTGATCGAGGCCGAACAGGCCCGCGACAAAGCTGCCCGCCAGCGCCGGCACCAGTGCGAAGACATAGACAAAGCGGCGCGCTAGCGGATCAACCGGCGGCCGAAAAACGATTGGGGGGTCGGCCGGCTTGCGATCGAACCGGCCGGAATTGAGCACCACCAGCAGGGCGATCGGCGCGGTTGCCAGCAACAGCCAGCCGAACAATTCGCCGAACAGCCGCATCCGATCCGGCAGATCCGCGCCCGCGGGCCATTGCGGCAGCGCCAGCAGATCGGCGCGCAGCAGCCAGATCGCATAGGGCAGCGCCAGCACCACGATCACCAGCAGGGCGAACAGCGGATCGACCGATCTGAGCGCCTGGCGGCTGCGCGCATTGGCCAGCGCGAATCCGATCGGCAGCAGCAGCAAGATCGGGGCGACATTGGTGGTCAGCAGCAGCAGGCCGACCTCGATCGACAGCGCGAACCAGGCGTTGCGCCGGCGCTGGCCGATGATCTGCCAGCTGTGCAGCAAAATCAGCGCCCAGAGCGGCCGCGCCAGGATCAGTGGCCCGAATTCGACGCCGGGCGACGAGAACGCCGTCACCGTCATGGTCAGCAGCACCGCGACCACGGCATGCTGCGAGCCAACCACGGCGCGGCCGAGCTGATACAGCGCGTAGAACGTCACGATGAAGCACAGCTGGGCCAGCAGATAGACGCCGATGATGTGATTGCCGGCGGCGCGGAACGCGATATCGGCGAGCCAGAACGCCAAAGGCGGGCCGAGATCGGAACCGACCTGATATTCCCGCCCATAGGCCAGCACGGTGACGACGTCGGCGGGCGGGCTGGCGTAGAAGATCACCGGCACGACCAGCCACAACAGCGCCTGACACATCACCACGAGCCAGAACACCAGCCGCGGCCGGGCGCGGATCAGTTCGATGATCAGGGAGGTGAAGCGCATGCAAACCGGGGTCAGCGGGGCCAGTCCCAATCTGATAGAGCCCGGGGCCCGCGCAGGCAACCGGCTTGCACCGGCGGCGCCCCCTCAGAGCGCCGGTTCGATCGCGCGATTGGGGTCCGCATCGATGCGCGTGGCCAGCGCTGCGTGGCGCTCCCGCGCCGCGGCGACCGGCGCGAACAGGCGGCGATGATGCACGCTGGGGCCGAGCCGGGCCAGCGCCTCGAGATGACCGGGCACGCCATAGCCCTTGTGCTGCTCGAAACCATAGCCCGGACAATCCTGCGCCAAACGGCACATCAGCCGGTCGCGCGACACTTTGGCGATGATCGAGGCCGCGGCGATCGACAGCACCAGGGCGTCGCCGCCGATCACGGCGTCACAATCGCAACTCACCTCGAGCCGGTCGCGGCCGTCGACCAGCACGTGCTGTGGGCGGTCGGGCAGCGCATGGACCGCGCGGGCCAGCGCCCACAGCGAGGCGCGCAAAATATTGTCGCGATCGATTCGCGCCGGGGACGCATAGGCCACCGCGACCGAGGCGGTGACGCAGATCTGCTCGAACAGCGCCTCGCGCTTCTCCGCGGTGAGCCGCTTGGAATCGTCGAGGCCCTTGGGGATGCGCTTGGGATCGAGCACCACGGCGGCGGCCACCACGGGTCCTGCCAACGGGCCGCGCCCGGCCTCGTCGCAGCCGGCCACCGGCCACACCCCGCGCTTGAGCAGCGCCCGTTCGCGCCGAAAGCTCGGCGGCGCCACCGCGATGACGCCCTTGCCGAGCTTGGCCGGCGTTTTGTCCTGATCCCGAATCATGCCGGGATGCTGCGGGCCGGCCGCGGCATCCGCAACCGGAAATTCGCCGCCGTGCCCGTTATTCAGACCCCCGCCATTCGGACAAGAATCGCGTTCCCCGGATGCGGCGCAACGCGCCGCCCTGGCGGCGTGGCGCACTTAGCGGCGCTGAGACGCGTTGCCCGGCAGCGAAGCGGGGTCCCGGTTCTGCGAAGCGGCACTGCATGCCGCATCGCGCCCGGGACACGGGTGCCTATGGTCCTCGCGAAAAATTTGCTTTCAAAACAAGCTGAGCTGCTGGCCGCTGCGTTCCGGCCGGGCAAAATGATCGGTGGTCAGTTTCGAGCGCCGCTTGTTGAGTCCGAGCTTGGCGCAGGCGATTTCGAAGCGGCGGCCGATCATCCAGGCCATCGGCCCGGTGCCCTTCATCCGCGTGCCCCATTGCGAGTCATAATCGCGGCCGTCGCGCATCTCGCGGATCAAAGTGAAGACGTGGCGATAGCGGTCGGGATAATTGGCCATCAGCCATTCGCGGAACAGGTCGCGGACCTCGAGCGGCAGCCGCAGCAGCACATAGCTGGCTTCCTTGACCCCGGCATGGGCCGCGGCGTCGAGAATCCGCTCGATCTCAGCGTCGTTCAGCGCCGGGATCACCGGCGCCACCATCACGGTGGTGGGAATCCCGGCCTGCGCCAATTGCCGCAGTGCCTCCAGCCGCTTGGCCGGCGTCGAGGCGCGCGGCTCCATGCTGCGGGCCAGTTTGGGATCGAGCGAGGTCACCGAGATCGCCACCTTGGCGAGGTTGCGCTTGGCCATCCGGGCCAGAATGTCGATGTCGCGGGTGACCAGCGCCGATTTGGTGACGATGCCGACCGGATGCGACGCCCGCTCCAGCACTTCCAAAATGCCGCGCATGATGTTGCGGTCGCGCTCGATCGGCTGATACGGATCGGTATTGGTGCCGATCGCGATCATTTTCGGCTCGTAATTCTGCGCCGCCAGCTCCTTCTCCAGCAGCGCCGGCGCGTCCGGCCTGGCGAACAGCTTGGATTCGAAATCCAGCCCCGGCGACAGGCCGAGATAGGCATGGGTCGGCCGGGCGAAGCAATAGACGCAGCCATGCTCGCAGCCGCGATAGGGATTGATCGAGCGGTCGAAGCCGATGTCGGGCGAGTCGTTGCGGGTGATCACTTTTCGCGCGGTGTCGAGCGCCACTGTGGTCTTGAACGGCGGCAATTCGTCGAGGCTCTGCCAGCCATCGTCGAACGCCACCCGGGCCTCGGCCTCGAACCGGCCGCTGGCATTGGACTGCGCGCCGCGGCCGCGGCGGCGCTCGCGGTCGATCGCGACCTCGAGCGCCGGAAAGGGTGAAGGCGCACCCGCCGGCTCGGAGGGCGTCGTGACCGGCGGGTGCTTGAGGGCAATGGATGCTCTGCTCATGGTTCGAAGATAGCGAGTCGCGAGAACAAATCAAGAACATAAATTCGCCATTCCACAGCCGGGCCGGCATCGCCGGGCGCTTGGCGCGCAACGACGCCAAAACCCCCGTTGCGCGACAAAACCGGCAATTCCCGGCTGATTTCATCGGGGCAAAGTGATAACGGTGCGGCGGTTCGTCGTGAGAGGATCGCCAGTCGCGATGTTGAGCGTCATCATTCCCACCGAAGGCATCGAACGCGACGCCGTCGCCACGCTGGCGGCGCTGGTGCCCGGAGCCGCGGCCGGCGTGGTCAGCGACGTCGTGTTGGTCGACCGCGGCGGCGGCGATGTGATCGCGCGGGTCGCCGACGTCGCCGGGTGCCATTTTCTCGCCTTCGAGGGTTCGCGCAGCGCGGCGATGGCGGCTGGCGCGCGGCAGTCCCGGTCGCCATGGCTGATGTTTCTGCAAGCCGGCGCGGTGCTGGATTCCGGCTGGATCGAGGAGACCACCCAGTTCATTCAGCGGGTCTCGGCCAGCGGCACGCCGCGCGCCGGGATCTTCCGCTATGCCCGCTCGCCCTACGCCGAAACGAGCTGGCGCGACGGCCTGGCGCTGCTGCGCCGCGCCGTCCTCGGCCCCGGCACCGAGCAGGGCCTGCTGATCGCCCGCGAGCATTATGACCGTCTCGGCGGCCACGACGGCCGCCGCTCCGAGACCCGGCTGCTGCGCCAGCTCGGCCGCTCCTCGCGCACCATGCTGCGCAGCCGTATCGTCGTCGCCTGACTCTGCCGCCCTCGCCTTAAGCCGGACACTGCAAGCCGGATAGCGTGCGCGCCAATACACTTGCCAAAGTCAACCATTTAGTTGATATTGGCAAGTATAGAGGTGAGCCGATGTTGCAGCACGTTTCTGACCCGACCGTCGCGGCGGTCCGCGCCTTCAACCGGTTCTACACCGCCAAGGTCGGCGTGCTGGAACAGCATCTGGTGCACAGTCCCTATTCGCTGACCGAGGCGCGCATCCTGTATGAGCTGGCGCAGCGGGAGCGGCCGACCGCGAAGGCGATCGGCGCCGGGCTCGGGCTCGATCCCGGCTATCTCAGCCGGATCATCCAGAATTTCGACGAAGCCGGCCTGATCGTGCGAGCCGCGTCACCAGCCGACCGCCGGCAATATCTCCTAGCGCTGACCGCCAAGGGCCGCGCCGCCTTGTCCAAGCTGACGCGCGCCATGGAGCAGGAGGTCGCCGCCATGCTACGCGGGCTGGGCGCGGGCGACCGCGCCCAGCTGATTCAGGCAATGGCGACGATCGAGCGGCTGCTTGGCGCGCCGCCGCAGCCGCCAGCCATCACGCTGCGCCCGCCCCGGCCCGGCGATATCGGCTGGGTGGTGCAAAGCCACGGCGCGCTCTACGCCGCCGAATATGGCTTCGACGCCTCGTTCGAGGCGCTGGTGGCGCAGCTGGCTTCGACCTTCCTGGCCTCGTTCGACGCCTCGCGCGAGCGCAGCTGGATCGCCGAGCTCGATGGCGCGCCGGTCGGCTCGGTGTTCCTGGTCCGACACAGCGATCAGATCGCCAAGCTGCGGCTGCTGCTGGTCGATCCGGCCGGCCGCGGCCACGGGCTCGGGCAAAGGCTGGTCGGCGAATGCATCGGCTTTGCCCGGCAATGCGGCTATCGCGGCATCACGCTATGGACCCAGAGCATCCTGATCGCCGCGCGACAGATCTATCGGAACTCAGGCTTTGAACTGGTCGCCACCGAGCCGCATCGCAGTTTCGGTCAGGACCTGGTCGGCGAGACCTGGGAGTTGAAACTGTAATGGCGGCGCGACGCCAGCCTGCGCTGCGCGTCACCGCGGAATTGCTCGCGTTTCACAAGGCCAATGCGAGGCGCCTGCGCGCGGAGGCCTGTGGCGTGGCGCGGCAAGCATTGCGCCGATGGCTGGCGCGTCTGTTTCGCCGCCGCTGAGCGCCGCGTCAGGCGGCGCGATCCGCCGCCAATGCGCCGGCGAATTGCGGATAGGTCTCGGCCAATTCGTCGGTCACCCGACCGCGCAGCAGCGCCAGGGTTTCGGCGTCGGGATCCGGCGTGGTCGGCACCTCGGCCGGCGCGTCATAGTCGAAGCCGGTCTTGGCCTTGACCTCGGCGGCGGTGACGCCGCGATGCACGCTGCGCAGCCGGAAGCGTTTGCGCGCTCTGTCGAAATCGAATAGCGCCAGGCCAGTGAGCAGCGCGTGCGGGCCGCCATTGCGCACGATGCCCTCGCTGGTGCCGGGCGCGCTGACGAAATCGACCTTGTCGACCAACACCCGCGGCGAATGCTCCTCGCGAAACAGGATCACGCGCGGCACCAGATAATACAGGAACGCCGAGCCGAACGAGCCCGGCCAGCGCACCGCATTGGTGGGATAATCGCCGGTGCCGACCAGATTGATATTGGCCTGGCCGTCGATCTGGCCGCCGCCGAGGAAGAACGCATCGACCCGGCCCTGCGCCGCGCAATCGAACAGTTCGACCGAACCGTTGGTGAAGAAATTATGCTCGCGCGAGCCCAGCACGATCACCCGGACCCGCTCGCGCGCGCGCGCTTCGTTGCGCGCCCGCAGCAGCATCGCGCCGGCCGCCGGGATCGGCGACGAGGCCCCTACCGCGACCATGCGGACTCCGTCGAGCAGATCGGCGATGGTGGCGATCAGGATCTCGCGCGCGGTCGCGCCGCGCCCGCTCACGCCACCGCCTCCAGCCGCTGCGCGAAGCCTTTCATATAGGTCGCAAACCCATCGGCCGACCGCGCCATCCTGGCGTAGCGTGCGAGTTCGGAATCGTCGGTCGGATATTCGCCCCATAGCCCGAGCGGCCAGGCACCGTTGCGCGCCTCGGCGATCGCGGTGACATAGAGAGCCGGCAACACGCCGGCCGAGGCGGCTTCGTCGGCGAGCAGCGAAGTCTCGACGATCCGCTCCACCGTGACCAAAGTGGTCTTGGCCGCATACGCCATGGTGGCGAGTTCGGCCTGCCGTCCGATCCGGACGTTGCCGAAGCGGTCGGCTTCGGGGGCATGAAACAGCGCGACATCGGGCCGGATCGCCGGCACCACCACGATCGGATCGTCAGGCGCAAACGGATTGTCGATGATCTTCCAGTCCGGCCGCGCTTGCATCAGGTCGCTGCCGATGAGGCCGCGGATCGGCATGAACGGCACGCCCTTCTGGCCGGCGATCAGGCCGGTGAGGATCGCCGGGCAGGTGGCGTCCATCAGCGCGAAGCCGCCGTGACGAACGCCGTCGTTGAACCGCGGCGCGCCGCCGGCCTCGCCCAGCGTCACCGCGCTGGTCTCGAGCGTGCCGACCAGGCCTTCGCCGATCAGCATGTCGGCCTGGATGCCGCTGATCGGAATGCAGACCAGATGCAGATTGGCCGGACGGTTGGCGATGATCGCCGCGGTCGCCGCCATCGCGACGCCGGCATGGTCGGTGGGGACGGCGAGGGTCATGCCGGCGCGGACATGCGCCGCCAGGGCCTCGAGCGAAACGATTTGTCCCATCACCTTCTCCCTGCCATTGCCGCGTCGAGGCGGCGATCATTCGCGCTCATGCGGCGCGTTGTTGGTCGCAATGGTTTCGTGACGCGGTAGCGCTGTCAAGACGTAGAGGGCGCCAGTGCGCGATCAGGCCTTGCCGCGGCGCAGATGCTCGTCGAGCCGCGGCATGATCTCGACGAAATTGCACGGCCGGGTGCGATAATCGAGCTGGGCGGCGAGAATGCCGTCCCAGCCGTCGCGGCAGGCGCCGGGCGAGCCCGGCAGGCAGAAGATATAGGTGGCGCTCGCGACGCCCGCGGTAACGCGGCTCTGGATCGTCGAGGTCCCGATCTTGGCGTAGCTCAGCATATGGAATGCGATCGAGAACCCGTCCATCCGCTTGTCGAACAGCGGCTCGATCGCCTCCGGGGTGACATCGCGGCCGGTGAAACCGGTGCCGCCGGTGGTGATGATGGCGTCGATGCCCTGGTCGGCGATCCAGCCCTTGATCAATGCGCGGATCGCCTCGACGTCGTCGGCAACGATGTCGCGCGCCGCCAGCCTGTGGCCGGCGGCGGTGATCCGTTCCACCAGCGTGGCGCCGGACTTGTCGTCGTCGAGCCCGCGGGTATCCGACACCGTCAGCACCGCGATGTTGAGCGGGATGAAGTTCTTCGGTCGGTCGATCGAGGCCATCACGCGTTTCCTAAGCCGTCACCCTGCGAGTCTCACCGAAAGCAACGCCCAGGGTGACGCGCATCATAGCCGTTCGGCGCCGAACGTATTGCAGGACTGCACCGTGCCTTGCTGATAGCCGGTCATGAACCAGCGCTTGCGCTGTTCGGCCGAACCGTGGGTGAAGGAGTCCGGCACCACGTCCCTGCCCGCGCGGCGTTGCAGCGTGTCGTCGCCGATCGCGCTAGCGGTTTTCAGCGCGGCGTCGATGTCGCCATCCTCCAGGAAGTTCGGGCGCTTCTTCTGCTCGCGATTGACCCAGACCCCGGACAGGCAATCGGCCTGCAGCTCGACCTTGACCTGCAGCGCGTTGGACGCCGCCTTGGATCCGGATTGCTGCTGCAGCCGCGTCACCCGCGGCAGGATGCCGAGCAGGTTCTGGACATGGTGGCCGGCCTCGTGGGCGATAATATAGGCCGCCGTGAATTGGCAGGCGCTACCGGAGCAGCCGTGGAACTTGGTCTCGACCTGCTTGAAGAATGCGGTGTCGAGATAGATCTGCTTGTCCGGCGGACAATAGAACGGCCCCATCGCGGCCTGCGCCATGCCGCAGCGGCCGCCATTGGTGGCATTCTTGAACAGCACGATGCGCGGCCCGGTATAGGTCTGGCCGCTGTCCTTGAAGATCTCGCTCCAGCGGTCGTCTATCTCGCCGAGCACGCCGGAAATCATGCTGCCCATCTGGTCGGTCGGCGCGCCCTCTTTGCCGGGCGCCGGGCGCCGATCGGCCTGCTGGGTCGGGGCTTGGCCGCCGGTCAAAATCTCGGCGCCGCCGATCAGGACGCGCGGATCGATCCCGAACGCCCAGCCGACCAGACCCAGCACAACGATGGTGCCGATGCCGAGCCCGCCGCCGCCCATTCGAAAGCCGCCGCCGCCCCCGCCGCCACTGTCGTCATCGCGGCGGTCGTCGATATTGTCGCTGCGACGAAAATCATCGAAACGCATCAGCTTGTCCTCGGTTAAGTTGGTCGGCGGTCGACGCCCATCACGCAACGCGGCGCGGCGCAAATCTTTCCATCGCCATCAGCATTAACCTGCTCGGCAATTATTGCCTAGTGCGCAAGTTGCAGGCCCGGTTGCCGGCGCCGCCGGCCGCGCGGCCGCAATCGGGCGATCGCGCATCCCCGACAATCGCGGGCTTTGCATTCTCAACCGCGATCTGGCCGTGCCGACGATCGCGTTCCGCGCGCGTTTTTTCGACCGCGCGCAACGTTTCGAAATTCGTCGCGAAGCGCGCGGCAATTAAGTCGATTTTTACTTTGCCGGGTCAATGTGTGGCCAGTCGGTTGTTTAGTCCCGCGTCGCCGACAGCGTCGCCTGAGTCAGAGTAGTTGAGTCATGGTTGTGTCGCTTCGCGGGGCGTCTGTAAGGGCGCCCCGCACAAAATTCGAGTCCCATCCGGATAGTCGTATCGTCGTTGGCGATTGCGTCGCCGAGATGTCGAAGCTTCCGTCCGCATCGGTCGATCTGGTGTTCGCGGATCCTCCGTACAATCTGCAGCTGAAGGGCGATCTGAAGCGCCCCGATGAATCCCATGTCGACGCCGTCAACGACGAATGGGATAAATTCGCCTCCTTCGCCGCCTATGACGACTTCACGCGCGCCTGGCTGCTGGCCTGCCGCCGCATCATGAAGCCGTCGGCGACATTGTGGGTGATCGGCTCCTATCACAACATTTTCCGCGTCGGCGCGATCATGCAGGACCTCGGCTTCTGGGTCCTCAATGACATCGTCTGGCGCAAGACCAATCCGATGCCGAATTTCCGTGGCCGAAGGTTCACCAACGCGCACGAGACCATGATTTGGGCGGCGCGCGACGAAAAGGCCAAGGGATACACCTTCAACTACGAAGCGCTGAAGGCCTCCAACGAAGACGTGCAGGCGCGCTCGGATTGGCTGATTCCACTGTGCACCGGCGACGAGCGGCTCAAGGGCGCCGACGGCAAGAAGGTGCATCCGACGCAGAAGCCCGAAGGCCTGCTGGCCCGCGTGCTGTTGTCGTCGTCGAAGCAAGGCGATCTGGTCATCGATCCGTTCAACGGCACCGGGACCACCGGCGCCGTCGCCAAGCGGCTCGGCCGCCGCTACATCGGCTTCGAGCGCGACCGCGTCTACGCGCAAGCCGCCGAGGCCCGGATCGCCGCGATCGAACCGCTGCCCGAGGCCACGCTGGCGCCGTTCATGACGGCGCGGAGCGCCCCGCGCGTCGCCTTCTCCGAACTGATCGAACGCGGCATCATCTCGCCCGGCACCAAGCTGGTCGATTCGAAGAAACGCCACGGCGCGTTGGTGCGCGCCGACGGCGCCATCATGCTCGGCGACAAGGTCGGCTCGATCCACCGTATCGGCGCGGTGGCGCAAGGCGCCGGCGCCTGCAACGGCTGGACCTATTGGCACGTCGAGACCAAGAAGGGTCTGCGGTTGATCGATGAGCTGCGCGCCGAGATCCGCTCCGAGATGGCGGCGGGCTGAGGCCCGCTTCGCGTTCCGTCAGGAATAGTTCACCACAGCGACCGTAGCGTGTCCGCTGTCGCGCGATTTGTGCTGCCTCACAAACTCGTCGTTTGCACTTCCCGCAGATCCCAAGCATGGGAGGGAGGTCGCCGCATGCCGTTCCTCACCGCGGTCGCCTCGCCAACAAACTGACTGGGAGTTCTCGATGCTGAAATTCTATTTCAACGGCTCGCCAAATCCGACCAAGATCGCGCTATTCCTCGAAGAAGCCGGCCTGGCCTATCAGCCGATTCCGGTCGATACCCGCACCGGCGACCAGTTCAAGCCGGACTATCTGGCGGTCAACCCGAACGGCAAGGTGCCGGCGATCGACGAGGACGGCGTCATCGTGTTCGACAGCAACGCCATCCTGCTCTATCTCGCCGAGAAGACCGGCAAATTTCTTCCCGCCAACACCCCGGCCAATCGCGGCGAATTGCTGAGCTGGCTAATGTTCGTCGCCACCGGGGTCGGACCGTTCTCCGGCCAGGCGGTGCATTTCAAGCATTTCGCGCCCGAGAAGGTCGACTACGCGCACAACCGCTACCAATACGAGGCGCAGCGGCATTTCGGCATTCTCAACGACCACCTCGCCGGCCGCCGCTACATGGTCGGCGACGCCTACAGCATCGTCGACATGGATGTCTGGGGCTGGGCGCGGATGATCCCCTTCATCCTCGGCGACGACGCGTTGGCGAAATTGCCCAACGTCAAGCGGCTGCTCGACGAGGTTTCGGCGCGGCCCGCCACCGCCAGGGCGATCGCCCTGAAGGACAAGTTCACCTGGAAGACCGAGATGGACGACGAGGCCCGCGCCAACATGTTCAAGCACCTCGCCACCAAGGCGGCCTGAGTCTTACGCCGCCGCGTGCGCCTGATCGACCAGGTCCTTGCGGGCCTGGTCGAGAAAGCCGCGTATTTCATGGGTCAGGTGCCCCGACTGCGCCGACAGATCGGTCGAAGCCGTCAATGTCGACGCGGCGTGGCGTTCGGTGTTTTCGGCGTCGAGCGTGATGGCATGAATATCGGTGGCGATGTCGCTGACCACCGCAAAGGCCTGATCGATATTCCGCGCAATCGTGGCGGTCGCCTGCGCCTGGGCCTCGGCCGCGACATGGACCTTGCCGGTGATGGCGTCGACCTCGGCGATCACCGCGCCGATCTCGGCGATCGAGCCGCCGACGCTGTCGGCGGCGGCCTGGACCTCGCCGACCTGGGCCTCGATCTCGGCGGTGAAATCAGCCGTCTGCGTCGCCAGCGCCTTGACCTCGTGCGCCACCACGGCAAAGCCGCGACCGGATTCGCCGGCGCGGGCCGCCTCGATGGTGGCGTTGAGCGCCAGCAGATTGGTCTGGCTGGCGATCGTATTGATCGCCTTGACCACCTCGTTGATGCGCTCGGCGACCTTGCGCAGCACGTCGACATTGGCCCCTGCTTCCGTCACGCGCGTCACCGCACGGCCGACGATCTGCGCCGAGCGATCGATATCCGCGCCCACCTCGCTGGCGCTCGACGACAGTTCCGCGGTCGCGGAGGCAACCGAGCGCATGCTCGCCGTCGCCCGTTCGGAGGCCGCCGCCACCGAGGGCAGCCGCTGCCGCGTCGTCGAAGCCCCGCGTTGCAGGCTTCCGGCGGTGTCTTTCATATCGGCCGATCCGCTGTCGAGCGCGCTGACGATGACGCTGACGCTGCCCTCCAGCTGCGCGGTGCGGGTCTGGAAGCTTTCGATCTGATGTTCGATGCTGACGGTCGCCGCATTGATGATGCCGGCTCCCTGCAGCAGCGCGCCGTGCAGCCCGCCCGGCAGGATGCGGCGGAAGTATTTGTGCTCATGCACAGCGGACATCGCCGCGCTGGCCTCGCGCACGAAGGCGTCGCAGCCGTCGATCATGTCGTTGATGGCGCCGAGCAGTTCTCCGGTCCGACCATTATCCGGGATCGCCAGGATCCGGGCCTCGAAATCGCCGGCGGCGATCCGCACGCAGACGTCGCGCGCCTGCTCGATCAGCCGCGTGGTCTGCATCATATTGTACAGCGCAACCGCGGAGGACAGAATCGCGATGGCCTGGATCGTCATCGCCGCGCCGCGGTAGCCGATCGCCTCGAGCGTCAGCGCGATCGCCGACGCCACGATGATCACCGCGAGGTTAAGCTGCGCTTTCGAGAGAGAACACAAGTTCATCATAGCCGACCTTCTGGGATGCGACGAAATCGGTGAGGGCTTTATAGCCGGCCGCGAGGGCTTGCTTGCCGTTGGGATGACTGCTCTCGATCCGCAACACCTCGGCATAGAGCGGAATGATCGCCGATTCGAGAATTTTCCGGTTTGGCACGCGCCGGTTGGAGTGATAGCCGATCAGCGTGCCGTCGGCCGCGAATGACGGCGTGACATGGGCGAAGACCCAATAATGATTGCCCGAATGCGCCATGTTCTTCACATAGGCGAAGATCTCGCGGCGCGTCTCGATGGTATCCCACAACAGTTTGAACACCGCGCGCGGCATGTCGGGATGGCGGATGATACTATGCGGCTGGCCGATCAGTTCGGCTTCGGTGTAGCCCGCGACCTTGCAGAACAGCCGGTTTGCGTAGGTGATGCGCCCCTTGAGATCCGTCTTCGAGACGATCAGCTCGGACGCCGGGAAAAACGATTCGCGACCGCTGGGCTGCACCTTGTTGGCCATCGCAATCTCCGCCATTTGCGTCCCGTCGACGCTTATCGCTGTGTATTCGAAAGTTTCGATTAAATTCACCTTAATGAGGAGGTGATTACCGGGCGATTAAGCGAGCAAGGCGGCGATCAGGTAATCATACGGTGTATGAGTTACTTGACACTCGGGACTAAACGCTCGGGACTAAACACTTGGGGCTAAACACTTGGGGCTAAACCCTCGCGACTAATCCGATGCTAGGGTCTTCAATCACCGAGCCCGTGCGCGATCACTTTGCGCATCAGATTGGGTAGCGCTTCGTCGCGCAATGTGGCGATCGGCACGAAGCGCATCCCCGCCGGCGCCCGGCCGCGCCCGGCCAGCCGCGCGGTGTAGACGATCAGTTCGAGCGGAAAATGCGTGAAGACGTGACTGACCGTGCCGGGCCGGCGATGCCAGCGGGCGACGCCCGGCAATGCCGGCGCCTGACGCAGTGCCGCCTTGTCCTCGTGCCCGGCGATCCAGTCCGACCCCGGCACTTCGGTCATGCCGCCGAGCAGGCCTTTTTCGGCGCGGGTCCGCACCAGCAGCTGATCGCCGCGGGTGACCACGAAGGCGGCGCCACGCCGCAACACGCCGGTCTTTTTCGGCGCCTTGCGCGGAAAGCTCTCGGCGTCGCCGCGCAGCCGCGCCACGCAGCCCTGATCGAGCGGACACAGCGCGCAGGCCGGCTTCTTCGGCGTGCAGATCGACGAGCCCAGATCCATCAGCGCCTGGGCGCTGTCGCCGGCGCGGCTGGGGCCAAGCAGCGTCGCGGCGAGTTGCTTGATCCGCGACTTGGCCTGCGGCAGCGGCTCTTCGATTGCGAATAATCGCGCCACCACGCGCTCGATATTGCCGTCGACCGGCATGCATTGGCGGCCGAAGGCGATCGCGGCGATCGCCGCCGCCGTATAGGGCCCGATCCCCGGCAGCGCCCGCAGCCCCTCTTCGGTGTCGGGAAAGGCGCCGCCATGGTCGCGCCGCACCGCCATCGCGCAAGCGTGCAGATTGCGGGCGCGGGAGTAATAGCCAAGCCCGGCCCACAGCCGCAGCACCTCGTCCTGGCTGGCGGCGCCGAGCGCTGCGACATCCGGCCAGCGCGCCAAAAATTTCTCGAAATAGGGGCCGACCGCCTGGACCGTGGTCTGCTGCAGCATGATCTCGCTCAGCCACACCGCATAGGGATCCGCCGCCACCCCGGGCAGCGGCCGCCACGGCAACTTGCGGCGGTGGCGGTCGTACCACGCCAACAGCGCCGCCGGCCGCCACGCCAGCCTGTCATCCTCCGCGGGAGGCGGGGATTGCTTGACCGATTGCTTGGCCGATTGCTTTGCCGATTGCTTTGCCGATTTCTTGGCCGTTTGCTTTGCCTTGGGGGCCGCGCCTGCTAGACTCATGGCATCATGGTCGCAAAGCAGCCTCCTCTGTTCAAGCCCGCCGCGATGTTCGCCAAGCCGCTTTCGGTGTTGCTCGGGGGGGTGTTCAACGACGCCTTCGCCCGCCAGGGTTTCGCCGCGCGGGAATTGGTGACGCGCTGGGCCGAAATCGCCGGCCCCGAGGTCGCGGCGCATTCCGAGCCGCTGAAGATCCAGTGGCCACGCCCGGTCGAGGGCCAGCAGCAGGAATTGGCGACTTTGGTGCTGCGGGTCGAAGGCCCGATGGCGCTGGAGATCCAGCACGCCTCCGACGTGATCCTGCAGCGGGTCAACCGCTTCTTCGGCTGGAGCGCGGTCGGCCGGCTGGCGCTGCGCCAGGCGCCGCTGTCGCAGCGGCCGCGCAAGAAACCACCCGCCGCGCCCGACCCCGCCGCCGTCGCCAAGATCGCAGCCACGCTGGATTCGGTCGAGGACGCGGATCTGCGCGCCGCCTTGGCCCGGCTTGGGGCCTCGATCAAGCGGAATTGACGCTGGTTGACCGGGCCGCCGCGGGCCTGCCATTGCCACAATTGTTGTTTCAAGCTAGCCGAAGGGTTCATTTCGCGGCGCCAGACGCCGATCCGGGAGCAGTATTGATGATCACGCGCCGCGCTTTCACCGCCACCCTGTCGCTGACCGGCCTTGCCGCCCTGGTCGGGATCTCGCCGTTCCGGCTGATCGATCAGGCCTTCGCCCAGAGCACCACCGCGGCCACCGCCGCCGAAGTCGCCAAGCCGGTGTCGCTGCCCGACATGGCGCTTGGCCCCAAGGACGCCGCCGTCACCGTCACCGAATACGCCTCGATGACCTGCTCGCATTGCGCCGCCTTCGCCGAGGAAGTGTTTCCCAAGATCAAGAAGGCCTATATCGACACCGGCAAGATCCGCTACGTGTTCCGCGAATTCCCGCTCGACATCAAGGCCGCCGCCGGCTCGATGCTGAGCCGCTGCATCGCCGATGGCGACGCCGGCAAATATTTCGCCGTGACCGATCTGCTGTTCAAGCAGCAGGCCGATTGGGTGCTGAAGAACACCACCGAATCGCTGAAGCTGATCGGCAAGCAGGCCGGCCTGAGCGGCGAGCAGGTCGAGGCCTGCCTCAAGGACCAAAAGCTGCTCGACAAGATCGCCGCCGACCAGAAATACGCCAATGAAGTGCTGAAGGTGAACTCGACCCCGAGCTTCTTCATCAACGGCGAAATGCTCAAGGGCGAAACCTCGTTCGAGGAATTTTCCAAGCACATCGACCCGCTGCTGAAGAGCTGAGCAACGCGGCGTTCCGGACGCAGCCCATCGCGTCGCGCAGCGACGTGGTGCGCTGCTGAGCCGGGGCCCCGCTATCTTTGCGACGGTCAAACCGGGGTCCCGGTTCTGCGAAGCGGCACTACGTGCCGCATCGCGCCCGGGACACGCGATTCGAATGTCAAACAGCCACTGAATTTCAGCCACGCTGGCGCAATCTCGCGACTCCGCTGAGCCCGAATTGTGCCAACGCCGCCCCGATGAGGGGCGGGGGCGCGCCGCGCGGCGCGAGGGTGGAGCTTCGCGATCGGCGTTGCGGCCAATCGCGTATCGCCTTGCGGCGCGCCCCGCAGACCGGCGAACCGGCCTGCCATTTCGCGGCGATTTTGGGCCTCGGGACCGTGCTTCCGGGCGCAGGCGCGATGCCGTTGCACCGCTTGATCCAGGCGGTTTCCCGCCCTTCGCCTGTGCCGCGTCCAGCCAACTAGCAAGTGGCAGGCTCTCCTAGTGGAGCCGGACGGCGACCCGAGGCCTCCCGGGGCGTGGTTGCGAGCCACGCGCGCGGGACGCCGCATCGACCCGACGGGACGAATCCCGCTCTGGCCAGCGCGCGATGCGGATCACTCCGCTTCGCGCGCTCTGTCCCGCTTCACAAGCGCCCTCGAGAAGCGCCCCTCACGGACAGAACAATTAGGAATATAATCAGATCAATGAGATTGTCAACATGCGAGGACCGCTCGTCCGGACGCAACGCAACGCAATCCGCGTAAGCTTCCCGCATCGGGTGCTTCCATGACGAGCGATTCGCCCGCGCCGTGATCGCGGCGAAGGCTGGGACGTCAGGCGAAATCGGTGGCAGGCTATTTCAGCGTGATCTGTAAACGCAGCGATCCATTGATATCGTAACCATCCTGCTGCGGACGCTGACCGGAACGCTGGCGGATATTGCTGGTCACCGTTTCCAGCCGGCAATCCTTGGCAATGACCTCGCGCAGCAGGTCGCATTCATGCGCTGCCATCTCGTAGATCCGGCGGCGGATTTGATAGCGCAGCTTCTCGGCGTCCTCACTTGTGCCGCCGACGTCCTCCACGAATAGGCTGATGTTCGTCTGCACCTGCACCGATTGCTGTGGTGGCGCATTATGCTCGGCGCCGACGCGCTGAGCGACGGCCGGGCCGACCAACAACAAGCCGGCGGCACCGGCAATCAGATACTGAAATGGTCTCACGGTAATCTCCCGCCATTGGGGCAACGATTCCAAGGTAGCAAATCCGGATTGCTCCTTGATGAAGCGCCGCAGTGCAGATCGGCAGCATCGGTTAAAGCTGCATCAACCAGACCGAACAATCTATGGTAACAGCACACCCGCCGAAGGCGGCGGTGATCGGGGCCGCAACACCAATATGGCGGGCCCTTGTGTGCGGCCTCAAAGGATTGCGCGGCGCACGATTCGAGCTAAGGCGCCTCGCTTGCTCCACCCAACACGCTACGCGGCATCGTCGATCACCGGCACAATCTTCGTCAACTGACCGGCGATCTGAAGTCTTGCGGTTCTCACATCGAACGCGTTCTGCAGATTGAGCCAGAACTCGACGCTGGTTCCGAACGCCTTGGCGAGACGCAGCGCGGTGTCGGCGGTAATGCCGGTCTGTTCGGCGGCAATGCGCTCGATCCGCGTCCGCGGCACGCCGCAGATTTTAGCCAACGCGCCGGGCGTCATTCCGAGCGGGAGCAGAAATTCCTCGCGGAGCACTTCGCCAGGGTGCATGGGCGGGAGTTTCTTGGCCATCGTCTGGTCTCCTTAGCTGGCGGACAATTGCGATGTGTTCAGTGGTAGTCGGTGAACTCGACGTCCATTGCGCCCTCATCTGTCCACACGAAGCAAATTCGGAACTGGTCGTTGACGCGGATCGAGTGCTGCCCCTTACGGTCTGCCGTGAGTGCTTCGAGTCGGTTTCCCGGCGGCAATCTCAGATCGTCGAGCTTGTGAGCGGCTGCTATCAACTGCAACTTGCGGCGAGCTACCTTCAACAAATTCGCCGGAAAGCCCTTGCGAGCCTCGCCCTCGAATGCCGCTTCGGTCAGGGCGTCCCGGAAGCTCTTGATCATGGGGAAAATGTATCAGACAATGATACACATCACAAGCGCACGGCATCGCTCGGCGACCGGCGAAAGGCGCACTTTCCCCTCTCCCCCACCCCCTAAACCTCTGGAAAAGCCCGGTTCCGCGGTTGCCCTGCGGCGCCCGGCTCGCCATTGTCGGCCCTCAACAGAGCCGCGGGCGGCAGACCGGATGTGACCGGGCGATATCATCCATGGTATTGTCAGGGTTGAGAGATTCGGCAGCAGCCCCGCGAATCGCGGCTAACCGAGCATCGCTTCATGAAACTCACGCGCCTCCGCCTGCATGGATTCAAATCCTTCGTCGAGCCCACCGATTTCGTGATCGAGCCGGGGCTGACCGGCGTGGTCGGACCCAATGGCTGCGGCAAGTCGAATCTGGTCGAGGCGCTGCGCTGGGCAATGGGCGAGACCTCGCATAAATCGCTGCGCGCCGCCGATATGGACGCGGTGATCTTTTCCGGCTCCGGCAATCGGCCGTCGCGCAACCACGCCGAAGTGGTGATGACGATCGACAATACCGACCACACCGCGCCGGCGGCGATGAACGACGCCGAAATTCTGGAAATCTCGCGCCGGATCGAGCGCGAGGCCGGTTCGGTCTATCGCATCAATGGCCGCGACGTGCGCGCCCGCGACGTGCAATTGCTGTTCGCCGACGCCGCCACCGGCGCGCGCTCGCCGGCGCTGGTGCATCAGGGCAAGATCGGTGAAATCATCCAGGCCAAGCCGGAACAGCGCCGCCGCGTGCTGGAAGACGCCGCCGGCGTCGCCGGCCTGCATGCGCGCCGCCACGAGGCCGAATTGCGGCTGAAGGCGGCCGAGACCAACCTTACCCGCGTCGAGGACGTGATCGGTCAATTGTCGTCGCAGGTCGACGGGCTGAAGAAGCAGGCGCGGCAGGCGATCCGGTTCCGCGAAGTCGCCGCCAAGGTCCGCAAGGCCGAGGCGATGCTGTTTCATCTGCGCTGGCTCGAGGCCAATGCCGAAGTCACCGAGGCCGCCAAGGTCCACGATCTCAATGTCCGCGAACTGGCCGAGCGCACCCGCGAACAGGCCGAAGCCTCGCGCATCCAGGCCGACCGCGCCTCGACCTTGCCGTCCTTGCGCGAGGCCGAGGCCCGCGCCGCCGCCGGGCTGACGCGGCTCACCAATGCCCGCGAAATGCTGGACCGCGAGGAGCAACGCGCCAAGGAGCGGCTCGGCGAACTCGACCGCCGGCTGACGCAATTCGGCGCCGACGTCGAGCGCGAACAGCAGCACGCCGCCGACGCCGACGTGGCGCTGGAGAAGCTCGACATCGAGGACGGCGAGCTCAAGGACGAGATCCGTCAGCGCGTCGAGCTGCGCGGCGGCGTCGATGAGCGCGTCGCCGAAGCCGAGGCCACGCTTGCGGATTCCGAGCGGCTGTTCGGCGAATTGACCACCGCGCTGGCACAGCTGACCGCGCGGCGCAACCAGTTCGAGGCCGGCGTGCGCGGCCATCGCGATCGGCTGACGCGGCTGGATACCGAAATCGCCGGGGTGCAGATCGAGATCGAGAAGCTGGCGCAGCAGACCAGCGCTGCCGGCGATCTCGAGGCCCTGGCCGAGGCGATGGAGACCGCGCAGCAGACGCTGGCGGAATCCGAGGCCGGGGTGCAGGCGTTCGAATCCGCCCATGTGGAGGCGCGCCAACGCCTCGAAGCGGCGCGCGGACCGCTCGCCGAGGCCGACAAGAAGGTGCAGCGGCTCGACACCGAGGCCCGCACCATCTCCAAGCTGGTCAATAGCGAGACCAAGAATCTGTGGCCGCCGATCATCGACGGCATCAATGTCGCCAAGGGTTATGAGAAGGCGATCGGCGCCGCGCTCGGCGACGATCTCGACGCCCCGGTCGATCCCTCGGCGCCGATGCGCTGGACCGACATTGGCGTCCAGGCCGACGATCCGGCGCTGCCCGAGGGCGCCGATTCGCTGGCCAACCATGTCGACGCCCCGCCCGAACTGGCGCGGCGGCTGGCGCAGATCGGCGTCGTCGCCAAGGAGCGCGGCAACGAGCTGGTGTCGCAGCTTGCGACCGGGCAGCGGCTGGTGTCGCTGGAAGGCGACGTCTGGCGCTGGGACGGCTTCGTCGCCGCCGCGCATGCGCCGACGCGCGCCGCGCGCCGGCTGGCCGAACGCGCCCGGCTGGTCGAGATCGAGAACGAATTGGAGCAGGCGCGGGTTGAAGCCGCCGCCAAGCGCCAGGCGCTGGACGACGCCGAATCCGAGCTGAAAGCCGCCGCCGCGGCGGAAACCGCGGCGCGCGAGGGGCTGCGCGCCACCCGTCGAGAGGTCGATTCGGCGCGCGAGCGCTTTGCCGCCACCGAACGTGAGATCAACCGCCACGCCTCGCGCAAATCGGCGCTGGCCGAAGCCCATAGCCGGGTCACCGCCGATCGCGCCGAGGCCGAGGCGGCCTATGAAAGCGCGATGGCGGCGATCGAGGAATTGCCGCCGAGCGACGAGACCCAGGCCCGGCTCAATGCCGTGCGCGAGGATATCGAGGGCCGCCGCCGGCTCGCGGCGCAAGTGCGTGCCGAGGCCAGCGCGCTGGCGCGCGAGGCCGAGCTCGCCGACAAGCGGCTGCAGGCGATCGTCGCCGAGCGCAGCGCCTGGCAATCCCGCAAGCAAAGCGCGCTGTCGCAGCTCGCCACCATCGAGGCCCGAGTCACCGAGCTTGGCATCGAGCGCACCGAGCTGGAAAATGCCCCGGAAGTGTTCGCCGAGAAGCGCAGCGCGCTGATCAGCGAGATCGAATACGCCCAGACCGATCGCCGCGACGCCGCCGAGGCGCTAGCCGTCGCCGAGCTGGCAATGCAGGACACCGACCGCACCGCCAAGGTGTCGCTGGAAGCGCTGTCCAACGCCCGCGAAGCCTGCGCCCGCTCCGAGGAGCGGATGCAGGCCGCCAAGCGCCGGCTCGACGACGTCGAGCGCGAGGTCCGCGACATGCTCGAAGTCGAGCCGCAGGGCGCCGCGGCGCTCGCCGAGATCAGCCCCGAGGCCGAATTGCCGGCGCTGGCCGAGGTCGAGGAGAGCCTGGAAAAGCTCCGCCGCGACCGCGAGCGGCTCGGCGCCGTCAATCTGCGCGCCGAGGACGAACTCAACGACATCGAAGCCCAGCACACCGGGCTGACCACCGAGCGCGACGATCTGGTCGAGGCGATCAAGCGGCTGCGCCAGGGCATCCAGAGCCTCAACAAGGAAGCGCGGGAGCGGCTGCTGGCTTCGTTCGACATCGTCAACAGCCATTTCAAGCGCCTGTTCGTGGTGCTGTTCGGCGGCGGCGAGGCCGAATTGAAGCTGGTCGAGAGCGACGATCCGCTGGAAGCCGGGCTCGAAATCATCGCCAAGCCGCCCGGCAAGAAGCCGCAGACGCTGTCGCTGTTGTCCGGCGGCGAGCAGGCGCTGACCGCGATGTCGCTGATCTTCGCCGTGTTCCTCACCAACCCGTCGCCGATCTGCGTGCTCGACGAAGTCGACGCGCCGCTCGACGATCACAACGTCGAACGGTTCTGCGAATTGCTGAACGAGATGACCAAGACCACCGACACCCGCTTCATCATCATCACCCATAACCCGATCACGATGGCGCGGATGAACCGGCTCTACGGCGTCACCATGGCGGAGCGCGGCGTCTCGCAGCTGGTCTCGGTCAATCTGCAGGACGCGGTCGGCATTCTGGATCAGCACGTGGCGTGACGTCACCCTCCCCTGGAGGGGGAGGGTCGGTGAGCGCAGCGAACCGGGGTGGGGTGATCGGCCGCGGCGCACTGCACGAATTGTTGGATCGCATGCTTATCAACGTGGAAGCACCCCACCCCGCCTGCCTGCGGCAGGCGACCCTCCCCCTCAAGGGGAGGGTGAAGAATCCCTCGCCTCTGCGATGATAGCTCCCGCACTCCCCGCCGAATTGACCGCCGCGCTGACGCAACAGCTGCACGGACTGTCGCGCAGCGACGCCACCACGCGGGCGGCGTCGATGTCGCAGACCTATCGGGACGGCGGTGGCTCCACGGCGATCCGCAGCGCCACCGACGCGCTGGCCTATGCGGCGTCGCGGATGCCGGCGACCTATGCGGCGGTCACCGCCTGCCTGAATGCGCTGCTTGAGCTGCGCCCCGATTTTGTGCCGGCGAGCCTGCTCGATTGCGGCGCCGGTCCCGGCACCGCGAGCTGGGCCGCCGCCGAAGCCTTCGATTCGTTGCGCGGCTTCGAGCTGATCGACGCCAATGCGGCGCTGCGCGAGCTGGCGCTGCAATTGGCGCAACACAGCCGGCTTGCGGCGATGCGCTATCAGCGCGGCGAGGCGCTGGCGCTGCTCGCCGCGGCCGAGCCGGCCGATCTGGTGATCGCCAGCTATGTGATCAACGAGTTGAGCGAGACCGGGCGGGAAAAATTCGCCGAGCTGGCCTGGCGCAAGACGGTCGACACGCTGCTGATCGTCGAGCCCGGCACGCCGGCCGGCCATGCCCGCGTGCTGGCGCTGCGCCGGCAATTGATCGCGCAGGGCGCACGTGTGATCGCCCCCTGCCCGCACGACGACGCCTGCCCGCTGGTGGCGCCGGACTGGTGTCACTTCACCCAGCGGCTGCCGCGCTCGCGCGTGCATCAGCAGCTCAAGGCCGCCGAACTGCCCTATGAGGACGAAAAATTCAGCTATGTGGCGCTGACCCGCGCACCTCTGCCGCAACGACCGGCGCGGGTGCTGGCACAGCCGGAGCTGACCAAGATCGCCGTGACGGCGAAATTGTGCACCGAGCGCGGCGTCGTGCGCGCGGTGGCGCCGCGCCGCGACAAGGCGCGCTACGCGCAATTCCGCAAATTACGCTGGGGCGACGCACTGGTCGACGCGGCCCGCGATTGAGTCAAGCCGCGATCAGAACGAATGCTTCAGCCGGGCGCTGACCTGATGCGCCACGGTGTCGCTGCCACCGACGATGGCGTCGTAATTGAGCGAGACCAGCGTCATCGCGCCGAACCGGCCGGAGATTCCGGCGCCGAACACGCCGCGATCGCGGATGCCGCGGCCGGTCAAGGTGGTGAACACGCCGGGCAGCGTCGACTCGACGAAATTGGCGTCGATGCCGCGAACGCCGTCGCGGAATTCGTGCAGCCAAGCCAGCCGCAATTCCGGCGTCAGCACGCCGTTGGTGGTCTGCAGATCGTGGGCGATGCGGGTGCCGACGCTGGAGCGCAGCGATTCGGAGCGGTCGGCGCCGACGCTGAGCGCGGTGATGCCGCCGTTCTCGGTGAACCCATCGGTCGACACGCTGGTATATTGCAGGCTCAGTTCGGGGTTAACCACGAAGCCGCCGAACACAAGCAGATCCGTTCCCACCGCGCCGCGCACCGAATAGTGCGAGCCGTCGAAACGCGAGCCGTCGACCGCGCCCAGCGCCGCGCGCGAATTGTCGTAGCGGTCCCAGCCATACAGCCCGATGACGTTGGCGTACCAGGCCGGAGCGCGGTAGCCGCCATATCCGCCCACGGTGCGGGTCGAAATCTTGGTGGTGCTGCCGAGCGTGTCGAGATCGCCATTGGTCAGCCCATAGCCCCCGAAGGCGCCGACCAGCAAGCGATCCGACAGTCGCCAGTCGGCGCCGGCGACCACATTCGCGGCGGTGGAGCGGGTCGCGCTGGCATTGGCGCGGGCGCCCTCGCGTGACGTGCTGAGGCTCGACGTGATGAACACGCCATGATCCGGATCGAGCGCTGCGCGTAGCGGCGGCGCCTTGGTGGCGGGCGCATAGGCGAGCGCGTCGCGGCCCCAGCCGACGGCGCTCAGCGCATCTCGACCGTTGCCCGAGGCGGCGTCGAGCGAGGCCAGCGTGCGATCCATGGTCGCGCCGCGGGCGTCGAGCAGGCCGGAATCGAACATCGCCAGCGCGGCGGCCGCGCCGCCGGTGTCGTTGCCGGTCAGGCCGAAGCGGCCCTGGATCAGGCGCTGATCGATCAACGCGCTGGTCTGGAAGCTCATATTCATCGTCATCCGGCCGAGCCCCTGATAGGAGGCCGGCGACAGTTGCGCCAGCGCCGCGCCGACATCGGCGGCGCTCGCGACCTGATCGATCAAGGTGAGCGCAGCGCTGCTGGCAGCCACGCTGTTGGAAAGATTGTCGAACTGCCAGGCCGGGCCAGCGCTGCCCGGATGCGCGGCGCTGGCCAAATCCGAGAACGACGGCGCGAAGGCGTTTACCACCTCGAACGAGGTGTAGAGCGTACCGCCGATATTGACGGTCTGACCGGCCGCCAATTGGGCGCGCTTGGCGGCCGACAGGCCGACCTTGTAGTAGTTCAGCGTATCGGTGTCGGCGCCGCCATTGACCAGCCCGACGATGCGCGAGCCCGCCATGATGTTGGCGGTATCGTTGCCGCCTTCCAGATTCACCGCCCGGCCGCTGTTGCCGATGATGACGCCATAATTGGTCAGGACGTCGGCGCCCTCGCCCATCTGGATCGCCGAGCCGTCGCCGCGGATGAACCGCGCCGAACCGGTGCCCGTATACGTTACGCCGTCGAGTTTGCCGACCGAATTGGTGTCGACCAGACCGCTGCCGAGCAGCACGGTCGCGGTCGGATCGGCAATGGCGCCATTGCCGATGATGGTGCCGCGATTGACGATGGTGTCGTTGTCGGCGGCGGTGCCGGTCTTGTTCTCCAGCCGGATCGCAAAGCCGTTCTGGCCGACGATGCTGCCGCCCGCATTGTTGGCGATCGTCGTGGCGGCGACGCCGCTGCGTGATCCGTCGACGTTGGAATCATTGTTGACGACGATACCGTAGGAGGCGCCGCTGATGACGCCCCAATTGGTGACGGTGCCGCCACCGATCGACAGGCCCTCGGCGTTGTTGAGACGGCCGCCGGAATCATAGCCGCCGGCACCGGTGCCCTCGATGATGCCGTAATTGGTGACGGTGGCGGCAAAATCGACATCGACGCCGTCGCCGTCGCCCGTTCCGTTGCCATCATAGGCGCCGGTGATGCGGCCGTAATTGATCACCGTGCCGGTGCCGTCGGAGCCGAAGCCGGAGCCGTTGCGGCCGAGGATCGTCGCGCCGGCTTCATTGCTGACGCTGACGAAGGCGTCGGTGGTGATGCCGTGGCGGAAGCCCGAAATGGTGCCGCCGGTCTTGTTGATCACGGTGCCGGAATGGCTCTGCCAGTCGATGCCGTCATTGCTGTCCCCGACTTTGCCATCGGAATAGATCAGGCCGTAATTGGTGACGGTGGCGGCTTCGCCGGGCCGGATCGCGTCGGCCCCGCTCGCCTTGATGACGCCGGTGGCGCGGTTGACGATCGACACCGTGCCGGCGCTGATGTTGTTGAAATCGATCGCCTGGCCGGTGCCGGTCGACCAGATCGTGCCGGCATTGTCGATGCTGAAACGGCCGGTGGTGGCCGTGGCAATGGCGCGGATCGCATCGTCGACGGACTGGATCACGCCGCCGGAATTGTTGATCACCTGGAGCGATGTGACGGTGGCGGGATCGGCGATGTCGAGGTTGATGGCGCGCTCGGTCGATTCGATCAGCCCGCTGTTGTTGATCGCCGTCGTGCCCGATCCGGGCCGGATCGCGTCATTATCGAGCGCGCGCAGGATTCCACCGGCAGCATTGTTGATCGCGACCGTTCCGGTTGCCGAGGTGTTCTTGGCAAAGTCGACCACCTGGCCGGTCGAGGAGACGATGGTGCCGGAATTGTTGATCGTCACCGTGCCGGCGCCGATGCTGGTGTTGAGGCGGAATGCGTCGTCGACGGTCGAAATCAGCGCGCCGGCGAAATTGTTCAAGGTCAGGCTGCGGGGCGGGTTCGAGCCCGAGGTGTCGATGCCGCGATTGCCCGACTTGATGGTGCCGGCATTGTTGATGACGACGCCCGCGGCCGGCCCGGCAAAGGAGATGGCGCTGCCGGTGACATTGAGAGTGCCGCCGCTCTCGATCGTGCCGGTGTCGGTGCCGACGACCGTCTTCGCCGCCGTGTCGGAGGTCCCGGTGGTGACCGTGAACGACGCCGCCCCTGCGGTTAGCGGGATCGAGACCGTCCCGAGACAAAGAAACACCAGCCAGCTCGCGCCGTTACGCCACTTCAACATTCACTCGCCCCTTACCAAACGTTAACTTTCTCTAGGTTCGGCAGTTGACGGCCACGTGACATCGCGACCAGCACGCAGCAATTCGCGGCCGGTGGCGATCGCCCACCAGAAGATGGTGCGCATTGGCAACAGTCGTGGAGACTCTGGGTTGTCGGTATCGACGCACGCACGCCTGCCGAAGGCGCCCGGTCCGGTCACATTGAACGCAAGCATTGCCACCCGCGACGTAAGGGAACAGGATTGGCTACGTCTTCCCGCTCGGGTCCCCGCCATGGCCGGCCTTGGCCGGCGGCAGCAAGGGTCGTCGCGCAGCCTCTCACCCGCCCTTTCAGGAGTCCCCATGACCGGCTGGATTATTCTCGGTATCATCGTCGTGCTGGTGCTGTTCGCGCTGGCGACCTACAACCGGCTGGTGGCGCTACGCCAGCGCGTCGGCCAGGCCTTCGCCGATATCGACGTGCAGCTCAAGCAGCGCCACGATCTGATTCCCAATCTGGTCGAGACCGTGAAGGGCTACGCCGCGCATGAGCGCGGCACGCTCGACGACGTCGTCAAGGCGCGCAATGCCGCGCTGTCGGCGCAGGGGCCGAGCCAGATCGCCGCCGCCGAAAACCAGCTCTCCGGCGCGCTCGGCCGGCTGATCGCGCTGAGCGAGGCCTATCCGGACCTCAAGGCCAATGCCAATTTCCAGCAGCTGCAAGCCGAACTCTCCGACATCGAGAACAAGATCGCCGCCAGCCGCCGCTTCTTCAACAACGCCGTCCAGGAGTACAATACCGGCATCCAGCAGATGCCGGCGGCGCTGTTCGCCGGCGCGCTCGGCTTCACCCACAAGGATTTCTTCGATCTCGGCGAGACCCGCAGCCAGGTCGAGCAGGTGCCGCAGGTGAAGTTCTGAGCGGATAGCCTCCCTCCCCCTTGCGGGGAGGGTCGGCCGAACGACGACGATGCGCAGCATCGGCGGAAGCGGAGGCCGGGGTGGGGGAGCGGCGAGCACTGCGCCTGTGGCTTCCCCCACCCGGCTCGCCTTCGGCGATCCACCCTCCCCACAAGGGGGAGGGAGAAGAAAGCGCAGGGCGCGACGTTGAACGGATCAGATGCCCATGGCCGCCTATGGTCTCTATACCCACATCGCCTCGAACAGATTTCGTTCGGTGCTGCTGCTTGGCGGGTTGTTTCTGCTGATCTATGTGCTGGTCTATGCTGGCGCGCTGGTCGGCGAGGTAATGGCCGATCGCGGCGCGCCGCTGCAATATTATCTGCAGGCCGCGGGTTACGATCTGCTGCGGGCGTCCCCCGTCGCCACCATCGGCGCGGCGCTGTGGATCGTGATCGCCTATTTCTTCCACCAGAACATGATCGACGCCATCACCGGCGGCCGCGACGTCACCCGGCAGCAGCAGCCGCGGCTGTATAATCTCTTGGAAAACCTGTGCATCTCGCGCGGCATTCCCATGCCGAAGCTGAAAGTGATGGACAATGCGGCGCTGAACGCCTTCGCCACCGGGTTGAATCAGAAGCAATACGCCATCACGGTCACCTCCGGCCTGCTGGCCGCGCTGGACGATCAGGAAATCGAGGCGGTGCTGGGCCATGAATTGACCCATATCCGCAATGGCGACGTGCAGATGATGGTGATCGCGGTGATCATCGCCGGCGTGGTCGGCTTCGCCGGAGAGCTGATGTTCCGGATGTTGTTTTATTCGCGCTTCAGCTTTGGCGGCGGCGGCAATCGCTCGTCCTCATCCTCCAGCAACGACCGCAAAGGCGGCGGTGGCGGCGCCATCCTGGCCATCGTGCTGGCGGTGGTGCTGGTGGCCGTGGCCTGGGCGCTGTCGCAGCTGGTGCGGCTGGCGCTGTCGCGCGCCCGCGAATTCCTGGCCGATGCCGGATCGGTGGAACTGACCAAGAATCCCGACGCCATGATCTCGGCGCTGCGCAAGATCGAAAACCGCGGCGAACTGCCGGGCGCCACCTCGGCGGTGATGGAAATGTGCCTCGACAATCCGCGCGAGGGCTTTGTCGACCTGTTCGCCACCCATCCGTCGGTCGACTCCCGGGTGGCGGCGCTGGTCAAATTCGCCGGCGGCCACGACCCCGGCCCGCTGGCGCTGCCATCGGACCAAGATGCCGGGCCGGACGGCGATCCTGGCCAGGATGGTGATCCCCATCCCGGCCCGTGGAGCGATCCCCCAGCCCGCAAGGGATTCCTGCGCGGCCCCTGGGGGCGGCGGGTGTGAGGCCACATCCCTCCCCCTTGTGGGGAGGGTGGCCCGGCGAAGCCGGGTCGGGTGGGAGGAAGCCACGGGCTCAGTGCAAGCGGCTTACCCCCCACCCGGCTGGCCTGCGGCCATCCGCCCTCCCCGCAAGGGGGAGGGAGAACAGCGGTCGCGGCGGCGCAATGGTAGCCACGCCGATTCCCCACAGCGCCAAATTCCAACGATTTTGTTGAGATTCCGCCGTCGCGCGGCCTCGGCGATTGAAATCTCGCTCGATTCTGCCATGTTCGCGCGCAAAGCAGTCGGGGCATTTCGGCCGCGTGAGTCTCATTCGCGCCGGCGCGGATCAATTTGGCCCATAAAGGAATCTCATGGCGAAACCAGCAGTGATCGTAGTGGGTGCCGACAAGGGCGGCGTGGGCAAGACCACGGTGTCGCGAACCCTGCTCGACTATTTCAGCGCCAACAACGTCAAGACCCGCGCCTTCGATACCGAATCGCCGCGCGGCACCTTGAAGCGGTTTCATCCGGACATCACCGAGATCGTCGACATGACGACGACCGCGGACCAGATGAAGATCTTCGACACGCTCAACAACGACGTGCCCTCGGTGACGGTGATCGACGTCCGCGCCGGCCTGATGTCCAACGCGCTGGCCAATCTGCGCGACATCGGCTTTCTCGACGCCGCCAAGAACGGCCAGATCACCTTCGCGGTGTTCCATATACTGGGCCCCTCGATCGCCTCGCTGGACGAGATCGCCGAGACCGCAGGCTTCATGCAGGGCGCGAAATACTTCCTGGTGAAGAACTTCATCAACAACACCAGCTTCTTCGAATGGGACCAGGAAACCTACAATTCCTATTTCCACCGCATCAAGGACGCCACCGAACTGACCATCCCGAAGCTCAACGAGATGGCCTATGAGCAGGTCGAGGTCTCCAAGGTGCCGTTCCTGAAATTCGTCGCCAACAAGGGCGTCAATGACGAGGCCGCGAATTATTCCTTCGTGCTGCGCGGCTATGTCCGGCACTGGCTGGCCAATGTCTGGAGCGAATTCGACCGCATCAAATTGACCGACATCGTCGGCAAGGACAAATCCGCCGGCCGGGTCGGCCCGCCGAATGGCGGCGGCGAGAAATAAGTCGACGCGCTGATGATTTGGCTGGATCGGACGCTGCTTTGGCCGGATAAAACGCCATGCCCCGCACGCCGGTCTACATCATCTGCTCGCCGCGCCCGATCGTCGGCAAGACCCTGATCGCGCGGCTTCTGACCGAGTTTCTGCTGCTGCAGCGTGGCGACGTGCTGGCGTTCGACGTCAATCTGAAAGAGCCGTCGCTACTTGATTACCTGCCGCGTCTCACCGAGACCGCCGAGATCGACGACACCTTCGGCAAGATGGCGCTGATGGACCGGCTGATCGTCCACGACAACGTCGCCAAGGTGATCGACCTCGGCTTCCACGCCTTTGACGAGTTTTTCCGGATGACCGAGGAAATCGGCTTCCTGAAGGAGGCCGCGCGGCGTCAGGTCGCGCCGATCGTGCTGTTCGTCGCCGACACCGACCGCGCCTCGGCGCGCAGCTACGAGATGCTGCAGGCGCAGATCCCGCCGCGGGCGCTGGTGACCATCGACAATGAACAGGTGCTGCGCGGCGAATTGCCCGAGGCGTTTTCACGCGGCCGGGTGCTGAAGATCCGCGCGCTGCCGTCGTTTTTGAAAACCTATATCGACCGGCTGTCGTTTTCCTTCACCGGCTATCTGCGTAGCGAGCAGGATCCCTCGACCGAGCTGCATCAATGGATCCGGAAAAACTATTCCAACTTCCGCGATCTCGATCTCGACCTGGTGCAGCAGCGGGCGTGAGGGGCCACAGGCCTTCAACGTCGTCATTGCGAGGAGCACTTGCGACGAAGCAATCCAGGCCGTGCTTGATGTCCCTGGATTGCTTCGCTGTCGGACGGCGCGATGCGCCGTCCTCGGCTCGCAATGACGAAATCAAGCTTGCTTTCGATGGCTTCTTTTTCGGTCAGACTCTCAGGATAAGGTTATTGAACGGCAGCCGTGCCCCGGATGCGGCGCAACGCGCCGCGTAGCGGCGTGGTGCTGATCCGGGGCCCCGGGAATTGCGGGAATGCCGCCAAGCTGGGGCCGGTTCTGCGAAGCGGCACGAGGTGCCGCATCGCGCCCGGGACACGGACCGCCTCGGTCTTGTGGCGTCGCGCCCGGGACGCAATCCGCTCAGTGGCCGCCGAACGACATCAGGGGGCGCGCCAGGACGCCCATGCCGCGGATCTTGAAAGCCAGGAGCAGTCCTCGGCCTGCTCTGATCCGGCAAGGTCCTTTCCGAATTGCCGATTGGCGAGCCTGCGCTCACATTCTGCGGGTTCCGACGCCGTTACGTTGCTTCGCGCTTTCGGGCACCGTTGAGAAACAACTCAATCGTCTTCTGGAGGTCCCGGCGGTGCTTTGGGGAAAGCCCGGCGTTCTCGACCGAGAGGACAGCCTTTCGCAACGGTCCTCGGATTGCCACAGTGAGAAAGAAATCGGCCGCGAACCCGATGTCGTCGAGCGCAAGTTCGCCGCGTTCAACGCCCGCTCGCAAACAATCCTCGATCGCCCGCGCGCCGTGTACCGTCCTGAACCCCTTATGGATGCGCGCAAGTTCGGGAAACCTCACCGTCTCGGCTGAGATGATCCGATCGAATGCGATGACCTCCGGCTTCAGTGCCGTGCCGAGCATAGAGAGGGCAATCGCGTGCAGGCGATCCCGAACGGCTGCGCTGTCATCCGCCTCACCGAGCTCCGGAATTTCCGCCCCCCGTCCGATCCACCGCCGAGCGACCTCCGCGAACAACGCGGCCTTGCTCTCGAAACGACCGTAGAACGTCGTTTTCGAAACTCCGGCCGCCGCGGTGACACCGTCGACGCTCGTGGCCGCATAGCCGGCCTCGAGGAACGAGGCCGCCGCCGCGTCGAGAATGCGCTCGAGCGACTCGTCCTCAGTTCCCTTGGGTGGTCGCCCACGGCGTGGCGGCGCTTTCTGGTCTTTGTTCTGCATCGTCCTGCCCCGGCTATTTGGCGGGCATCGGCCGCGCCGTCAAAACTACCCTTGAAAAGATACGACATCGTATCATATACGATTTATCAGCGACCTCAAGTGTCCGGCGAGCGTGCGCGCGCCCTTCACGCAGGAGTTCCCCTCGATGCCCGTCACGATGTCGCCTGCCAAGCCGTTCCGTATCGCAGGATTTGCGTTGCGTGACTGGGGATTCGCCCTGCGCATCTGGGCAGCAATGATGATCTCTCTCTACATCGCATTCTGGCTGCAGCTAGAGGGCGCCGCGTCCGCCGCGACCTGCGTCGGAATTCTCGCCTTGCCGACCCGAGGGCATGCACTGGAGAAGGCGTTCTGGCGGCTGTTCGGAACGGCCGTGGGGGTGATCGTGTCGATTGCGATCACGGGTGCGTTCAACGAGATCAGGGAACTGATGTTCCTGTCCTACGCGATTTGGCTCGGCATCTGCACCTATATCGCCAGTCACTTCGAAGGAAACCGGGCCTACGGAGCGGTTCTCAGCGGTTACACGGTTGCGATCGTCGCCATCGCACAGATCGACGCTCCCGAAAAGGTGTTCATGGCCGGCATGAACCGCGGCGCGGCCATCTTCGTCGCGATCGTCGTCGTGACGGTGATCAACGACATCCTGGCCGCGCCGGCTCTGTCGACGCTGGTTGGCGAGAAACTGGCGCGCGCGCGCATGCAGGTAACGGAATTCGCCGCGACCACCATCACAAAGGGGACGACGACAGCCTCGGACGTGGGCAACCTTCTTCAAACCGTGACAGCCATCCGAACCGACATCGACGCGGTCGCCGCCGAAGGACTCTCAGGCGGGCGTCGGGCAGCTGCTGCTGCTTCCGCTATCTCCGCACTGGTTCAGCAAACGAACATGGCTCGCGCGGTGGCGGTAGCCATCGATGATCTCGGCAACATCGGAGCCGAGCAGCGGGAGAAACTCGTCGCCTCGATGAAGGGTAGCGACCACCAGGCGGCAACGGAACTGCGCAACAAGCTGAGATCGGTCGAGCGTGCGCCCGACAGTCCCACGGGCCATCTGCTTGCAGCCAGCGGCGTCACGCTCCTGCTGGAGTGTGAGCGGCAAGGCGCACTGACGATCAGCGACGTTCGGAGCGGCCGGGGGCGGAAGGAACCTTCGGACCTGCCGATCTTCCGCTGCCGAGCGTCGGCCCTTCGCGACGCCTTGAGAGTCTTTTGCGTCGTTCTCGTTGTCGGAGCATTGCTATCCTTGACGAACTGGCCCGCGGTTTCCGCAGTGCTGATCCCGGCGACCGCATTGGCGGCCATGTCCAGCAGCACGCCTGATCCCCTGGGCTTCGTGAAGGGCGCCTGTATCATGGCTGTCCTTGCCGCCGTGCTCGTTGGCATCACGAAGTTCGTACTTCTCAGCGGGGCCGACGCATTTCCCCTTCTGGCTATCAGTATGGCGCCATTGGTGATGGCCGGTGCGCTGTTGTTGACGATCCCCAAGCCGTCGGCCTTCCTGTTGGGCTTTCTGACCCTCGCCCTCTCGCCGGGCCTGATGAATCCCCAAAATCCTGAGGACTATAGCGCCCTGGGATTTCTGGTGAACACCATGCTGACCCTCGGCGGATTTTTCATTCTGCTGCCCGCGCTTTCGCTGCTGCTTCCGACGACCGATCGTCATCGTCGGTGCTGGCTCCTGGAGTCTGCGGAAACAGATTGCCGAGATGCCTTCGCCGGCCGCGGAAAGTCCGACAACTCCCCAGAGATGTCCTTTAGGGACGCTAGCCGGATAGCGCAGTTCGGCCGGCTCAAATTGCCGGACCCCGCCAGACGGGAAGCCGACATGGGCAAACTGTGCCGTCTTGCGGACCTATCCTATGCGGCCAGACGGTGCAGAGCACTGATCGCGCAGATCGGGCAAAGCCCTCATTACGAACTCCCTATTGATGTGCGACGCGCGATCGGTCGCCTCGACGCAACCGCGCTGCGCCTGGCCGGAGATCATTTCATACGCGGACGTCCGGACGATCGAAGTCGCGATCGCTCCGGCGCTCTCAGATTGGGCCTCGCTCTTGTCTGGCTGGCGGGTCTCATCGAACGCAGCCCCGGAGAAACCGCGAAGCTGAGGGATGCGCTGTCATGACTCGCACCTTCCAGGAACTCGTCATCGACGACGTGATGATCGCACCCTTCGTGTCCTACCTTGTGGTCGCGCTGATCGTGTTTCTGCTGATCAGGCCGCTCGCACGCCGGGCAGGCTTCGAACTCGTATTCAGCCATCCGCCCGTCGCGGAATGCAGTCTTTTCATCATCATTCTCGCATCCCTGATCGCGTTCTTCTGAGAGCCTGGAAACATCCCATGATCGATCGGCCTTCACCAAAATCCGCATCGCCCCGCCGCGACGACGAACAGCGTAACGAAGGCGCCGCGCGCGAGGCAGAGCAGCCAGCCGGGGGCGATGCCTCTCCGCCCCCGGCCGCAGCGTCCTACAAAAACGATGCTGTTCTGGACATCGACACCGAGGCCGACCCGGCCGGATCCGGCAAAATCAGGCGAGCGGCGCAGTTGGCGGCAACGCTGGCGGTCTTCGGAGTCGCCATCGTCGCCGCGCTCCTGATTTGGAACTACTACGTGACGTCGCCATGGACTCGCAACGGCCGCATCCGAGTTCAGGTCGCCAGCATCGCTCCACAAGTTTCCGGTCAGATCATCGAGGTGCGAGTCGTCGACAATCAATTCGTCAGGAAAGGCGACGTCCTCTACGTGATCGACCCCTTCGACTACAAAGCGGCGCTCAATGCCGCTAAGGCGCAGGAGAAGATCAGAGCCGCAGACCTTCAGGTCAAGAAAGTCCAGGCGGAACGTCGGCAATCGCTTTCCGATCTTGCCGCATCCGTGGAGAACAAGCAGATCTACGTGGGTAATGCGGAGCAGGCGCAGGCATCGTTCGAGGCCGCACAGGTACAGGTCGCCCAGGCGGGCGTGAACCTTCAACGCACCGAAGTGAAAAGCCCCGTCAACGGTTACGTCACCAACCTGCTGCTACGCGTCGGCGACTACGCGACGGCGGGCAAGCCCCAACTCTCGATCATCGACTCGGACAGCTACTGGATCGATGGCTATTTCGAAGAAACCAAAATGTCCCGGATATGCATCGGCGACCGGGTGGAGGCTCGCCTGATGGGCTACCACAATCCCATCATCGGACGCATCGATACGGTCACGCGCGGAATCAGCACGACCAATGCGACACCGGGCACGCAAGGCCTTCCCGGAGTCGACCCGGTCTACACCTGGGTAAGGCTTGCGCAGCGTGTTCCGGTCAGGATCAAGATTACCGAGCTTCCCCCAGAGATTCCCCTGATCGCCGGGATGACGGCGACCGTCACCGTGCGATCCACCGACGACAAGGACATCAAGGAAGCTTCGCTCTTCAGCCTCTCGCATCGTCTCTACGAAGTCTTCGGCGGGCATATGCCGCGGGCGGGCTGCATATCGAGCGCGATGTCGAAGACGCAGCTCAGGGCCCCCCCGAATGCTTCGATCGAGGGTTCGGTCCCCGCCCGACCGCAGGATTCCGATCAGCTATTTCCCGGTCTAACGCCAGGCATGACGTCCGCTCCCCGATCAAGGCTGTAGAAATAGTCAATGCCCTTCGAACGACATCAGGGTGCGCACCGGCACGCCCATGGCGCGGATCTTGTCGGCGCCGCCGAGGTCCGGCAGGTCGATGATGAAGCAGGCAGCGACGATCTCGGCGCCGATCTGGCGCAGCAGCTTGATGGCGCCCTCGGCGGTGCCGCCGGTGGCGATCAGATCGTCGACCAGGATCACGCGTTCGCCCGGGGTGATCGCATCGACATGCATCTCGATGATGTCGGTACCGTATTCCAGCGCATAGGACATGCTGACGCAAGTATGCGGCAGCTTGCCCTTCTTGCGGATCGGCACGAAGCCCGACGAGACCTGATGGGCGATCGCGCCGCCAATGATGAAGCCGCGCGCCTCGATGCCGGCGACCTTGTCGATCTTGGACCCGGCCCAGGGCTGCACCAATTCGTCGATGGCGCGGCGGAACGAGCGGGCGTCGCCGAGCAGCGTGGTGATGTCGCGGAACATCACCCCTGGCTTCGGATAATCGGGAATCGTGCGGACGGAATCCTTCAGCTCGTGTTCGATCGTCATTCTGCTGTCTTTCAAAATCGCGGCTGTCATTTCAAAACGACCATTCTGTTGCGGCTGTCAATTGGTCGGAAGGCCGAGCCGGAAGGCATTTTCGACGATCCGCAGGCCGACCTCGCCACCCAGCGACATCAGCGATTCGGGGTGAAACTGCACGCCGCCGACCGGCAGGGACTTGTGTTCGATCGCCATCGCCACGCCGTCGGCGGTCGCCGCCGTCACCCGCAGCGCCTCCGGCATGCTGTCGGCTTCGACGAACAGCGAATGATAGCGGCCGATCACGATCTCGTCCGGCAATCCGCGCATCAGCGCGCCGCCGCGGACCGCGACCTTCGACGGCCGGCCATGGGCCGGCTGCGCCAATTGCCCGAGCGTGCCGCCGAAATATTCGCCGATCGCCTGGACCCCGAGGCACACCCCGAAGATCGGCATGTCCTTGGCCAAAGCGGCGTCGATCGTGTCCTTGATGTTGAAATCCGCCGGCCGGCCCGGACCGGGCGACAGCACCAGCAGGTCGTAATCGTTATCCTTGAGCATGGTCAGCGCATGGATGTGGCGGACCACGCTGACGCTGGCGCCGACCTGGCGGAAGTAGTCCGCCAGCATGTGGACGAAGCTGTCGTCATGGTCGATCAGCAGCACGCTCTTGCCGGAGCCGGTGGCGTCCGGCGCCACTGCGCTGAGCCGCTTCGGCGGATCGCCGCGCAGCGCCTGGAACAGCGCCGCGGCCTTGACCTGGCATTCCTTGTCTTCGGCCTCGGGATCGGAATCGAACAGGCAGGTGGCGCCGACCCGGACCTCGGCGAGGCCGTCCTTCATCCGGATGGTGCGGATGGTGAGCCCGGTATTGATGCTGCCGTCGAAATTGACCACGCCAAAGGCGCCGGCGTACCAGCGCCGGCTCGATCGCTCATTGTCCTCGACGAATTGCATCGCCCATAATTTCGGCGCGCCGGTCACCGTCACCGCCCAGGCATGGGTCAGGAAGGCATCGAGCGCATCAAAACCCGGCCGCAACATGCCCTCGACGTGATCCACCGTGTGGAACAGCTTCGAATAGGTCTCGATCTGGCGCCGCGCCAGCACCTTGATCGTGCCCGGCACGCAGACCCGCGCCTTGTCGTTGCGGTCGACGTCGGTGCACATATTGAGCTCGAATTCGTCCTTTTCCGAATTCAGCAGCTTCTGGATCTGCTCGGCGTCGCCGATGGCGTCGACGCCGCGCGCGATGGTGCCGGAGATCGGGCAGGTCTCGATGCGGCGGCCGTCGGAGCGCACGAACATTTCGGGCGAGGCCGAGACGAGGAATTCGCCCTCGCCGAGATTGACCAGCCCGCCATAGGGCGACGGATTGATCCGGCACAGCCGCTTGAACACTTCGGCCGGGGTGCGGTCACAGGGCTCGCCGAACAATTGGCCCGGCACCGCCTCGAACAGATCGCCGCGCGCGAAGGCAGCGCGGGCCTTCTCGACCACGGCGGGATATTCGCCCGGCGCATGATCGGCAAAACCCTGGCGCCCGGTGCTGGTGTAGATGCTGTCGGCGGTGACGTTGGACAGGCCGGCGGTAGAGACGCCGTTCCAGGAAAACTCATAGGCGATCTGGACGCCGCGGCCGGTGGCGCGGTCATAGGCCAGCAGATGGTCCGGGACGTAGAGCACGATGTCGCGCTGGTCGGGCTCGCGGGCGCGCTTCTGCACCAGATCCTCGATCTGGAACACCAGATCATAGGCAAAAGCCCCGAACAGGCCGAGCACCGGATCGGCCGGCGACGCGAAGGCGGCAATCAGAGCCCGCACCAGCGACATCGCGCTGGCCCGCCTGGTGCGCTGGTCCTCGTCGACCGGGGCGTCGCCGCGGACGATATGGCCCTCGATCCGCGCCGCGGTCCTGGAATCAATCACCGCGCAGGGCTCGTTCAGGGTCTCGCCCAGAAAGGCGATCAGCACATTGCCGCGCGGGTTCAGCGCTTGCAGCGAAAACGCTGTGCCGTTGGTTTCCAGCACCAAGGGTGGATCGGCAAAGCCGAGGTCGAAGCTCTCATAGCGCCCCGGCACCGTGGTGCCGGACGACAGCACCACGCCGCGGCGGCGGTCCAGCAAATCGATCAGATTGTCCAGCGCGTCGCCGCCGGTCAGGCTTTGCACCGCGCGCGAGATCTGCAGGCCAGCCTGAGTGCGATAGTCGCTCAGCGGCGGCAGCGAGAAAACGGTCCTGTTCATGGCATCCTCTTAACTCAACTTGCCGGAGGAACGCCACACAGGACATAGGAAAGGCCGCCATGCGTGGCGGCCTCGGGACGATTAACAATGGAAATCGCACTGGCCACCTTTAGAAGGTGGGCCACCACAGACGGATCTGGCGGGACGGGGTGCGCATCGACGTAACCCATCACTGGCAGCGGGCGATGTCAAGGGCGGCGGCAGGGGACTAAAGGCGGAGGCGTTGCCGCACCTGCCGCGCCGCGCGATCGATCGGCCATACCGGCTAGTTCGCCGTGGCGCGCGGCGTCAATCTGTACCAGGCGACCTGGCCCGGCGCGAATTCGTCGCGGCTGCGCTTCGACCATAGCGGCGGCGCATGATCGCCGACGATCAGGATTTCGGCGGGCGCCACCGCTGGATCGAGCGCCAGATCGGCAACGGCGGTGAACAGGTCATGCCACAGCTCCGCCATCTGACACACTGCCGGGGTGGCGAACGGGCTGTCTTCGCCGCCACAGCCCAGATCGGTCCGGGCATCTCCCGGCGCGACCGGAAAATGGGTGTTGAGCGTCAACCAATAGATCAGGCGCGGCCCAGCCCGGCGGGCTGCGCGCTTGACGATGCGTGGCGTCAAATCCGCGTCGCAAGCGCCGCGAAACGTGCCGCCACACAGCCGCGCGCTTGCCGGCAACAGATCCTTGGCGAAATAGGATTCGGAAAACCCGATTTTCGGATACCATTGTTTGCGCCCGAACATCCCGGACGAGAAGCCGTGAAATGCCAGCGTAGAATAGCCGCGCGCGCGCAGTTCCGCCGGCAGGCAGGACAAGGTGGCGTTGGCGGCGACATCCGTATAGGGCAGCCGCGTGCCGCATAATTCGCGCATCTCGCCGGCGGTGGTCGAACCGTAATAGCCGGTGCGTCCCGAGGTGACGTCGTAGCGCGCGGCGATGCGCGGGGCGCGCAGTGGCGCGGCGATCGCCTCGCGGCCGTCTTGATCGACGAGGTAGCCAAGGCTCTCGACCATCACCACGACGACGTTGCGGTGATTGCGACCCGCAACGGCCCCAAAGCCGGATTCGGTCACCGCCGACTGCATCGTCCGGCCGCCCCCGAACAGGGCGTTGTAGTCGAAATAACTCGACGTATTGACCGCGGCGTCGGCCGCGGCCAGTGCCAGCATCGCGCCGAAGAACACATAGGGATTGCCGCGCGCCATGGTTTCGCGCTGCATCAGCAGTCGCAGGCTCAACACCGAGGTCAGCACCACCGAGGCCAGCAGCGCGACATATAGCGGCGAAGAAAGGATGTTGATGCGCTGGGCGAATTCCAGGGCGGTCAGCAATTCGCTCGGCGCCAGCCCGAACATCAGCGCGATGGTCCAGATCAGATCGAAGGCAAGCACGGCGAGAAACAGCACGCAGGTCAGCGCCGGCGCGGACCGCCGGGCGATCAGCGCCACCACGCCGTAGAGCAGGATCGCCGCAGTACGCGGCGGCAGCCCGAGGTCGATCAGCGACAGCGTCGTTGCGATCGACGACAGGTTGGGCAGCAGCAGGCCCGCGAGCAGCAGCGAGATCGTTGGCGATCCGACGCGCGGCATCGGCACGGTTGCGATCGACGATTGCGTCATCCCCGACCATCCTCCTCTGTCGGCACTGCCGACAGATTCAGGTGAAACCCTTAAGGGAAATTTAAGAGAGCAAGGCGGCCCGGCCACCGACAGCTATTGGTAGGATGGTGCCGGGCACGGTCGGATCCGGCTGACTTATGCCGCGACATGCGGCCGGGGCAAGCCGACGCTGCCGGCGGCGTATATCGGATTTACCGTCGGGCGGCAGTCATCGCGGTCGGACGCCGCAAAGAAAGATCGCGATGCAGCGCCGGATATGGGCGTTGCGATCGTCGTCGCCGGGCCAATTGAGGTGATCGGCGGTCTTGAACGCGACCGCGCCGAAAATCATGTCCATCAGGATTCGGGCCGCGCTGTCGAAATGGTCGATCACCATCGCCTCGGTCTTGGCCCTCGCCGCCAGCCAGTCGGCCAGTTCCGCCCTGGACTTGTCGGCGCCGTGGCGGCGCACGATGTCGCCCAGTTCGGGCGACTGATGCGCCTCCAGCAGCACCAGCCGCAGCAGCGCCACGCGCTGCCGGTCGGCTTCCGGATCGATGTCGATCTGGAAGATCCTCTCCAACGCCCGATCCAGCGGCAGGCCGTCATAATCGCCCGGCAATGCCAGCATGCTGTGGCGGTGGACGTCGACGATGGCGGCGAACAGCGCCGGCTTGCCGGGAAACAGCCGATACAACGTGTGCTTGGAGATGCGGCAGCGGGCCGCGACCTCCTCGGTGGTGGTTCGACCGTAGCCGCGTTCCAGGAACAGCTCCCGCGCGCAATCGGCAATCATCCGGCGTTGGGCGTCGTCCGGTATCAATTTCGGACGCCCGCGCTGGCGCTGCTTGGCCGGCGCATCCGGGGAGGTCATGGCGATCCTTGTGGTTTAGTGGCTTTCAGAAATTTAATGTTGGCCCGAGTTGCCGCGATTGCATTCGCAGCCTATCGATAATAACGGTACCGTTCCGTACTGTAAATATGAGTGTAAGCCGTGCCCCGATCGACCTCGCCGTGCTCGCTCCCCCTTCGCTTGCGAAAATGCCTCGGCGCCACGTCAGGCGCGCTGCTGGCTCTGTTGCTGAACGGTTGCGGCGGTCAGGATCAAACCGCGCAGCAGGGCAACCCGCCGCGGCCGGAAGTCAGCGTGGTGACCCTGCATCCGCAATCGGTTGCGATCACGACCGAGCTCGCGGGGCGCACGACGGCGTCGTTGACCGCGGAGGTGCGGCCGCAGGTCAACGGCATCATCCAGGCGCGGCTGTTCAAGGAAGGCAGCGAGGTGGCGGCGGGCGCGGCGCTGTATCAGATCGATCCGGCGAGCTATCAGGCGGCCTATGACAGCGCGGTAGCGGCGCAGCAGAAGGCGGAAGCAACGGTGCCGAGCGCGGCCGCAAAGGTCGAGCGCTATCAGGGCCTGGTCAAGCAGAACGCGGTGAGCAAGCAGGACTTTGACGACGCGGTGGCGACGCTGGCGCAGGCCAAGGCTGACGTCGCCTCCGCCAAGGCCAGCGTCGAGACCGCCCGCATCAATCTGGAATACACCAAGATCGTGGCGCCGATCGACGGCCGGATCGATAAATCGTCGCTCACTCCCGGGGCGCTGGTGACGGCGGGTCAGACCACCGCGCTGACCACGATCCGCAAGCTCGATCCGATCAATGTCGACGTCACCGAATCCAGCACCAATCTGCTGAACTGGCGGCAGGCGGTCAAAGAGGGCCGGATCAAATTCAGCGGTCCGGACGTCAGTATCAAACTGAAGCTCGATAACGGAACGGTCTATTCGCATACCGGGAAGTTCGCCTTCGTCGAGTCCAACGTCAGCGAGACAACCGGCACCTTCGCCTTGCGCGCCGAGTTCCCCAATCCGGATCGCCTGCTGCTGCCCGGCATGTATGTGCGGGCGATCATCGAGGAAGGCATCGCCGAGAACAGCTTCGTGGTGCCGCAACGCGGCGTCACCCGCAACACCAAGGGCGAAGCCACCGCGCTGATCGTCACCCCGGAGGGCAAGGTGGAGCAGCGGGTGCTGACGGTCGGCAGGAATGTCGGCAACAACTGGCTCGCCAGTGCCGGCGTCAAGGACGGCGACCGCGTCATCGTCGAAGGCACCCAATTGGTGCGCCCCGGCCAGGACGTCACCGCTGTCGAAGTCAGCATCGACGAGAACACCGGCGAGGTGCGGGCCCGCAAGCAGGGCGCGTTGTCGCCATCGACACCCGTCCGATTCGCCCAGCGCGATGACGGGTCGACCGCCGCCGCGGCCGGGCACTGACGATGTCGCGATTTTTCATCGACCGGCCGGTCTTCGCCTGGGTGATCGCCATCACCATCATGCTCGGCGGTCTGCTGGCGCTGCGTAGCCTGCCGGTGGCGAAATATCCACAGATCGCGCCGACCACGGTGCGGATCAGCGCATCCTATCCCGGCGCCGACGCCCAGACCGTGGAGAACTCGGTGACCAAGGTCATCGAACAGGGCATGACCGGGATCGATAATCTCGATTACATTACCTCGACCTCGACATCGACCGGACAGGCGCAGATCACGCTGACCTTCACCAGCGCCGCCAATCCCGACGTCGCGCAGATGCAGGTGCAGAACAAGCTGCAACTCGTCACCGCGCTGCTGCCGCAGATCGTGCAGAACACCGGGCTGTCGGTGACCAAATCCTCCACCGGCTTCCTGATGGTGATCGGCTTCGTCTCCACCGACGGCAAGCTGTCCTCGACCGATCTGGCGGACTACGTCAACAGCTCGCTGAACGACACGCTGAAGCGGATCGACGGCGTCGGCGACACCCAATTGTTCGGCGCCGGCTACGCGATGCGGATCTGGCTCGATCCGGACAAGCTGGCCAAATACGCGCTGATGCCGAGCGACGTCAGCAGCGCGATCGAGGCGCAGAACACCCAGGTTTCGGCCGGCCAGCTCGGCGGCCTGCCGGCCCGCAAGGGCCAGCAGCTCAACGCCACCGTCAACGCCCGCAGCCGACTGCAGACCGCCGATCAGTTCCGCAACATCATCCTGAAGAGCGCCACCGACGGCTCGCTGGTGCGGCTCAATGACGTCGCCACCGTCGAACTCGGCGCCGAAAGCTACACCACGAGCGCGACCTATAACGGCATGCCGGCGGCCGGTCTCGCGGTCAATCTGGCGACCGGGGCCAACGCCATCAGCACCGCGGAGAATGTCCAGGCCACCATTGCCCGGTTGTCCCAGACCTTCCCGCAGGGCGTCACCGTGGTCTATCCCTACGACACCACGCCGTTCGTGCGGCTGTCGATCGAAGAGGTGGTGAAGACGCTGATCGAGGCGATCGCGCTGGTGTTCGTGGTGATGTTGGTGTTCCTGCAGAACATCCGCGCCACCATCATCCCGACCATCGCGGTGCCGGTGGTGTTGCTCGGCACCGTCGGCGTCCTGTCGATATTCGGCTACTCGATCAATACGCTCACCATGTTCGCGATGGTGCTGGCGATCGGCCTGCTGGTCGACGACGCCATCGTGGTGGTCGAGAATGTCGAGCGGGTGATGCAGGAGGAAGGGCTGTCGCCCAAGGAGGCGACGCGCAAGTCGATGGACGAGATCACCGGCGCGCTGATCGGCATCGCCACGGTGCTGTCGGCGGTGTTCGTCCCGATGGCGTTTTTCGGCGGCTCGGTCGGCGTGATCTACCGGCAATTCTCGGTTACCATCGTGTCGGCGATGATCTTGTCGGTGATCGTCGCCTTGATCCTGACGCCGGCTCTGTGCGCCACCATCCTGCGCCCGCCGCAGGCGCACGCGACCGGCAAGGGGCTGTTCGGCTGGTTCAACCGCAGCTTCGATCGCGGCGCGCAGGCCTATCGCCGCGGCGCGCAGGGCGTGATCGCCCGATCGCTGCGGTTCGGCCTGGTTTTCCTGGCGATCACGGTCGGAATGGGCGTGATCTTCGCGCGGCTGCCGAATTCGTTTCTGCCGCAGGAGGATCAGGGCATCCTGATCACCAGCGTCCAGCTGCCGGTCGGCGCCACCCAGGATCGCACGCTGCGGGTGCTCGACAAGGTTCGCGACTATTACACCAAGCAGGAAAAAGACGCCGTCGAAAGCGTATTCACCACCGCGGGCTTCGGCTTTTCCGGACAGGGCCAGAATATCGGCATCGCCTTCATCCGGCTGAAGCCGTTTGCGCAGCGCAAGGCCGCCGCAGTGTCGGCGCAGGCCATCGCCGGCCGCGCCATGGTGGCTTTCTCCAAGTTCAAGGACGGCCGGATTTTCGCGCTGGCGCCACCGGCGATCCAAGGCATGGGCACTTCCAACGGCTTCGACTTCTATCTGCAGGACATCAACGGCGCCGGCCATGACAGACTGGTCGAGGCCCGCAACGTTTTGCTGGCGAAGGCGGCGCAGAGCAAACAGCTCGCCAACACCCGTCCCAACGGCCAGGAAGACGAGCCGCAATATTCCATCACCATCGACCAGGAAAAGGCCAGCGCGCTCGGCGTAAGCCTGTCCGATATCAACAATACGCTGTCGACCGCCTGGGGCAGCGCCTATGTCAACGACTTCATCGACCGCGGCCGGGTCAAGAAAGTCTATCTGCAGTCCGACAAGGATTTCCGGATGCAGCCCGACGATCTAGGGCGCTGGTATGTGCGCAATTCGTCCAACGCAATGGTCCCGTTCTCGGCCTTTGCGTCCGGCCACTGGAGCTTCGGCTCGCCGCGGCTGGAGCGCTACAACGGCTCGTCGGCGGTCGAGATCCAGGGCGAGGCCGCCGCCGGGGTCAGTTCCGGCACCGCGATGGACGAGATCGATGCGCTGGTGAAGCAATTGCCCGCCGGCTTCGGACATGAATGGACCGGGCTGTCGGCGCAGGAACGGTTGTCGAGCAACCAGGCCAGCTCGCTCTATGCGATCTCGGTGGTGGTGGTGTTTCTATGCCTGGCGGCGCTCTATGAGAGCTGGTCGATTCCGCTCGGCGTGATGCTGGCGGTGCCGATCGGCATCTTCGGCGCGTTGCTGGCGGCGCTGCTGTTCGGGCAGACCAACGACGTCTATTTCAAGGTCGGATTGCTGACCACGATCGGGTTGGCGGCCAAGAACGCCATTCTGATCATCGAATTCGCCCTGGAGCGGCAGGCGGCCGGCTCGCCCCTGGTCGAGGCGACGCTGGACGCGGCGCGGCAGCGGTTGCGGCCGATCCTGATGACGTCGTTCGCGTTCATTCTCGGGGTGACGCCGCTGGCGATCGCGTCAGGCGCCGGTTCGGGCGCGCAGAACTCGATCGGCATCGGGGTGATGGGCGGCATGATCGCCGCCACCGCGCTCGGCATCTTCTTCGTGCCGCTGCTGTTCGTGCTGGTGCGCCGCCTGTTCAAGGGCAAGACGGTGCCGACCGAAACGCCGCTTGTCGATCCGACGACGGGGCCGACGTGACATTTACGCCGGTTTTCGCGCCACGATGTAGGGACCGTGGGGATTGCTACCGAACACGCGCTCGTCCTCGATGACGAAGCCGGCGTCGATCATGGCCTGGCGCAGCGCCGGTCGCGTCAGCGCGTTGACCGGCGGAAACAGGCCGAGGCCGCGCAGCACGGCGAACAGGGCGCGCAGCGCCAGCCTCATCTCGGCGAAGCACCAGGTCTTGGTGATCAGCACGCCGCCGGGCCGCAGATTTGCGTGGATGCGGGCCAGCGTCGCGGGCAGGTCGTCGACCAGATGCAGCAGCTGGAACGCGGCGATGGCGTCGAATGGACCGCCGTCGAATGCGGTCTTGGCATCGGCGAGGACGAAGCTGAGATTGTCCGGCGCCGGCTTGGCGCGGGCGATGCGCAACATCTCGGCGGAGAAGTCGGTCGCGATCCACTCCGCCACGCAGGGCGCGAGCCGGATCGCGGTCCCGCCAGTGCCGCAGCCAAGCTCCAGCACCCGATCGGAGGCGCGCAGCCGGCCGGCGGCGTCGGCCAGCATCGCCTCATAGGCCGCCTCGTCCTTGATCGGCCGCGCGGCATAGCGCTCGGCGATGCGGTCCCAGAAGCGGACGTGTCGGGCCTGGACCATCGCGGGCTCTCCAGATTGACGATTAGAGATCGGTTCGAACTGGGCCCGGCCCCGGATTGCCGCCGCGCGGCAGGCGTCATGCTGCGTAGCCCCCGACCGGCGGCGGCGTCTGTGATGATGTCACCGCAGCCCGTGACCGCCGGCGGGCTGTGGACAACGGGGACAAGTCGCGGGCGATTCGGTCTCCTCATTGGCGCCAGAATCGCGCGGAAATTCCGCCGCAATCCCGGGCGGAGATCGGATTGGTACAATGGCAACCGGGGATGGGCCATGGGTAGCGAGTTGGATAGGCAAATCGAGGAAATCGTCGCGGCCTGCGACGGCAATCTGCAAGGCGCGCTACGCGCGCTGATGCTGGTCAATGCACAGTTGGAATTCGAGGTCGAGCGGCTGCAGGCCAAGGCCTGCGACCAGGCCTGCATCGCCGGACGGTCGTTGCATTAGAGCGGCCTGAAGCGCACCCGACTGACACCGTGGCCTCATGGTTCGAGACGGCGCTGCGCGCCTCCTCACCATGAGGGAACCTCACGTCATCATGAGGACAGCTTACGCCTTCTTCAGGAATTCGGTGCGCAGCACCAGGCCCTTGACCTTGTCGGTGCGGCCTTCGATTTCGGCGGGATCGTCGGTGAGGCGGATGCCGCGGATCATGGTGCCGCGCTTGAGCACGGTGGACGAGCCCTTCAGCTTCAAATCCTTGATCAGCGTGACGGTGTCGCCATCGGCGAGCAGCGCGCCGTTGGAATCCTTGACCTTGATATCCATGATGTGCCCCGGGCGTCGTGCGCCTTGAATGAAATGATCGGCGGCACCAAAGCCGAAACGGCGCGCCAAGGCAATGCGGCGACGCCGGCACGACGGCAAAGCGGGGCGGATTGCTCCGCCCCGCCGATCCGCAACGCTTAGAACTTGTAGGTGATGCCGGTGGCGATCAACCAGGGGTCGAGATTGACCTTGCCGCTGATCGGGGTGCCGTTGGCCAGGGTGCCGTTCCATTCCGGACGCAGCCACAGCTTCTTGACGTCGACGTTCCAGCCCCAGTTCTTGGTGACCATATAGTCGAAGCCGACCTGCACCACCGGCGCCGCGGCGTCCTTGAGGTGACTGTCGATTACCGTGCCGCCGGCGGCGGACTGGCTGAAGAAGAAGGTGTAGTTCACGCCGGCGCCGACATAGGGCTTGAACGCGCCGAACTGGGTGAAGTGATATTGCAGGGTCAGGGTCGGCGGCAGCAGCCAGGCCTTGCCGACATCGATGCCGGCCAGCGTGCCGGCGCCGGAGACGGAATGCTTGGTGACGCCGAGAATCAGTTCAGCCGCGATGTTGCGGGTGAAGAAATAGGAGATGTCGAGCTCGGGGACCACGGTGTCGGAGGTCTTCAGGTCCGAACCCGGCACCTGATCGACAACACCGGAATTGCGGGTCACGACGCCAAGCGCGCGCAGGCGGATCATCCAGGGATTCCAGACTTCGGGCGGCTGCGCCTTGAAATAGGGCGCCGCGGCCATGTCGGCGGCCTGCGCGGTGGCGACGAAACCAGCTAGGCCGGTCGCCACCAGAAGCGAGGCAGCCACGGATGTTAGTGTTGCTTTCATATGAGACCCCAATCGTCAGCCGAACGAGCTCGGCGTGGCCGGCAGAGAAGCCGGATGGGGTCACCAAAGATTGATCTCGATCAAATCGACACGGAACCGGCGCCGATCGCATCGCCCTGTTGCAGATTTGACACAGATGCCGCCGCGACTATTGCGGCGGATGGTTGAGCATGAATTCGCCGAGATTGCGCTGGGCCCGGTTGGCGCGGGTCAGGGCATTGCTGCGCTGGACATCGCGATCCTTGCGGCAGGCGACATATTGCGACGATCCCACCGCGACATTGTTGGCGCGGCAGAACGCATCGTCGTCGCCGAGCTCGGCCGAGGCCGGAAGGTCGTAGCGCGAGGCGCAGGCCGACAGCGCCAAAGCGGCGGTCAGGATGATCAGAACTTTGGGGGTCAGCGACATCGTATCCTTGGCCTGGCTTATCAGAACGAAGCGAATCGGCAGCGCGGCGCGCCGACCGCTCCCGATCGGAGCGGCCCAGCAAACCGCGACTGTTTAGCCCGGATTACGGAGTTTGTAAGTCTCGACTTTGCAACACTTGGAGCTGAGAAGCTCGGACCTGAGAGCCTGACTGAAAAAGCGATCAACAAAACGAGGCCTTCAAGGCCGTCATTGCGAGGAGCTGTTGCGACGAAGCATTCCAGTCCTTGCTTGGCGCTCCTGGATTGCTTCGCGCTCGGACGGCGCGATGCGCCGTCCCCGGCTCGCAATGACGAAATCAAACCAGCTTTTACAGGCTTCTTTTCAGTCAGCCTGTGAGGCTTTGACTCTGCCCCCCTCAGCCATGCCCCTTCAGGGCGTCGGTGATTTCGTCCAGCACCTTGGGATCCTCGATGGTGGCGGGCATCGCCCATTCGTCGCCATCGGCGATTTTCTTGATGGTGCCGCGGAGGATTTTTCCCGAGCGGGTTTTCGGCAGCCGCGGCACGGTGATCGCCAGCTTGAACGCCGCCACCGGGCCGAGCTTGTCGCGCACCAGCTTGACGATCTCCTTTTCGATCTCGGCGGGATCGCGGGTGACGCCGGTTTTCAGCACGATCAAGCCGCAGGGCACCTCGCCCTTGATCGGATCGTTGATGCCGAGCACGGCGCATTCGGCGACATCCGGATGCGAGGCCAGAATCTCTTCCATGCCGCCGGTCGAGAGCCGGTGGCCGGCGACATTGATGATGTCGTCGGTGCGGCCCATCACGAAGACGTAGCCGTCATCGTCGATATAGCCGGCGTCCGAGGTCTTGTAGTAGCCCGGATAGTCGACGAAATAGCTCTCCTTGCAGCGCTCGTCCTGCTCCCACAGCGTCGGCAGATTGCCGGGCGGCAGCGGCAGCTTGATCACGATCGAGCCCATGGTGCCGGCCGGCACCGGCTTGGCGCCCTCGTCGACCACGCGGATGTCGTAGCCCGGCATCGGCACCGTCGGCGAGCCATGCTTGACCGGCAACACGCCGAGCCCGACCGGATTGCCGGCGATGCACCAGCCGGTCTCGGTCTGCCACCAATGGTCGATCACCGGCACTTTGAGCTGCTGTTCGGCCCATTCCACCGTCGGCGGATCGGCGCGCTCGCCGGCCAGGAACAAGGTGCGCAGCTTCGACAAATCGTATTTGCGGATGAAACTGCCGTCCGGGTCTTCCTTGCGGATGGCGCGGAACGCGGTCGGCGCGGTGAACAACGCGACCGCGCCGTGCTCGGCGATCACCCGCCAGAACGCGCCGGCGTCGGGCGTGCCGATCGGCTTGCCCTCATACATGATCGAGGTCGCGCCATGGATCAGCGGGCCGTAGATGATGTAGCTGTGGCCAACCACCCAGCCGATGTCGGAGGCGCACCACCAGACCTCGCCGGGCTTGACGCCGTACAGATTGAACATCGACCATTTCAGCGCCACCAGATGGCCGCCATTGTCGCGGACCACGCCCTTCGGCTTGCCGGTGGTGCCGGAGGTGTAGAGAATATACAGCGGGTCGGTGGCTGCGACCGCGACACAATCAGCCTTCTTGCCGGCGGCGATCGCGGCGCCGCGCAGCGTGGTCCAGTCATGGTCGCGACCGGCGGTGAGCTCGCAATCCTGCTGCGGACGCTTCAGGACGATGCAGGCGCCGGGCTGGGCGCTCGACAGACGGATCGCCTCGTCGAGCAGCGGCTTGTACTGTACGATGCGGCCGGGCTCGATGCCGCAGCTCGCTGAGACGATCAGCTTCGGCTTGGCGTCGTCGATCCTTGTCGCCAGTTCTTTCGCCGCGAAGCCGCCGAACACCACCGAATGCACCGCGCCGATCCGCGCGCAGGCCAGCATCGCTACCATCGCTTCCGGCACCATCGGCATATAGAGAAGGACGCGGTCGCCCTTGACGACGCCGAAATCCTGCATCACCGCCGCGAAGGTCGCGACCTCGTGCAGCATCTGCGCATAGGTGTATTTGGTGATCGAATTGGTCAGCGGCGAATCGTGGATCAGCGCCAGCTGATCGGCGCGGCCACCGGCGACGTGGCGGTCGAGCGCGTTGTAGCAGGTATTGACCAGGGCGCCGGCGAACCAGCGGCCGTAGAGGCCGAGCGAGGCATCGAACACCTTGTCGGCCGGCTTGATCCAGTCGATCTCGCGCGCCGCCTCGCCCCAGAACCCTTCGGGGTCGGCCAGCGAACGGGCATGAACCTCGTAATAGCGGCTCTTGTCATGGATATTCATGGCGTCGCGCTCCCAAATCTTGCTGGCGGTTTGCCGCCATGTCCCGCTTTTAACGGGCCATGACAACCCCGCCTTTGTTCCTAATCAAGGAAAATCGCGAGCCGGGGCCGCGGCCGGGCGCATTGTGGTAGCGGGCTCGGGTATTTTCAGGGCGAAAACGCCCTGCCCTCCGGACCGGTCAATGGCCGCGGCCGCGACGCCCGCGGCGGGTCGCGGCCGGTCATGCTCACGGCTCGAGGCGGCGCACCGCCTCGCCATGAGCGCGGCTGCTAACTCACCTTCAGCGTCAAGCCGCCATCGACCACCAGTTCGATCCCGGTGACATATTTCGATTCGTCGCAGGCCAGAAACAGCGCCGCATTGGCGACATCCCAGGCATCGCCCATATGGCCCATCGGCACCTGGGCGTCGCGGGTGCGCCACATCGCCTCGACGTCGCCATCGGCGTAGCTGGCCGCAAGGCCGGCGGAATGCGCCACCATCGGGGTCTTCATCAGCCCGGGCAGGATGCAATTGACGCGGATGTTCTGCGAGGCGAATTCGACCGCGGTGGTGCGGGTCATCTGATTCATCGCGGCCTTGGACGCCGCATAGGTGACGTAGGACACCCCGGTATGGCGGATCGAGGCGACCGACGAAATATTGATGATCGAGCCGCCGCCCTGGCGCTGCATCACCTGGATGACATGCTTCATCGCCAGGAACGCACTTTTGAGATTGACCGCGAATACCCGGTCCCAATCGGCCTCGGAGACGTCGACCACGCCGCCGGTCTCGGCGATGCCGACATTGTTGTCGAGCACGTCGATCCGCCCATAGGTGCGCAGGCAGGTCGCCACCATCGCCTCGACCTCGTCGCCGCGCGACACGTCGGCGGTAAAGGCAGAGGCGGTGCCGCCCTCACTGGCGATATAATCGACGGTCTGCTGCGCGGCGGTGCCGTTGCGGTCGACGCAGAACACCTGCGCGCCGGCGCGGGCGAAGGTCACCGCGGTCGCTCTGCCATTACCCCAGCCCGGGCCGATCGAGCCGGCTCCCACGACCAGCGCGACTTTACCTTTTAGACGTTGCATTGATATCCCCCATCGAATCCCAGGGCCTTGTAGCCCGGATGTCGCTGTTGCGAAATACCGCGACAAGTTAGTCCGCACCTCATGCTGAGAGGCTGAAACGACGAGTTTGCAGGCCTGGTTCGATTAATTCCTTTCAGTCAAGAACCAGGTACCGCACGATTGCGCGACGCCGCAAAGGATGAGGATGAACATGCCCGATGGTTCACGGCGTTTCACGCTTCCTCACCATCTCACGACGGGCAGGCACTCATCCGGGTGACGTGGACGCCAACCGGATGGCCGAGAATCTCCGACAGCGTGCGGCAATGGCCGCCCGCGCATAGCCGCCATTCGCCGGCCATGGTGGAATTGCCGAGCAGCACTTCGGGCAACGGCGGGCGATGCACCTGCCATTGAAACCAGCCGTCGACCAGGCGCGCCTCGGGCGGCGGCTCCATGCCGGCACCGGAGCCCTTGACCCTGGCTTGCACCAGTTCGAGTCCGGCCGGGGTGACCCGCCAATCCTCCTGCCAATCGATTTTCTCGATCGAATGGGTCCAGACCAGCGTGAACGCCGCCAGCGCCAACGCCTTGGTGGCGCCGGCCGAGGCCAGGCACAGGCTCACGCCGCCGCCATCGCCACGGGGCGCTGCCGCCATTGCCACGCCACGATGGCGAAGCCGAGCGGAAAACCAGCCCAGTCGCTATAGGGGAATTCGCCAAGTAGCAGCAGCCCGGCCAAGAGCGCGACGATCCGCTCGATCGCCGTCATCCGGGTGAACAGGAAGCCGATCGCCGCCATGCCGAACAGCGCGATCGCCAGCAGCGCCTTGAGCGTGGCGTAGACCACCGCGCCGTAAAATCCGATCTGTGCCGCCATCGGATCGCCGGGCTGCAGCATCAGCGCCGGCGAATAGACCGCGATGAAGGGGATGACGTAGCCAGCCAGCGCGATCCGCATCGCTTCCCAGCCGATCTTGTCGGGACTTTCCTTGGCGATCGGTGCTGCCGCCAGCGCCGCCAGCGCCACCGGCGGCGACAGGTCCGCCATGATGCCGTAGTAGAACGCGAACATGTGGCTGACCAATAGCGGCACGCCGAGATTGGCCAGCGCCGGCGCAGCCAGCGCCGCGGTGATGATATAGGTCGGGATCGTCGGAATCCCGGTGCCGAGCAGGATCGACAGCAGCATCGTCATCACCAGCGCCAGGAACAGGCTCTTCTCGCCGAGCCCGATCACCCAGCCGCCGAAGATGGTGCCGATTCCGGTCTGCGTCATCATCCCGATGATGGTGCCGACAATGGCGCAGGCCATGCCGACGGTGAGCGCCGATTTGGCGCTGTCGGCCAGCGAATCCCGGCACGCCACCAGGGTCTTTCGGCCGCCGGCGGTGATCGCGCTGAACAGGATCAGCACGCCGACGATGCCGGCGATGGCGAAAATGTTGAGCCCGTCCCGCGACACCGCGCCGGCGATCAGCGCCAGCCCAACCCAGAAGATGATCCGCACCGTATTGTTGGAGAAGCCCTGCACGATGCTGGCGCCGAGAATCAGCGCCACCGTCAGCGACAGCCCGATCGAGCCGGCATAGAGCGGGGTAAAGCCCTCGAACAGCATGTAGATCAGCGCCGCCAGCGGCAGCACCAGGAACCAGCCCCGGACCAGCGCCTTCCAGGCGCTGGGGATCTCGGCCTTGCTCATCCCGACCAGGCCGTGCTTGCCGGCCTCCAGATGCACCATCCAGAACGCCGAGGCGAAGTACAAAAATGCCGGGATCACCGCGGCCTTGACCACCACGGCGTAGTCGACGCCCAGTGTCTCGGCCATGATGAAGGCGACCGCGCCCATCACCGGCGGCATGATCTGGCCGCCCATCGAGGCGGTGGCCTCGACGCCGGCGGCGAAGGCGCGGCGATAGCCGAAACGGATCATCAGCGGAATCGTGAACTGGCCGACGGTGACGACGTTAGCGACGCCGGAGCCGGAGATCGTGCCCATCATGCCCGAGGCGAACACCGCGACCTTGGCGGGGCCGCCGCGGGTGCCGCCGAACAGGCCGAGCGAGACGTCGGTGAACAGCTGGATCATTCCGGCGCGCTCCAGGAACGAGCCGAACAGGATGAACAGGAAGATGTAGGTGGCCGACACATAGATCGGCACGCCGTAAAAACCCTCGGTGCCGAACGACAGCTGGGTGACGACCTGGTCGTAGCCGTAGCCGCGATGGTTAAGCGGCGCCGGCAGATACTGGCCGAAGAACCAATAGACCAGGCAGACGCCGGCCATCAGCGGCAGTGCCGGTCCCATCAGCCGCCTTGTGCCCTCGAAGATCAGCACCGCCAGCAAAGTCCCGACCGCGAGGTCAAGCCGCGTCGGATCGCCGTCGCGCATGATCAGATCGGCGTAGAAGATCCACTGATACAGCCCGCAGAGAAAGCCGAGGCCACCGACCATCCAGGCCAGCGCGCGTCCGACATTGCTCTTGGCGGTGAAATTGCCGAGCAGACCGAAGGTCAGCAGGATCAGGAAGCCGACATGGACGCCACGCACCACCTGGCTTGGCAGCACGTTCCAGGCCGCGATCACCAACTGGAACGAGGCGAAGGCGATCGCCACTCCATAAGCCAGATGCCGCCAGCCGCGCGGCCCGAACCCTTCCGGAAAGCCGTGCTCGAAATTATCGAACGGCACCTTGGCGGCGCCGTGATGGTCGACCGTAGCCTCAGCCTGCAGCATCGGAGGTGGTTCCTAGCGATCGATCAGATCGGTGATATCAGCACATCAAGCAAAGCCGGGAGCGTGGTTGCACAACCGCACGCCCAATCGCTCCCCGCCCCTTCTCGTCCATAGAATGCGTCATTGCGAGCGGAGGACGGCGCGACAGCGACGTCCGAACGCGAAGCAATCCAGGGGCGGTCCAGACGGGTCGCCTGTAGTCCTGGATTGCTTCGTCGCAAGTGCTCCTCGCAATGACGAACACGATAGCAAAGTGAAAGTGCCTACTTGAGCAGGCCTTTTTCCTTGTAGTAGCGGATCGCGCCGGGGTGCAGCGGGACCGGGCTGCCGGTGGCGGCGGTCTCCAGCTTGATGCCCTTGCCGGCAGCGTGGGCGCTGGCGAGTTCCGGCAGCGATTCATAGATCAGCTTGGTCATCTGATAGGCCAGATCGTCGGAGACCGCCGTGCTGGTGACCAGATAATTCACCACCGCCGCAGTCGGAACGTCCTCGTCCTGGCCCTTATAGGTGCCGGCCGGAATCGTCGCCGCCACGAAGGGCGGGCCGATCTTGTCGACCACGTCCTTGGGCACCGCGACCACATTGATCTCGGTCGAATTGCTGAGATCCTTCAGCGAGGCGACGCCGAGCCCCGCCGATTGCAACGTGGCGGCGAGCTGGCGGTTCTTCATCAGATCGACGGATTCGGCAAAGGGCAGATACTCGACCTTGCCGAAATCCTTGTAGTCCAGACCCGAGGCCTGGAAGATCGCGCGCGAATTGAGTTCGGTGCCGGATTTCGGCGCGCCGACCGAGATGCTCTTGCCCTTCAGGTCGGCGATGGTCTTGACGCCGGAATCGGCGGTGGCGACGATCTGGATGTAGTTCGGATAGATCGCGCCGATCACCCGCAGCTTGCCGAGCTTGGACTTGAAGCCGGCTTCGGCATCGCCATTCCACGCCGCTTTCAGCGAATCGCCGAGCGTGAAGGCGATCTCGCCGCGGCCCTGCTGCAGCAAATTGAGGTTCTCGACCGAGGCCTTGGTGGCCTGGACCTGGGTCTTCACATTGGGAATCTTGTCGCTATAGATCTTGGCGATCGCGACCCCGAGCGGATAATAGACGCCGGAAGTTCCGCCGGTCAGCACATTGATGAATTGTTGCGCCTTGGCTTGCGGCGCCGCGAAGGCAAATGCGGTCGCGATAGCTGTGGCGATCAATTTGGACGTCATGAACGATCCTCTCCCCTTTGTTTGACATGAAACTGGACGGAGCCGCGGCCGCGGTCAACCCCGTCACATCGGCTTTCGCCGGCGGCCCGGGCCGAAATCTCACCCCGCCTGCCAATGATGGGCAACGGGAGCCGCGGACGCCGGTGTCTCCGATCGGTCTGAGAGCACCGCACACGGCGCCATCGGCGAACGCGATGCCGCGCCTGCTGTCCGCGCCCGCATCGTTAAAATTTGAATCAGAGTCGCGGCTTTAACCCTACCGCCGGCATCATGTGGGTATCGAAATGATTCCACACTTTGTGCCCGAATTGAAAACTATGACTGGCCCCGAGCGGGGGCTGTGAATGACGACGGCGGAATCGAAAAATTCAATACACAAGTCAGGCTTCGGTCGCAGACGACTGGCGCCGCGCGCGTGTATCGCCGACCGCAAGGCCCACCTCCGAACGTTTATGATGGAATCCCTCGAAGAGCTGGGATTCGTCACCAGCGAATGCGCCGACACCGATGAGCTGGCGCCGGTGCTCGACGCGCACCAGCCGGATCTCGTCGTGCTCGGATCGTCGATCGATGGGATCGAGGCCGGCCGCATCATCGAGATCCTGGCCGAACGCCGCTTTGACGGCCAGGTGCTGGTGATCGGTCCGCGCGAGTCAATTATGTCCCATGCGATCCGCCGGATGGGCCGCGAACGCGGCATCGCGATGCTGCCGCCATTAACCACGCCGTTCAGCGCCGGGACGCTGCGCGCCGGCATCGCCACCTTGCTTCCGGCAGAACCGATCCCCAGCCCGGCGGTGGATGTGGGCGAGGCGTTGAAGCTCGGCTGGCTCGAATTGTGGTATCAGCGCAAGCTCAACACCGCGACGCTGGCGCCCTGCGGCGCCGAGGCGCTGATCCGGATGCGGCATCCGAGCTGGGGCGTGGTGCCGCCGGCCGACTTCCTGCCGGATCCGGCTGACGCCCATTTCCGTGCCTTGTCGGAATTCGTGGTGTCGCGCGTGATCGCCGATTGGCACTATCTGGTGCAACAGCAAGGCCCGATCGATCTGTCGATCAACCTGCCGGCCGCCTTCTTCGACGCCGCCGACGCGGTGGACGATCTGTGCCGCTGGATGCCGGATCACCCCGCCTTCGGCGGACTGATCATCGAGATCGATTGCGCGGAAGCGATCGCCCGCCTCGCCCGCATCGTCGAGGTCGCCAAAGCGCTGCAATTGTCCAACATCGCGATCGCGATCGATAGCGTGGGGGCGGACTGGCCGGCGCTGATGGACCTTCCCGCGGCCGCCTTCGTCGAACTGAAGATCGATCGCCAATTCATCGCGGGCTGCGCCGACGACCGGCTGAAGCAGACGGTGTGCCGGCGCATCGTGGAATTCGCCCAAAGCATCGGCGCACGCAGCGTCGCCAATGGCGTCGAATCCCGAGCGGATTTTCGCACCGTGCACCAGATCGGGGTCGATCTGGCGCAAGGCTATCTTTTCGGCAAGCCGATGGCCCTGAAGAAATTCGCCCGCGCGGCGAGCAAACATCCGATGCTGATGCACGACTGAGTGTCTGAGAGACTGCCTTCAAGATCGTCATTGCGAGGAGCTGTTGCGACGAAGCAATCCAGTCTGTGCTTGTCGCCCCTGGATTGCTTCGCTGTCGGACGGCGCGATGCGCCGTCCTCGGCTCGCAATGATGACATCAAGTTTGGTTTGTTGGTTGCTTCTTCAGTCAGGCTCTGAAGCCTGAACGCAGCGGCGCCCCTACTCGAATGTCATGTCCACGCATCTGGAAATTTCGGTACCGAAACCGGATTCGACCGCGATGCAGCCGCGCACCTTGCGGGCGGTATTGTCGCTCACCCATACCGAGTAACCACCCGGCCCGAAGAACGAATTGGTGTTGGCCGATTCGGTCTCGGTGGCATCGAACGAATAATTGCCGTCGGCGTCGAACACCCGCATCTTCTTGGCGCAACCGCCGTCGCTTTGGACGTTGATCACTTCCTTCTTGTCGCGGGTCATCGCCAGGCTGACCTGGCAACGAAAGAAATCCGAGGTCTTGACGTCGAACAGATAGGCGTAGGAACTGCACGTTGCAGTGCTGAGCTTTCCGGGGGCGAGCCCGCGGCTGCAGGAAATCCGATGATTGTTGCTGAGTTTGAATTCATCGGCCCGCGCGGCCGGAATCAGCGCAAGCGCCAGCAATCCCGACAGCAGCACGCTCTTGATGTGTCCAAGCTTGATGTATCCCCGCATCGATTGATTCCCTCGCCGGATTGTGTGCCGGCTGTTGCTTCGAAAACGCCCCGACCGACGATAGGCTCGAAGCACAAGCGATGGAATCCCAAACTCGTGATCCATCGAGACGCGCATCGCCCGCTTGTGTTGACGCCCAAACCCCGTTCGTGATTTGTTCGGAATGATCCGGCGTGGCTGCGATCAATTGCCCGGCGCCGCGTCCGGACCTGTTTGGGAGACTGCAGGATGACCACACCAACCATCAAGATGCTGCTGGCGGTGGCGGCACTGACCACGTTTGCGACGTCGGCAATGGCGGCAACCGAGCCGCCGCAGCCATGGGTGCTGGCGCCCGACCGAGGCTATGGCTACGACGGCGACGGCAAGACCTTCAGCTACAAGATGGGGACCAACAACGCCAAGACCCTGTTCAAGGGGGCGCGGAAAGTGCCGAAGAACACCTTGTTCTTCGTCGGCAGCAACGGCCAGCTCTATATGCGCAAGGGGAAGTTTCTGGAAGACGACGGCAGCTTCATGTTCGGACGGGAGTAGTAACGAGGCGCCCCGCGTCGCCGCTGATGACTGCCCGCGTCTCCGTTAAAGTGATCGTCATTCCGGGGCGCGAGGCCGCAGGCCGCGCGAACCCGGAATCTCGCCACAGCGGCTGACCGCAAGATTCCGGGTTCGCGCGCAGCTGGCGCTGCGCGCGCCCCGGAATGACACTCTCTTGGCTTTTCAGCGCATCAACTTATCAGCAGATGCACGATTTGGGAGTCGCAGCTAAAACGCCGCCGCCAAATCGCGGGCGCCTGGTTTGGCGCTGTTGGCATCCATCCGCGCGTCGGTGACGGCGAGCAGCTTGGCCACGGTGTTGTGGCGGATCGCGACCGGGTTGCGCTCATAGCCGGAGCGCTGGAAGAAATTCGCGGTCGGTACCTGTTCGCGCATCTCCTGCGGCATCGTCACCATGTCGAGCCCGGTGCCGTCGCCGGTGAGATTCATCATTTCCAGCTCGGCGGCGCTGAGCGGCCGGTGATAGCCTTTCTTTTGCGCGAACAGCACCGAGGTCAGCAGCTTGTGGGTCTGCAGCATCGGGCCGACGTCGATATCCAGCACCATCGCGTGCAGCGCCCAGCCTTTCGGCGTATCCGCCAGCTTGGCGTGTTCGCTCCACTGGTCCGGCACCGAGCGGGCGAAGGCGATCATTCGCCTGAGTACCGCGATCTTGTGATCGAGCGCCTGGCGCGGCGCGCCGGTCAGCCGCGCGGCCTTGTCGCTCAGTGCCTTGACCAGCTGATGCCCCTGCTCGGCGATCAGTTCGACGCTGTTGGTGGTGAGCAGTTGATTGTAGCCGATCGCGGTCGAGATCGCGCGCGATCCGGGGCGGGAGCTCAAGCCCGACTGCATGTCGTGGGTGCCATTGCCGCCCGTCTCGAACGCATAGACCCGCACCACCTGCTGCGGCGTCAGCCCCGCGGCCCGAGTCTCACTGGCATAAGCGCGTTTGAAGTCGAGTTCGCTGGCGGGGCGCTGCGGCCGGAACTGGAACTGTTCGGCCGCGGCCCGCAGCAGGTCGGCGACCACCGGCAGCTCCTTGCGGGGGCGCGGCGGTTGCTCCGATGGCTCCGGATCGACCGGCCGCCTCGGGCCGTCATAGAGCGGCGGCTGCGACAACACATAGTCGTCGAGCGTCACCTCGACATGGTCGCGGCGTTTGGCGTTGCGGATGCGGCGCTTGTCGTAGACCGCGCTCCAATAGGCACCGGCCTCCTGATCGAACGCCGCGCGCGCCTCCTGATAGTCGCGCAGTTTGCGGCGATAGTCGCTGATCGCCTGCGGCGACGCGTCTTGCGCCATGGCCTGCGCGACCGCCGGCTGCACCGAGGCCATGCAGCCGCCAAGCGAGGGCAGCGCGATCAGCGTGACGCCAAGCGCCAGACATTTCGGCAAGTGCTGAATCGATCGATGGAACATGGGCGCCTCGAGATCTCGGTGCCTTGTGATGCCAGCCTTGCTTAAACAAAGCCTAACGATTCACCGAGAATTGTTCACAAGGCGCGGCCGGATGGCAAGCGGCGCGCTATTTCCAGGCAAACACCGGCTGTTCCAGCTCGGCGACGCGGGTAACGCGGCCGGCCAGCAGCTCGCGGAACTGATAGATCAGTGCCGCGGTCGGCGCGTGGATGAAATCCCCGGCATGGCGGAACCGGATCACCCGCCGCGCACTTTGCGGAATCGTGACGAAGTCGAAGGCGTCGGCATCCACGATGTCGCGCAGCGCGATGCGGTGCACCGAGGCGACCTCGTCCGGATTGGGCACCAGCGCCGCGCCGGGCGGCGCCCACGCCACCACCGGGGTAATCAGATAACCGGACCGCGTCGGGTAATCGTCGAGCCGGCCCAGCACGTCGGCGGCGGACAGCGACAGGCCCAGCTCCTCGTGCAATTCGCGCAGCGCGGCCTGCTCTGCGGTCTCGCCGGGTCGCAGCGCCCGCCGGGCAACGCCCATTGGTTACTGTGCGCGCGCAGGCTGGCAGCCCGCATGGTCAGCAGCATGGCGGCGCCGTCGCGGGTGTCGGTCTCGACCACCGTGATCGCCACCGCGGCGTGCTTCAGCCCGGCATGGGACTGATCGGACTGAAGCCGCGCGAAGCTGGCGCAGGATGCGGCGATCCGGGCACGGGTGGCGTTGTCGTGGAAATGACTCATCCGGCTTGACTACACCGGCGGCGTGACTGAGGAAACCGCCAGCCGCGCCTGACGCGGCGCAGCAGGGGGAACACGCATGGCCGACGCGGCGACCAAGACACTGAAAGCCGCGGGCTGGACCGTGGTGCATGACGAGGGCTTTATCGACCTGGTCGGCCCACTATGGGAGCGGGTCGTCGACGGCGTCCACGAATTCGCCTTGGTGGCGCAGGACAAGCACCGCAACCGCCGCGGGCTGGTGCAGGGCGGGCTGTTGATGACGATGGCGGATCGCACCTCGGGGATCGCGGCGCGCCTGATCTCCGGCGCGCAAAACCTCGCCACCGTGCAGATGGACACCCATTTCGTCGACGCCGCCTCGATCGGCGAAACGTTGATTGCGAAGCCGCGGGTGGTGCGCAGCACCAAGAGCCTGATCTTCACCTCGACCGAGATCAGCGTCGAGCGGCGCTGCATCATCCTCGCCCACGGCGTGTTCAAGGTGGTCCGCGCCCGTCATCCGGGGACGGTGTAGCGCTGCTACGCCAATGCCGGTGCCCGCGCGATCAGGCCGAGATCGGCGGCCGCGCGCCGGATCAGCAGCGCGAACACCAACAGCATCGACGGCACGCCGAGCGGAATCAGGGTCTGCTCGGCCAGGCTGCGGGCCACCAGCGGCATCAGCCACAGCAACGCCAGCGCGGTTTTCTCCCAGGGCGCGAAGCCGCGGGCGACGCCGTAAGCCGCCAGGAAGGCGATCGCCGGCGCCAGCGCGACAAAATCATAGTCGAGGCTATAGGGCGTCGCCAGAGTCGAGGCGATGATCAGGCCGGCGGCCTGCAGCGGATAGGCCGCCTTGCTGCGCCACAGCCAGCCCAGCGCCACCGCCAATGTCGCGGTGACGGCGCCCTGAATCAGATAGGCCAGATCGACGCTGCCGCCCCACATCCGCACCCAGGCGAACACCGACTGGATCTTGTGCCAGCCGGTGCCGCCCTGCTCGAGCACGACGTGGCGGGTGAACGGCATCGAATCGATAAAGGCGCGCCAGACCTCCCAGCCGAAGGCCAGCGTGGTGGCCAGCGCCAGCGCCAGCACGGTGACGGCGGCGGCAGCGAAAGAGCGCCAGCGTCCGCTCAGCATCAGCACCAGCGGGATCATCACGCCGAATTGCGGCTTGTAGGACAACAGACCGAACAGCACGCCGGCCAGGATCGGACGGCGATCCAGCAGCGCCAGCGCGGACCCGATCAGGGCGGCGGTGAGAAAGCCATTATGGCCGTGGCCGAGATTGACAAACACCGCCGGGAACGCCAGCGCCAGCAACAGCCATATTTTTCGCTGGGCCAGCGTCGCCGCGCCCGCCTCCGGACGGATCGGCACCGATCGCAACACCGTCAGCAGCATCGCGAGATAAAGCAGCAGGGTCGAGACCTGCCACACCGCGAGCGCGGTCAGATAGGGCATCGTGGCCAGCGGCGCCGCCACGAACATCAGGAATGGCGGATAGTGCCAGCCGTAGAACGGCGTGTCCGGGCCGAAGATCGCCTGCTCGCGGGCATGCTGCAGCGGCGGATCGAACGCCTTGCCCGCCGTGCCGTCGAGCGCGTAAGTGCCGCCAGCATAGATGTCGGAGAAATCGCTGCCGAGCGGACGGCCCTTGAAGTCGCTGAGCCCATTCGCGGTCGCGGCCAGATAGCACAGCCCGGCCAGGGCGGCGACCAGCACCGCCAGCGCCCACAGCCGGATCCGCTCCGGCGTGACCCAGTCCCCGCCGCGCAGCGCCGCCACCCATTTGCTCATGCGAAAACGCCCCGTCTGCTAGGTTCTCCCCGCAAACCTAGCCAATAACGCTTACCAAGCGATGAAACCGGCGCTCGATCAGGCCGTCGCGGTCCAGCGCGACAGGGCTTCCAGCGTCACCACGGAATCAGCGGCACCGGCGCCGGCGAGATGGCGATAGGGCGCGCCGGGTTCGCCGAGATCGCTCAGCACCGCCAACGCGCCGGTAAAATCATCGCCCTCGGTATAGATCCCCGGCGTCACCACGGTCGGGATGCCGGCGCCGCAGGCGGAGCCCACGCCATTGCGGGAATCCTCGAACGCGACGCAATCGGCGGCATTCACCCCCAGCCGCTCCAGCACATAGTGATAGATCTGCGGCGACGGCTTCTTGGCGCCGACCACATCGCCGGCGCCGATCACCGCGAAGGCGTCGAGCGCGTCGGCCCCCAGCGCGGCGCGCAGCAGCGCCTCGACATTCGGCAGGCTGGTGGTGGTGGCGATCGCCAGCGCGACGCCTTCGGCCCGCGCCTGCGCGATCAGCCGGGCCACGCCGGGGCGCAGCCGGCTGCCTTGCGCCACCAGCGCGGTGTAGCGCTGCGTCTTCTCCGCATGCAATTCGGCGATCCGGCCGGCGAATTCGGCCCCGCGCTCCGGCCCCTGGGCGATGAAATGGGCGATTCGTTCCTTGCCGCCGGCGACATCCAACAGCCGCCGGTATGTCGCTTCGGTCCAATGCCAACCCAATCCGGCCGCCGCGAAGGTCTCGTTGAATGCCTGGCGGTGCATTTCCTCGGTTTCTGCCAAGGTGCCGTCGACATCGAAGATCAGGGCGGCTGGGCGCATGATTGCCTAATTTTTGACCAGGACGACCACATCACTGCGGGCCAGTAATTTGATGCAGTCTGATGAAATATCTTGCGCGGCTAGTTATAGAGCAATGTGCAAAGTAAGGTTAACAAATCAACTGTCAAACGATGTCCATGACCGTGCCGACTGATTCCACCCCCGCGAACCGCAAATGCGAAAAATGCGGAAAGGATATGACGTTGCTCGGGCGGCTTCCGCGTCGCCAGCAGGGGCCCGCCAAGACGATCTTTCGCTGCTACCATTGCGGCCATGTCATTCAGGACGAAAACGGCAATTCATCCTGAGACTCTGACCGAAAATGCCACAATGAAATCAATGTCTGTTTCGTCATTGCGAGCCGAGGCCGGCGCGTAGCGCCGTCCGAACGCGACGCAATCCAGGGGCGCCAAGCACAGACTGGATTGCTTCGTCGCAAGAGCTCCTCGCAATGACGGCCTTGACGACTCGATTCGATTGATCGACGGGCGCCCGCCGGCTCAGGCGGCTTCGTCGCGGGCGTGATACCAGCGATACAGCATGCGTTGGCCGATGCGGCGAAACGGCGCGAAGGCGTGGGTCGGCAGCGCCGAGGTGAAGATCGGCAGGTCCTGTCCGATAAAATCCTTGCCGCCGATCATCTGCGCCATGCGGCGGCCGGCCTGCGCCGAATAGGACACGCCATTGCCGCCATAGCCCAGCGCATAGAACAGATTGCCCTGCGGCTCGGCGCGGAAGATCCGCGGCATCATGTCATGGCTGACATCGACCCAGCCCCACCATGAATAATCGATCTCGATGCCGTGCAGCACCGGGAATTTGCGATGCATGCCGTCGATCAGCACCTGCAAATGCCGCGGATGGCCGGCATCGGCACCGGTGATGGCGCTGCGGCTGCCGATCTGCAGCCGGTTGTCGGGCAGCAGGCGATAATAATGCCGCAGCGTGCGGGTATCGGTCAGCACCAGCTTGGTGCGAAACCCGGTGGCGTCGAGTTCGGCCGCGGTCAGCGGCCTGGTCACGATCGAATTCGACAGGATCGGCATCAGCCGACCGCGCAGCAGCGGCGTCAGCCCGCCCGCCGTATAGGCCCCGGTGGCAATGCCGACCGCGCGAGCCCGCACCGTGCCGCCCGGCGTGCGCAGATGATAGGCGCCGTTGTTGAACTGAATATCCGCGACCGGGCTGGCCGGATGGATCTTCGCGCCCAATTCGCGCGCCATGCGCTGATAGCCGAAGGCCAGCCTGGCCGGATGCACGCCGGTGCCGAGCGGCTCCAGCACCGCGCCGACCGCCTCGGCCTCGTTGAGATAATCGGCGCGCAATTCGTTGCCGCTCACCACCCGGGTCTTATCGCCGAACACGTCGTTGAGCAGCTTGGCCTCGGCGGTGATCTTGTCGAAATTGCGCTGACGATGCGCGATATAGAGATGGCCGCCGCGCTGCGGCTCGCAGTCGATCTGGCCGCTGCGCACCAACTCCTCGAAGGTCTCGAATCCGTCCTGCACTTCGGCATGCAGGCGCTTGGCGATATCGAGGCCCCAGCGCGCGATCCATTGCGAGCGCGACAGCCGGCCGGCGGAATTCTGCGCCTGACCGCCATTGCGGGTGCTGCAGCCCCAGGCGACGCGGTTGGCTTCGAGCACGACCGCCTTGATGCCGAATTCGCGCGCCAGGAAGATCGCGCAGGCGAGGCCCGTATAGCCGGAGCCGACGATCGCGACGTCGCAATCGATGTCGCCGCTGACCGGACCATCATCTTCGGGCAACGTGCCGGCGGTGGCGTGCCAATAGGTCGGGGCGTAGTCGCGATTGCGTCCGGGGCCCTCGCTGACCAGCGGATCATATTGCGGATCATAGGCGGCGAGCGGCGGAACCTTGGTCGACATATTCATGATGACGCGGCCTCCTTGGCGGCGAGTGCCGGTTGCAGCGGCCGATCCTTGCGGAACGCGCTCTTGCTGCAGATCAGCCCGTCGCGGAAGCCGAACAGGTCGCAGCCCGCGGCCTCGATCCGCGTGCCATCCTTGGTGGTCGCGCGAAAAATCCATTCCGACAGGCCGCGATCGCCGAACATTGCGTGGCGAGTGCATTCCCAGCTGACATCGGGGAAATCGGTCCAGGTGCGTTCGAACGCGGCGGCGACTTCGGCGGTGCCGGTGAAGCGGCGGCCATGCAGCTCCGGGCCGGCGGCGCCATCGAACACGATGTCCTGCGTCATGCAGGCCATCACGGCGGCGGCGTCATGGCGATTGAAGGCTGCGAACAATTGGTCCAGGAGCGAGGCTCGGGCGGCGTCCAGATCAGGCATGGATGTTCCAATATAATGGTGCGATCAGCCGCGCGGTGAGCGCGCGCAATCGACGGCGTTTCTGAGCAGCAAGGTGCACGCAGCGCGGCTGCCGCCGTAGAACCAGATCGGGCGATGTCTGCGGCCAGAATGACGGCTGGCCCAACGGCTTGGTGTCAGCTGGACCTTCGCGGCCGGACGCGGCCCCGTCAGGGTGCCGGGATGATCAACATCGCAACACGCATCAACCCCGCCATCGCCCCCGCTGTCGCGGAGGTGTTCCAGCAACTCGCCGGCCGTCATCTGATCGGCAATGCGCTGGTGCCTCCGCTCGGAGGCGCAACGCTCGACGTGCTTGACCCGGCCACCGGCCAGGTGCTGGGCCGCGCGCCCGCCGCCACCGCCGACGACGTCGCCCAAGCGGTCGACGCCGCCTCCGCCGCCTTTCCCGGCTGGGCCGCGATCCCGGCGCGTCAGCGCGGCAAGCTGCTGGCCCAGGCGGCACAACGCATCACCGACAAGGCCGAGGTGATCGCCGCGGTGCTGGCGCTGGAAACCGGCAAGGCGCTGCGCACCGAATGCCGCGGCGAACTCACGGTCGCGGCCGACATTGTCACCATGTATGCCGGCCTCGCCTCCGAACTGAAGGGCGAGACGCTGCCGTTCGATCCGCAGATCCTCAGCTACACCACGCTGGAGCCGCTCGGCGTGGTTGCCGCGATCCTGCCGTGGAACGTGCCGCTGGTGCTGATGATGCTGAAGATCGCGCCGGCGCTGGTCGCCGGCAACACCGTCGTCGTCAAGGCCTCCGAAGAAGCCCCGTTCGCCACCATCGAGGCGGCTCGGCTGATCGCCGACTTGCTGCCGCCGGGCGTGCTCAACGTGATCTGCGGCACCGGCCACGACTGCGGCATGGCGCTGGTCGAGCATCCCAAGGTCGCCAAGGTCACCTTCACCGGCTCGCAGGCGGTGGGCGAATTGATCTATCAGGCGGCGGCGCGAAAAATCATTCCGGTCAGCCTTGAGCTCGGCGGCAAGAGCCCGATGATCGTCTATGCGGATGCCGACCTGCCCCGCGCGGTGGCGGGCGCCATTGCCGGGATGCGCTTCACCCGCCAGGGCCAAAGCTGCACCGCGGCGAGCCGGATCTATGTTCACGCCAGCCTGTTCGACGCATTTCTGGCCGGGCTGCGCGACGCCGTGGAGAAACTGGTGATCGGCGACCCGCTCGACGAGGCCACCGACATCGGCACCGTGATCTCGCAAAAGCAGAAGACCAGGGTGGAATCCTATATCGCGCGCGGCGAAGCCACGCCGGGGGCGATCACGCTGCGCTGCTGCGCGCTGCCGACCGCCGGCCATCTCAAGGACGGGCTGTTCCTGCAGCCCACCATCGTCACCGGCCTGCCCGAGGACAGTGCCTTGATGCGCGACGAGATCTTCGGCCCGGTGGTCTGCCTGCAATCATGGACCGACGAGGACGACGTGCTCGCCAAGGCCAATGACAGCGATTTCGGCCTCGCCGCGACGGTGTGGACCATGGATCTGCGCACCGCACTGCGCGTCACCGGGCGGCTCGACGCCGGCTATGTCCAGGTCAACCAGAACCTGACAATCCAGCCCAATCTGAGCTATGGCGGGTTCAAGAAGTCCGGCCTCGGCAAGGAAGCCTCGCTCGAAGCCATGCTCGAGCACTTCACCAAGAAGAAGACCATCGTCATCGACATGCGATGACCGGACATCAGCATGCATGACCTGATCGCGGCGGCCCAGGCGAGTTTCGCGGCCAGCGTGCCGCCCACTGCCATCATCCTCGGCGCGATGGCGGCGGTGATGATGGCGGCCTTGCTGCGCGGCTTCACCGGCTTCGGCTTCGGCCTCGCCGCGGTGCCGCTGATGGGCCTGTTGATGGCGCCCGCCAAGGCGGTGCCAGTCGCCGTGCTGCTGCAATTGCTCAGCGGCGCCAATGATCTGCGCCGCAACCGGCACGACTGCCACTGGCCGTCGCTGCGCTGGTTGATCGTCGGCGCGGTGATCGGGTCACCGCTCGGCGTGCTGATGCTGAGTGTCACCCCGGCGCCGGTGGCGCGCATCGTCATCGCCGCCCTGATCACGGGTGCGGTGCTGATGCTCGGCCGTGGCTTCGCCGTCGCCACGGTGCCGTCGCCGCTGGTCACCACCGGGGTCGGGCTGATCGCCGGCCTGTTCAACGGCATGGCCGGAATCCCCGGGCCGCCGGCGGTGGTTTACTACATGTCCGGCCCGTTCCGCGCCGTGGTCGCGCGGGCCTCGATGCTGGTGCTGTTTTTCGCCACCGCGATCGCGGCCTTTGTCAGCGAGACCGCGGTCGGACTGGTCGGCGCCCAGGTGCTGTGGCTGGCGGCGATCGGGTTGCCGGTGATGCTGCTCGGCACCATGATCGGCGAATTCGGGTTTCGCCGCGGCAGCGACAGGCTGCACCGCCAGGTGTCGATCACCTGCCTCGGACTGATCGCGCTCGGCAGCGCGATCAAGGGCTTCAGCGGGTTGATGTGAGGCGAAGCGCTGGCATTCCCCAGCCAATTTGCCTCCTCATGCCCGAGTCATTCCGGGGCGCGAGGCCGCAGGCCGAGCGAACCCGGAATCTCGCGGCAAGGCACGGCGGCTCAGCGAGATTCCGGGTTCGCGCGCAGCGGAGCTGCTCGCGCCCCGGAATGACTGTGCAACTAAGCGCTAGCGTCGCCGCTGCCGCGCCAGCACCTGGCCGAGCCGCTCGATGCCGACCTCGATGCGGTCGGTGCGGATCGAGGAGAAGCCGAGCCGGAAACAATGCCGGCTGGCATTTTCGTCCATCGAGAACACGTCGCCCGGCTCGATCACCACGCCCTCCTCGAGCGCGGCCTGTGCCAGGGCCGTGGCATCGATGTCGGGCGGACAGGTGATCCAGTAATTGGTGCTGCCGGCGCCGCGCGACCAGGTGCAGTCGGGCAGATGCAGCGGCAGCAGCCGGTCGAGGATCCGGGCGCGCTCCAGCAGCACGCGGCCGACCTGCTGCAGATGCGAGCGATAATGCCCGAGCCCGATGAACAACGCGGCGACGCGCTGATTGTTGAGCGGCGGATGGCGCAGCATCAGCCGGCGCAGCGCGCGCAATTCGCGGATCACCGGCGCCGGCGCCACCACATAGCCAAGCCGCAGGCCGGGCGCGAGCGCCTTCGACAGGCTGCCGACATAGAGCACGTTGGCGTTGCGATCCAGACTCATCAAGGGCGGCAGCGTCGCCGCCTCCGGCATCAATTCGCCTTCGTAATCGTCCTCGATCACCACGACATCGCCGGCCTGCGCCGCCTTCAACACCTCGAGCCGCCGCGCCAGCGGCATCACCACCGCGGTCGGGCATTGATGGCTCGCCGTCACATAGGCCAGCGAACAGCTTTCGAAACTTTCATCGGGCACCAGCCCGTCGGCGTCAGAGCGCAGCGGCACCACATTCGGGGTCAGCATCCGGAAGATGTTGCGGGCGTCGGGATAGCCCGGCTCCTCGATCCCGACCCGGGTCTGCGGCTTGATGAACAGGCTGGCGATCAGATACAGCGCGTGCTGCGCGCCCATGGTGATCATGATCTCGTCAGACCGGGCGTGGATGCCGCGGCGCGGCAGCACCTGCAATTGCAGCTGCTCGATCAGCGCCGGATCGTCGCCATCGATCAGGTCGCGCGCCCAATTGTTGATTTCCGAGACGCTGAGCGCAGCGCGCGCGCTTTCGCGCCAGTCATTGGTCGGGAACAGGCTGGGGTCGAACTGGCCGAAAATGAACGGGTAAGGATGGGCCTGCCAGTCGAGCGGCTTGACGATATTGCGGTGCGCCGAGGGGCGCAAAGCGAAGCGCGAGTTCCAATGGGCGTCGCCCCGGCTGGCGATCTCAACCGGCCGGCGGGCGGGAGATGCAAATTTTTTCGGCAGACCGGCCACGAAATAGCCGCTGCGCTGGCGGGACACCAGGAAGTTCTGGTCCACCAGCTGCTCGAAAGCGATCACCACGGTATTGCGCGACACTTTGAGCACGGTGGCGAGATCGCGGCTCGACGGCATCCGCATTCCGAGCGGCAGGCGGCCATCCTCGATCGCGGTGACGATGATCTGCCGGATCTGCAGCTGCAGGAACGAACCGCTACGGTTGAGGTCCTGGAACAGGGCGCCCCAGAACAACGCGTCGTTGTTGGCCGCCGGACCGGTGGAGTTCGCGGCATTCCGATACGTCAGCTGGACGAGCTTTCCCAAATCGCTTCTCCTGCACATCCGATGGCGCGATCAGCGCTGCCAAACCCGGATGTTGCCGTTGATGCCACTCAAATGCAAGAAATGAGCCATTAATCTTGATTGAGCCACCCCTTTATGCGGAGCACTGGCCCCACTCGTGCATGGCATCTGGCGCTAGTCTGGCCCACTGGATCGCTTCACGCTTGCAGTCGCATTTGAGGGACACAGCGTGAGCCACGACACCGTCGTATTTTCAGCCCGTAACATCATCACCATGAACCCGTCGCGGCCCAGCGCCACGCATGTCGCAGTTCGCGACGGCCGCGTCGTCGCGACCGGGAGCGCCGACGAGCTCTGCGCCAGCGGCGCCCGGCTCGACGATCGCTTCAAGGACAAGGTGCTGATGCCGGGCTTCGTCGAAGGCCACAGCCACATCATGGAAGGCCTGATGTGGTTGCTGCCCTATGTGGGCGCGTTCGACCGCCGCTCGCCGGAAGGCCGCACCGTTTCCGGCGCCCCCGACATCGACGCCATCGTGGCCCGGCTGCAGGAGGCAGAGGCGAAGCTGCCGGACGACGGCACCATCCTGTATGCGTGGGGCTTCGATCCGCTACACATCGGCGGCAAGATGCTGAGCCGCCACGATCTCGACCGGGTCTCGACCAAGCGCCCGGTGGTGGTGGTACATGCCAGCTTCCACATCAACAACGTCAACACGCTGACGCTGGAGCGGGCCGAACTGCTGCAAGCCACCAATATTTCCGGCGTCGTCGCCGGCGCCGACGGTCTCGCCAGCGGCGAGCTGCAGGGGATCCCGGCGCGGATGCGCCTGTTCCGCGCGCTCGGTCACAATCTGCAAGCCGGCGGCACTACCCGGGCCGACGTCGATCGCTACGCCGCGTCGTGCTGCGTCCAGGGCGTCACCACCATCACCGACCTGCACAACGACCTCAACGACCAGACCATCGAGGTCTATCGCGAGGCGGCGCAGGACGCGGATTTCGGCGTTCGCCTGGTGCCGGCGCTGGCCTCGGCGTCGCATCCGCCGGAGCAGGCGATCGCCAAGCTCGACACCTTGCGCGCGCATGCCGGCGACAAGCTGCATTACGGCATCGTCAAGCTGGTGGTCGACGGCTCGATCCAGGGTTTCACCGCGCGGCTGCGCTGGCCCGGCTATCACAACGGCGCCGCCAACGGCCTGTGGTACATCGCGCCGGAGGAATTGCCGAAGCTGGTCCTGGCCTATCACCGCGCCGGCGTGCAACTGCACATCCACACCAATGGCGACGAGGCCACCGAGCTGGCGCTGGACGCGATCGAGGCTGCGCAGCTCGCGCATCCGCGGCCGGATCATCGCCACACCCTGCAGCACTGCCAGATGGCGGACGCCGCGCAATTCAAACGCATGAAGACGCTCGGCGTCTGCGTCAATCTGTTCGCCAATCATCTGTATTACTGGGGCGACGCGCATTACGAACTGACGATGGGACCGGAGCGCGCCGCGCGACTCGACGCCACCGGCACCGCGCAGCGGCTCGGCGTGCCCTTCGCGATCCATTCCGACGCGCCGGTAACGCCGCTGGCGCCGCTGTTCACCGCCTGGTGCGCGGTCAACCGGACCTCGTCGAGCGGGCGCGTGCTCGGTCGCGACACCGAGGCGCTGACCGTCGCACAGGCGCTCGGCGCACTCACCATCGGCGCCGCCTTTACGCTGAAACTTGATCATCTGGTCGGCAGCATCGAGACCGGCAAATTCGCCGATTTCGTGGTGCTGGAGGACGATCCGTTGACGGTGGCGCCGGAGCTTTTGAAGGACATCGCGATCTGGGGCACCGTGGTCGGCGGCGTCATCAAGGAGGCGCCTCGCGCATGACCGGATCGCCCGCGACCATTCCAGTCACGGTGATCGGCGGCTTTCTCGGCGCTGGCAAAACCACTTTTGTCAATCATCTGCTCGCCACCGGCACGCCGCGGACCGCGGTGCTGGTCAATGATTTCGGCGAGATCAATATCGACGCCGCGCTGATCCAGCGCCACGACGGCACCACCATGGCGCTGACCAATGGCTGCATCTGCTGCAGCATCGGCGCCGGCTTCATCGAGACCATGAGCCGGGTGCTCGACGCCGAGATCCCGTTCGAACACATCGTCATCGAGGCCAGCGGCGTCGGCGATCCATGGATGATCGCCGAGATCGCGCTGATCGAGCCGACGCTGCGGCTCGACCGCGTGATCGTGGTGGCGGACGCCACGCGGATCGCCCGGCTGCTGACCGACCCGCAGGTCGGCGCCACCGTATCGGGCCAGTTCGCGCACTGCGACGTCGTGCTGTTGAACAAGGCCGACCTGGTCGACGCCGCGACGCTCGATGCCGCGCGCCAGGCCCTGATCGCGCTGCGGCCGGAGCTGCGCATCATGGTGACATCGCACACCACAATGCCGACGCTGGCGGCGTTAGGCAGCACCACGACCTCTGCTTTCCACTGCGCCGAAACCGCGCAAGCCGGCGCGCCGGATCACGCCGCCGCATTCCGCAGCTGGGCCTATCGGCGCGACGGCGCGTTCGACCGCGACCGCCTCGCCGGCGCTGTCGCCGCCCTGCCGGCGCAATTGCTGCGGCTGAAGGGATCGTGCCGGCTCGACGGCGATACCGATAGCCAATTATTCCAAATGGTCGACAAGGTCTGGACGCTGTCGCCACCCGCGCCCGATCAATCGGCGCCGGCGCGGGGGATTGTCCTGATCGGCGTCGGCACCAGCGATCTGCCGCCGCCGGCCGATCTCGACGCCATTCTCGACCGGGCGCTCGCGCCCCCGGTTCTATCGTGAGAGCCGCAACGAAGCTCTCGCGTCGCCGACGGCCCGCCAGCGGAGCCGATCCGTCCACGTCGTTCTTCACCCCTCACAACGGAGTGCTGCCCATGTTGTCGAAGCGATCCTTTTTCCTCGGAGCCGTCGGGGCTCTCATTGCACTTGGGGCCCCCGGCCTATCGCGGGCCCAGTCGACGGGCGGCACCGTCGTCATCGGCAGCACCCAGGTGCCGCGGCATTTCAACGGCGCGGTGCAATCGGGCATCGCCACCGCATTGCCGAGCACCCAGATCTTCGCCAGCCCGCTGCGCTATGACGAGAACTGGAATCCGAAGCCGTATCTGGCCGAGTCCTGGGAAACCGCGAAGGACGGCCTGTCGGTCACGCTGCATCTGGTCAAGAACGCCGTGTTCCATGACGGTCAGCCGGTGACCTCGGCGGACGTCGCCTTCTCGATCCTGACGATCAAGGCCAACCACCCGTTCCAGACCATGCTGGCCGCCGTCGACAAGGTCGAGACGCCCGATCCCTATACGGTGGTGATCAAGCTGTCGCATCCGCACCCGGCGCTTCTGCTGGCGATGTCGCCGGCCCTGATGCCGATCCTGCCCAAGCACATCTATGACGACGGCAAGGACATCAAGTCGAACCCGGCCAATCTCAAGCCGATCGGCTCCGGTCCGTTCAAGCTGACCGAATACAAGCAGGGCGAATATTACACGCTGGAGAAGTTCGACAAATTCTTCATCAAGGGCCGGCCGAAGCTCGACAAGATCGTGGTGCGGCTGATTTCCGACCCCAACGCCATGATCGTCTCGGCCGAGCGCGGCGACATCAACATCGTGCCGTTCGTCGCCGGCGTGCGCGACATCGCCCGCCTGCAGAAAGCCCCCAACCTCACCGTCACCGACAAGGGCTTCGCCGCGATCGGTCCGCTGAACTGGCTGGCCTTCAACACCAAGAAGAAGCCGCTGGACGACGCCCGGGTGCGCCAGGCGATCGCCTATGCGGCCAATCGCGACTTCATCGTCAAGAAGCTGATGGGCGGCCAGGCCACCGCCTCGACCGGCCCGATCGCACCGGGATCGCCGCTCGCCGAGAAGAACGTCGAGACCTATAAATACGACGTCGCCAAGGCCAACAAGCTGCTCGACGAAGCCGGCCTCAAGCCCGACGGCGACGGCGTTCGCGCCACCATGACCATCGACTATATTCCCGGTGCCGACGAGCAGCAGCGCAACATCGCCGAATATCTGCGTTCGCAGTTGAAAAAGGTCGGCCTCAAGCTCGAAGTGCGGGCGGCGTCGGACTTCCCGACCTGGGCGCAGCGGGTCTCAAACCACGATTTCGACATGACCATGGACACCGTGTTCAACTGGGGCGACCCGGTGATCGGCGTCGACCGCACCTATTTGACGTCCAACATCCGCAAGGGCATCATCTGGTCGAACACCCAGCAATACAGCAACCCGAAGGTCGACGAGCTGCTCGCCAAGGCGGCGACCGAGACCGTGCCGGAGAAGCGCAAGGCGCTGTATTCCGAGTTCCAGAAGATCGTCGTGGCCGATGCGCCGATCTACTACATCAACCAGACGCCGTATCATAACGCCTTCAGCAAGGGTCTGGCCGGTCTGCCGACGTCGATCTGGGGCATCATGTCGCCGCTCGACGAGCTGTATTGGGCAACTCCGCCGAAGCAGTAAGTTCCTTTCATCGAACAAGCGAAGACGCATCATGAATCTCGTCTTTCATATAATGGGGAAATTGGTCAACGCCGCGGCATTGCTGCTCGCGGTGCTGGTCCTCAATTTCTGCCTGATCCATCTTGCACCGGGAGATCCGGTGCAAGTGATCGCCGGCGAGATGGGGGGTGCGTCGGCGGACGTGGTCGCGGCGCTGCGTGCCAAATACGGCCTCGACCACACGCTGACCGAACAATTGCTGACCTATCTGAAAAATGTCGCCAGCGGTGATTTCGGTTACTCGTACTACTTCAATCAGCCGGTGCTGGGCCTGATCCTGCAACGGCTGCCAGCCACGCTCTATCTGGCCTTCTCGTCGCTGATCGCGGCCGTCGTGGTCGGCACCATGCTGGGCGTGGTCAGCGCGCGACGCCCGAACGGCCTGCTCAGCCACGGCGTGACCGTGCTGTCGCTGGCCGGTTACGCCGCGCCGGTGTTCTGGACCGGCTTGCTACTGCTGCTGCTGTTCGGATCGGCCTGGCCGATCCTGCCGGTCAGCGGCATGGCCAATGTGGTCGATCCCAAGACCGGCTTCGCCTATGTGCTCGACGTCCTCAAACATCTGGTGCTGCCGTCGCTGACGCTGGCGCTGGTGTTCATCGCCCAATACAGCCGGCTGGCGCGCGTCAACATGATCGACGTGCTGTCGGCCGACTATATCCGCACCGCCCGCGCCAAGGGGATCCCGGAAAGCGTGGTGATCGTCAAGCACGCGCTGCGCAACATGCTGATCCCGACCGTCACCGTGGTCGGATTGCAGTTCGGCAATCTGTTCGCCGGCGCGGTGCTGGTGGAGACGGTGTTCAGCTGGCCCGGCATGGGGCGGCTGGTGTTCGATTCGATCCTGCGCCGTGACTATCCCACCCTGATGGCGGTGCTGTTCTTCTCCGCGGTGATCGTGATCGCCGCCAACATTATCACCGATATCGTGTATCGCCTGATCGATCCACGGATCCGCGCGGGGGCCAGATGAGCACGCTCGATACTTCATTGGCGGTCGCGCCGGTTGCGGTCACCGCGCCGGCGGCCACGGCCTCCTCGCCGACGCGGGCCGCGTTGCGGCAATTCATGCGCAGCCCGTCCGGCGTCGCCGGCGCGTTGATGCTGCTGGGGCTGGTGCTGGCCACCTTGTTCGGACCGCTGATCTATCCGGTCGATCCGCTCGACATCGCCGGCCTGCCCTTCACCCCGCCCTCCGCCGATTCGCTACTCGGCACCGATTATCTCGGGCGCGATATTCTGGCGGGGCTGATTCACGGCGGCCGCGCCACGCTGATGGTCGGCGGCGTCGCAGCGCTGATCACCATCACCATCGGCGTCACCATCGGCGCGCTGTCCGGCTTCTTCGGCGGCTGGGTCGACAGCGTCCTGGTCAAGATCGCCGAATTCTTCCAGGTGCTGCCGCCGCTATTGTTCGCGATGGTGCTGGTGACGCTGTTCGGCCAGAAGCTCACCACCATCACGCTGGCGATCGGCGCGGTGAGCTGGACCTCGGCGGCGCGGCTGACGCGGGCGGAATTCATGCGGCTGCGCGACCTCGATTTCATCAAGGCGTCGCGCGCCGCCGGCGCCAGCAACGCGCATCTGATCCTGCGGGTGGTGCTGCCCAACGCGCTGCCGCCGATCATCGTCTCGGCGACGCTGGCGATCGGCGTGGCGATCCTGTTCGAAGGCGGCCTCAGCTTTCTCGGCCTCGGCGACCCCAACACCATGAGCTGGGGCCTGATGATCGGCCAGAACCGCAATTACGTGCTCGACGCCTGGTGGGCGGTGACGTTCCCCGGCGCCGCGATTTTCCTGGCGGTGCTGGCGATCAGCCTGGTCGGCGACGGCGTCAACGATGCGGTCAATCCGCGGCTGCGACGGAGATAGACATGACCACGATCCTTCGCGTCGAAGACCTCAGCGTCTGCATGACCAGCCGGACCGGCGAATTGGTGCCGGTGCTGGAGAATCTGTCGTTCACCGTCGACAAGGGCCGCACCATGGCGCTGGTCGGCGAGTCCGGCTGCGGCAAGAGCATGACGGCGCTGGCCATCATGCGGCTTCTGCCGGAAGGCTTCGTGATCACCGGCGGCCGGGTGCTGCTGGATGACGAGGACGTGCTCACTGCGCGGCCGCGGCGGCTGCGCGCCTTGCGCGGCAATGCGATGTCGATGGTGTTTCAGGAGCCGATGACCGCGCTCAATCCGCTCTATACGGTCGGCGACCAGATCGCCGAGGTGTTGCGCTATCACCGCCGGCTCAGCCGCTCCGACGCCGCCGAACAGGCGGTCGGCTTTCTCAAGGCGGTGCAGATTCCGGCGGCCGAGGAGCGCGCCCGGGCCTATCCGCATCAATTGTCCGGCGGCATGCGGCAGCGGGTGATGATCGCGATGGCGCTGGCCTGCAAGCCGAAGCTGCTGATCGCCGACGAGCCCACCACCGCGCTCGACGTCACCGTGCAGGCGCAGATCTTTGATCTCTTGGCGCAGCTGCAGGACGAGACCGAGACCGCGATCGTGCTGATCACCCACGATCTCGGCGCCGTCGCCGAAATCGCCGATGAGGTGTCCGTGCTCTATGCCGGCCGTTGCATCGAGACCGGACCGGCGCAGCAGATCGTCGATCGGCCGCGCCATCCCTACACCAGCGGCTTGCTGGCCTGCGTGCCACATCTGAGCGTCGGCAAGGCGAGACCCGCGCAATGGTCCGACCTCGGCGAAATTCCCGGCATGGTGCCGTCACTCGGCGCCCGTGGCCCGGATTGCGCATTCCTGCCGCGTTGCGCCAATGCCACCGAGATCTGCCGGTCACGACCGCAACCGCCGCTGGAGGGCGTCGCGGCGGACCATGCGGTGTCGTGCTGGCGCGCAGCGGAGATCGCAGCATGAGCGCCCAAAACAATTCCCAGGATAATTCCCGAGGCAATTCCCAGCACAATACCAGCGACAAGCAGAGCCACATGTGGCCGGTCGAGGCCAGCCCCTATCTGCTCGACGTCAACGACCTCGTGGTGCATTTCCGCACCGGCCGGCAGCGGCCCTGGTCGAAGCCGTCTTTCGTCCATGCCGTCGACGGCGTCAGCTTCCGGGTCCGGCGCGGCACCACCTTCGGCATTGTCGGCGAGAGCGGCTCGGGCAAGTCGACCACCGCCCAGGCGATCATGCGGCTGGTGCCGGCGACCTCGGGTCAGATCGTATTCCGCGGCGAGGATATCGCGCCGCTGGCCGGCGAGCCGCTGCGCCGGGTTCGCCGCCATCTCCAGATCGTGTTTCAGGATCCGTTCTCGGCGCTCGATCCGCGCCGGCGCGCCGGCGACCAGGTGCGCGAACCGCTGGATCTGTTGCAGATCGGCACCCCCAGCGAACGCGACGCCCGCGTGCTGCAGCTGCTGGCCGAAGTCGGATTGCCGCCCGAGGCCGCCGACCTGTTTCCGCACCAGTTCTCCGGCGGACAGCGGCAGCGGCTGTGCATCGCGCGGGCGCTGGCGCCGGAGCCCGAACTGATCGTGTGCGACGAGGCGGTCTCCGCGCTCGACGTCGCGATCCAGGCCCAGATCCTCAATCTGCTGAAGAAGCTGCAGCGCGAACGCGGGTTGACCTATATCTTCATCTCGCACGATCTCGGCGTGATCCAGCATTTCTGCGACGAGATCGCCGTGATGTATCTCGGCAAGATCGCCGAACAAGCGCCGGCCTCGGTGCTGTTCACCGAGCCGCGGCATCCCTATACGTGGTCGCTGGTGGCGGCTGCCGTGCCGCCTGGGCCGCTGCGCGACGAGTTGAAGGCGCGCTATCTGGTCAAGGGCGATCCGCCGTCGCCGGTCGACCCACCGCCCGGCTGCCGCTTCGCCCAGCGCTGCCCGTTCGCGCTCGATCATTGCCGCGAGGTGTCGCCTTTTCTCGACGCCATCGGCCCCGAGCACTTCGTCGCCTGCCATCGCAAGGACGAGATCCCACGCCCGGACTTCACCCTCAATCAGGCCACGGCCTGACTGAGGCCCAGATCGGTCGAGCAGCCTAGGCTTAGGCGGTTTTAGATTAAGACCGAGCCCGTCATTGCGAGCCGAGGACGGCGCATCGCGCCGTCCGACAGCGAAGCAATCCAGGCGCGCCGAGCGAAGACTGGATTGCTTCGTCGCAAGGGCTCCTCGCAATGACGGCGTTGCGGGCGGCGATCAGTTGCTGGCGTAGCGACTCACGACCAGATCGCGGACGTCGAGCTCGGGCGCGCGGCCGCCGAGCTGATCGGCAATGACGTGCGCGGTGCCGCACGCCATGGTCCAGCCGAGCGTGCCATGGCCGGTGTTGAGGTGGAGATTGGGCAGATGGGTCGGCCCGACGATCGGCGGACCATCGGGGGTCATCGGCCGCAGCCCGCTCCAGAATGTCGAACCTGCCAGGTCGCCGGCCTTGGGAAACAGATCGGTCAGCGATTTGTCGAGCGGCCCGCGTCGTGCCGGCGGCAGCAACGGCCGATAATCGCCGACCTCCGCAGTGCCGCCGACGCGGATCCGGTCGCCCAGCCGGGTGATCGCGACCTTGTAGCTTTCGTCCATGATCGTCGACTGGGGCGCTGCGGCCGCGTCGACGATCGGCACGGTGATGGAATAGCCCTTCACCGGATAGATCGGCGCGTCGATGCCGAGCGGCCGCAGCAATAGCGGCGAGAAACTACCCATCGCCATCACATAGCGATCCGCGGTGAAGACGCCCTTGTCGGTGGTGACCTGCGCGACGCGCCCGGCCTCGACATTCAGCGCCTTGATCGTCGTGTCATAGACGAAGCGCACGCCCAGCCCCGCCGCGATCTTTTCCAGCCCCTGGGTGAATAGATGGCAGTCGCCGGTTTCGTCGTCGGGCAGGCGCAGGCCGCCGACGAAGATGTTCTGGACCGCCGCAAGGCCCGGCTCGACGCGCACGCAACCGGCGCGATCGAGCACCTCGTAGGGCACGTTGTATTGTTTCAAAATCTCGATATCGCCGCCGGTGCCATCGAGTTGCGACTGCTTGCGGAACAGTTGCAGCGTGCCCTGGCTGCGTTCGTCATAGGCCAGGCCGGTCTCGGCGCGCATCGCGCGCAGGCAATCGCGGCTGTATTCGGCGATACCGACCATCCGCGACTTGTTGAGGGCGTAGCGATGGGAGGTGCAGTTCCGCAGCATCTGCAACATCCAGCGCCACATCGCCGGATCGGCCTGCAGCCGCACCACCAGTGGGCCGTGGCGATCGAGCATCCAGCCGATGGCCTTTTTCGGCACGGTCGGCCCGGCCCAGGGCGAGGCATAGCCTGGCGACACTTCGCCGGCATTGCCGAAGCTGGTTTCCAGCCCCGGACCCGGCTGGCGGTCCAGCACCGTGACCTCGAGACCGGCCTTGGCCAGATAATAAGCGGTGGTGACTCCGACCACGCCGGCGCCGAGAACCAGAACCTTCATCTTTCGCCTCTCCAGGGTGACCGGGCGGCCACGCGACAATTATCGCATCCCCCATGTGGCGCTTTACGTCGATTATCGACATTGCTAGGTTCGTTTTGCTGACAATCTGGCGAATTCCCGCTGAAAATTAGTGAAAAACAACGATCGCGCGCGATGAGTGTGGAACTCGATTCCTTCGACCGCAAAATCCTGCGCGAACTGGTGCAGGACGCCCGGATCAGCCAGATGCTGCTGGCCGAGCGCGTGAACCTGTCGCCGACGGCCTGCACCAGGCGGCTGCATCAGCTGGAGAAGAAGGGCGTGATCCAGGGCTATGCGGCGGAGATCGACGCTACCAAGCTCGGGCTGATGATGACGGTGCACGTCCAGATCACGCTGGACCGGCAGAACGAGGATGCGCTGACCGCCTTCGAGCGCGAGATCGCCAAATGCCCGGATGTCGTCTCGTGCTATCTGATGTCCGGCAACGAGGACTATCTGGTCCACGTGCAAGCGCGCGACATGGAAGATTACGAGCGCATCCACAAACAGCATCTGTCACGGCTGCCCGGGGTGGCGCGGCTACATTCCGGCTTCGCGATGCGCAGCATCGTCCGGCGCAGCATCTCACCGGCGGCGCTGAGCGGCTGACGCACGGTCGACGCCCCGGTGGCGGTGGTGACGCAAAACTCAACAAAGAGCCTCGCTGTCCCGTCTGTGATCCCGCGAACAGATATGCGCCCATCATGACGATGCTGGAGACGAAAGATGAAGCTCGACGACCCCGACCGTTCGCGATCCGTCGCCAGGCCCAAGGGCGCGGCCGCCAACCCGACATGCACCCCGACGACCCACCTGCCGAAAGCCGAGGACTTCCTGCTGTGGCCGCCCAACATCCAGGCCTATGGCTATCGGATCGTCGACCGACTGTTCAACTCGCGCGTCATTCACAAGGCGCCGGTGGCAAGACCTCACAATTACGGCGAGCGCCTTGGGCTGAGCTATCGCTGTGCCAACGGCACGTTTTCGATCGACGAACTGATGGACCGCAATTCGTTGAGCGGCCTTCTGGTCCTGAAGGACGGCGCGGTCGTGGTCGAGCAATATGGCCTCGGACTGCTGGCCTCCGACCGCTGGAGCACGATGTCAACGGTCAAGTCGATCACCGCGACGCTGGTCGGCGTGGCGCTGCAGGACGGCGCGATCGGCTCGCTCGCCGATCCGGTGACGACATACGTACCCTCGCTCGCCGGCTCGCTCTATGACGAGGTCACGATCAAGCATTTGCTCACGATGTCGTCCGGCATGGACTGGACCGAAGATTACGCCGACAAGCAGTCGGACGTGAACCGCTACAGCAAATCGCTCGCCGACGGCGTGCCCGGCGGCGTCTTCGAGATCCTCAAGGCGTTGCCGCGGGCGCATCCCGCGGGGACGCATTGGCACTACAACACCGGCGACACGTTCCTGCTGGGTGCCGCGCTGCGCAATGCCGTCGACATGCCGCTGGCCGCGTATTTGTCACGCAAGGTCTGGCAGCCCTGCGGCATGGAATTCGATGCGTTCTACACCCTGGAATCGCCGGACGGCCTGGAGATCGGCGGCAGCCGCGCCGGCATCGCGTTGCGCGACTTCGGCCGTTTCGCCAAATTCGTGCTGGACGACGGCGTGGTCGACGGCCAACGCGTGCTGCCGCAGGGCTGGAACAACGCCGCGAACCGCCAAGAGCATCGTTTTTCCGCCGCGGACGTCGCCATGATGCCGCAAATTGGTTCGGCAAAGTTGGCCGGCTACGGCTACAGCTGGTGGATCGCGGAGGACGGCGCACTGATCGCGATGGGCTTTGCCGGCCAGCGCATTTACATCAATCGCGCGCAATCCTTGGCCATCATCACCTTGGGCGCATTCCCGCAGGCCCGCTATCAGGGGCCGGGCGAGCACGATCGCGTGGCGGAGGTGGTCGCGTTCACCGAAGCGGTCAAGCAAGCGCTGACGAATTGACGGCGCCGCGCGCAAGCCGCGCGATCGCCCGGGCCATGCGCCGACATCCGCCGTCGCCGGCGGAATTCACCGGCCGGGCTGGCCGTTGCGCAGCAGGGTCCTGACGGTTCGGGCGAAGATCAGCGTGCCGCGCTCCACCAACTCCTGCGGGATCGACGCGAAGTTGAGACGCAGCCAGGTCTCCTTCGGCGGATTGGCGAAATAGGGCTCCACCGGATCGATCAGGACGCCGGCGTCAAAACAGGCCGCCCTCAGCCTGTCGGAATTGGGCAGTTGAGGAATCCGCATCCAGATCGCGGAGCCGCCGGTCGGCGCGTCCATCTGCACCATCGGCAATTCCTTGCGCAGGATCGCCATGATGATCTTGGCCTTCAGCTCCAGCGCCTGCCGCATCGCGCCGATCAGGCGATCATAATGGCCCTGGCGAATGAATTGCGCCGCGCTGGCCAGATTATTGCCCGGCAGCTGTCGGATCATCAGCCGGCGCAGTGATTTGAGCTCGGTCATCAGTCTCTCGGGACCGACGATGTAGCCGAGGCGCAGGCCGGGGCAGACCAGTTTGGACAGGCTGCTGAGATAGACGACGCGGCCGGAGCGATCCATCGCCTTCAGCGCCGCCGCCGCGGCGCCCTCATATTTCAGCTCGGGCTCATAATCATCTTCGATGATGATCTGGTCGTGACGGGTCGCATGGGTCAGCAACCCCAATCGCCGCTCGGTGCTCATGGTGACGCCGGTGGGCGACTGATGACTGGGCGTGCAATACAGATAGTTGCACTCGGCCAGTCGCTTGTCGATGGTCATGCCGAAGGCGTCGAGCGGCACCGACAACAGCTCGGCGCCGCTGCGCATGAAGATATAACGCGCATCCATATAGCCGGGCTCCTCCAGCGCGAGCTTGACGCCGGAGCGCAGCAGGGTCTGGGCGATCAGATAGAGCCCGTGCTGGGTGCCGAGCGTCAGCATCACCTGCTCGGGCTTGGCGGCGATGCCGCGCCGGGGCAGGATCTTGTTGATGATCTGCTTGACCAGCTCCTCGCTCTCGTCGCCGCCGCTGTCCTGGCCCCACAGTTGAATCGCCGATTTGCCCAGCGCGGAGCGGCTGGCGTCACGCCAATCGGCGAAGGGAAAGATCTGCGGGTTCACTTCGCCATAGACGAAGCGATAGGGGCATGACTGCCAGCCAGCCGGCCGCTCCTGCCAGGGATATCGGGTGTCGGCATGGGCCATCCGCGCCGCCCAGTCGGGCTGGTCGAGGCTGTCGGGGGATTGGGCGATCGCCAGTTTCTGCTCGCGCAGCGCCGACGAAACGTAATAGCCATCCCGGGGGCGGGACTCCAGAAAGCGGTCCGCCGTGAGTTTTTCCAACACGATCGAGGCGGTGGTGCGCGAGACGCCGGCCAGCTCCGCCAGATTTCGGCTCGACGGCACCCGTCGGCCCGCCGGCAAATTGCCATCCACAATGGCATCCACCAGCGCGTTGCGCAGCTGCGCCTGCAGTTGCACGCCGTCCTTCGCCGCCCGGGCCAGCAGCTCCTTCCACATCAACCGATCGCGCTCTGCCGAACTCATTGACGCACTTCCTGGCCTTAGCAAATCGGATCGCTGGCCTTATGAATCGAACCGGATTGAAATCACACTAAGGCCAGCACACCGCGCTGTCCTTTACCAGAGCCTTACGCCGTGATGAAGGTGAAGCCTTGACCGACGACCATCGCGGCCGCCCTGGGACCAAGACCGGTCACAATGCCAGGTTATCCAACGCCCGTCGGCCGGATCGGGCCGGGAGGGGGATGCCGCGCGCCGATGGTGCGACATCGGCGCTATCGCAGGGCCGCAGCAGCGACCGCCGCCCGCATCGGCGCGGCGGAATCCAAGGCACTTGATTGAAGGCACTTGAACGTCACCGAACCAGTACAACGAAAGAAACCCATGAACGAAACGCAGGCCACCAAAGAACTCGGCGATCTCGACGTCAAGCACCTGTTCCACCCCTACACCAATCCGCGCAAGCACGAGCAGACCGGGCCGATCGTGATCGAGCGCGGCGAAGGCGTGTTCGTCTACGACACCAATGGACAGCAATATCTCGAGGGGCTGGCCGGCCTGTGGAGCGTCGCGGTCGGGTTTGGCGAAAAGCGGCTGGTCGAGGCCGCCACCAAGCAGATGCAGATGCTGCCGTTCTATCATTTGTTCGCGCATAAATCGCATACGCCCGGCATCAAGCTGGCCGAAAAGCTCAGCGAGATGGCGCCGGGGACGTTGAACCACGTGTTGTTTTCGAATTCGGGATCGGAGGCCAATGATTCCGTCATCAAGCTGGTGTGGTTCTACAACAACGCCCTAGGGCGCCCGAAGAAGAAGAGATTCCTGGCGCGCAAGAACGGCTATCACGGCATCAACGTCGCCTCGGGCAGCCTCACCGGCATTCCGTCCAATCACAACGCCTTCGATCTGCCGCAGATCCCCGTCACGCATCTGGAGTGCCCGCATTACTACCGCTTCGGCAAGGACGGCGAAACCGAGCAGCAATTCACCGACCGGCTGATCAAGGAGTTGGAAGACACCATCGAGGCCGAGGGCGCCGATACGATCGCGGCGTTCATCGGCGAGCCGGTGATGGGCGCCGGCGGCGTGATCGTGCCGCCGGTCGGATACTGGCCCCGGGTGCAGGCGGTCTGCCGCAAGCATAACATTCTGCTGGTGCTGGACGAGGTGATCACCGGATTCGGCCGGCTCGGCACGACTTTCGCGGCGGAGCTGTTTGGCGTCGAGCCCGACATGCTGGTGGTCTCCAAGCAGATCACATCGTCCTATCAGCCGCTCGCGGCGGTGATCTTTTCCGAGCAGATCTATCAGGCCGTCGCCGACAAAGCCGGCGCGCTGGGGACCTTCGCCCACGGACTAACCGCCGGCGGCCATCCGGTGGCGACCGCGGTCGCGCTCGAAAACCTCGCCATCATCGAAGAGCGCGGCCTGGTCGCCAACGCCAAGGAGGTCGGCGCCTATATGCGCGGCAAGCTCGCGGGCTTCGCATCGCATCCGATGGTCGGCGAGGTCCGTGGCGAGGGTCTGATGGCGGCGGTCGAAATGGTCGCCGACAAAGCGACGAAGCGGAAATTCGATCCGGTCGGCAAGGTCGGCGGCTATCTGGCCGAACGCGGCCATGCCCATGGGCTGATCGTGCGCAATCTCGGCGATTCGATCGCCTTCTGCCCTCCGATGATCATCACCAAGGCGGAGGTCGACATGATGATCTCGAAGTTCAGCAAGGCGCTGGACGAGACCTATGATTGGGCCAAATCCGAAGGTCTGGTGAGCTGATCGCTGCGCCCCCGCGGCCTCGCCTGGCCGCGGGGGCGTGTCCACGGCATTGATGAGCAAGGCGTCGGCCAAGACCGACGCGACGGCCCGGCCGCAACCTGTTATACTAAGGGCGGTTGGTTTCGACTCATCCGTGCGTCGTGGCCGGGCTTGTCCCGGCCATCCACGCCTGTGATCCAGCACGGCTTTCAAGGCGTGGATGCCCGGCACAGGGCCGGGCATGACGAACGAGAGCCAGTGCCCTTTGGTATTACACCGGCAAACAGACCGTCGCGCGCAGCCCGCGGCCGTCTGTTTTGTTCCTGAGCTCGAGCGAGCCGCCGATTTTCTCCAGCGCGATATCGACAATGGCGAGGCCGAGGCCGCTTCCGGACGGGCTCTTGTGGCGGCCGCGAAAGAACCGCGATGTCACCAGATGCATTTCCGCATCCGGAATGCCGGGTCCGCTGTCGTCGATGCGAAGCTCGACGCGCGATCCACGCGCGATGGCGTCCCAGACGATCTCGCCGGGGCCGTTGCTGTGATGCACCGCGTTCTCATGCAGGTTGCGCAGCGCGATCGCCAGCAGATCACGATTAGTGGTCACCATCATGCCCTGCAGCGAATCTGCGCGCGTGACCCGCAGATCGGGCTTGGCCGGCAGCTCCGAGACGATCTCGGCGATGATCTGACCGAGATCGACCTTGTCGGTCCTCTCGACATGCAGCTGGGTATCGAGACGCGCCACGGCGAGCAGTTGTCTGGCCAGCCGCGAGGTGCGATCGACCGACAGGATGATGTTGCGCAGCGATCTCTCGCGTTGCTCGGCGTCCGGTGTCGCCAGCGCGACCTGGGCCTGAACCTTCAGGCCGGCGAGCGGGGTGCGCAATTCATGCGCCGCGAAAGCCGTAAAATCGCGCTCATGTTGCCGGACCGCCTCGACGCGCAGGAATAGGCCGTTGAGCGAACCCGCCAGCGGCGCCAGTTCGGGCGGCGCATCGACCACCTCGAGCGGACTGAGGTCATCGACGTTGCGGCGCGTGAGATCGTTGGCCATCATCTGCAAAGGCCGCAGACCGCGCCCCAGAATCCTCCAGATCAAGGCGCCGAGCAGCGGCACGATGAACAGCGCCGGCCACAGCAATCCGCGGATCAGGTCGGTGACCAATCGCTCGCGCAGGCCGAGGCGATCGCCGACCAGCACCCGGATGTTCTTGTCGGGATCGGACACCGCAAACACCCGCCAGGTCTCGCCGTCGACCTGCCGGTTGGAAAACCCATCGCCGCCGCCGCCCAGGCTGTCGCGCGGCGCGCCGCTGGAGCGGGCCATCAGGCGTCCGTCGAGCGACCAGATCTGGCAGGACAGCTGCCGCTCATAGCTGACGCTTCGGGCCGCCGCGCTGTCGGGCAACGCCAGCGTGGCGCTGGAATCGCCGTTGACCGCGAGCGAACTCACCATGCGGGCGGCCTCCTGCAGCCGTGTGTCGAGGACGTGCTCGACCTCGCTGCGGGTCTGCACAAAGATCCAGGCGCTGGCGCAGAGCCAGATGAACGCGGTGGCGCTGACCAACACCACAAACAGCCGGCCCCTGATCGAACGGATCATCATCATGGCGCCACCGCCCGCATCCGATAGCCGATGCCGCGCACGGTCTCGATGTAATCGCGCCCGATCTTGCTGCGCAGATTGTGAATGTGCACTTCGACCGCATTGCTTTCGACTTCGTCCTGCCAGCCATAGATCCGGTCTTCCAGGTCGGCTTTCGATCTGGTGGTCCCCGGGCGTTCCAGCAGCGTCGCCAGCACGGCGAATTCCCGGCGCGACAGCTGGACGGGTTTGGCGTCGACGCTGACCGCAAGCGTCGCGGGGTCGAGCTCGATGCCGTTGAAGCGCAAGGTCGGGGTGACGCGCCCCTCCTTGCGGCGCACGATCGCCCGAACCCGCGCGCCGAGTTCATCGAGATCGAACGGCTTGCCCAGATAATCGTCGGCGCCGGAATCGAGGCCCTTGATGCGATCGCCGATTTCATCGAGCGCGGTCAGCAGCAGAACCGGAACGTTATTGCCCTCGGATCGCACCCGCCGCAGCAGATCGAGCCCCGATCCGTCGGTCAGCATCAGGTCGAGCACCACGGCATCGAAGCTCGTCGACGATAGCGCCGCGTAGCCATCGGCGCAGCACGCCACGGTGTCGACGGTCGCGCCGAGCAGCGCCAACCCGGCCTTCAAGCCGTCCAGCAGAACGAGATCGTCCTCTATGATCAGAATTCTCATCACGCCCTCGTTATGCCCGGTCAGCGCTTTGCCAAGCGTGGCTTAAGGCTGCCTTAAGGTGCGAAGCCGACCCAGCGCTTGTACAACCTGGGACGAGCAATGCGCCATTGGATACTCAGACTGGCTCTCGCGGCGATGCTGTCACCGCTCGCCAGCGCGGCCAGCCTCGGGCAACAGCCTGCCGGGCCCGACAAGGTCTTTCACCTCGCGGCGACGCGCGGCCCCGACGGCGCGCTGCTGCTGGACTGGTCGATCGCGCCGGGAAACTATCTTTATCGCGACAAGATCGCGGTGACGACGGCAGACGGAACCGGGGTCGAGATCACGACGCTGCCGGGCGAGATCAAGGACGACCCATCCTTCGGGCGCACCGAAGTCTATCACCGCCGGGCGCAGGCCAGCATTCCGCGCGCCGTGGCGCAGGCCCATGCGAGGCTCGCCGTCTCCTATCAGGGCTGCGCCGAGCAGGGCATCTGCTATCCGCCGATCCGGCGCAGCGTCGATACGGCGTCGCTGGAATTGTCCGCGAGCGCCCCGCCGCCGAAGGCGCCGACCTCAACCGTCAGCAACTGGACCTCCGATCTCGATCTCAGCCAAGCGCGCAGCGAGACGGGATCACCGATCGATTCCGCCGAGCCGGGATTGCGCGGCGGCTTCGTCCCGATGCTGCTCGCCTTTGTCGGCTTCGGCCTGCTGCTGGCCTTCACGCCCTGCGTGTTCCCGATGATTCCCATTCTGTCGGGCATGCTGGCCCGATCCGGCGAAGGGCTCACCGCGACGCGCGGCTTTGCGCTGTCGGGCGTCTATGTGCTGGCGATGGCGTCCGCCTATGCGGCACTGGGCGTTGCGGTGGCGTGGTCGGGACAGAATTTGCAGGCGGCGTTGCAGACGCCGCTCGCGTTGGGATTGATGAGCGGCGTTTTCGTCGCATTGGCGCTGTCGATGTTCGGCCTGTTCGATCTTCAACTGCCGGCGTCGTGGCAGACGCGCTTTCTTGGCGCCGGAAGCGGGCGCGGCGGCTCGCTGGGCGGCGCGGCCGCGCTGGGCTTCGGATCGGCCCTGATCGTCGGCCCCTGCGTCACGCCGCCGCTCGCCGCCGCCTTGGTCTATGTCGCGCAGACCGGCGACGTCGTGCGCGGCGCCGCGGCGCTGTTCGCGCTCGGCACCGGCATGGGGCTGCCGCTGCTGATGTTCGGCACCTTCGGCGCCAGCCTGCTGCCGAGATCGGGGCCATGGCTGGCGAAGGTGAAATATGTCTTCGGCCTGGTCTTTGTCGGCATGGCGGTGTGGATGCTGTCGCGGGTGATCCCGCAATGGGCGACCGGCCTGCTGATCGGCCTTTGCCTGGCTGGCGCGGGCGCGGCGATCGCCGCCACGCTGTTTCGCCGGCCGCAGCTTCGACGATCATGGCAAGCGGTTGTCGCCAGCATCGGCATGCTGATTCTCGGCGTCGGCGTGGTCACAATGATCGCGTCGCTGAATGGATCGTCCGACCGATTGGCCGCGCTGGTCGGCCTGCCATCACTGGCGTCGGCGCAAGCCGCGCATCAAGCGCCGTTCGAAATCGTCAAGACCACCCGCGCGCTCGATCAGGCCATCGCGTCCGCGCGCCGCAACGGACAGCTGGTGGTGCTCGATTTCTCCGCCGACTGGTGCGTCGAATGCAAGGTGATGGACCGCAATATTTTCTCGAATCCTGACGTGATCGCGCAGCTGCGCGGCTTCACGCTGATCCGCGCCGATGCGACGGACTACAACCAGGATATCCAGTCGCTGATGGGAAAATACGGCGTGGTCGGTCCGCCCACGGTGGTCTTTCTCGATCCGCAAAACGGCGCGGAACTACCCGATACACGCTTCATCGGCGCCGTCGGACGCGAGTTGTTCACGGCCCGCCTGCGGCAGCTGCAAAACCCCACCTGATCACCCCCGGAGACATGCGATGCGATTCAATCTTGCGACCTCTCTTGCTCCCTGTCTTGCCCCTGTGTTTGCGTTGGCCTTGCTGCTGCCGTCGGGATTTTCGCCCGCAGCGGCGCAAAGCGCCGAACCGTCGGCCGAAGCAATCCTCAACGATCCCAATGCGCCGACCGCCGGCAATCCCAAGGGCACTCTGACCATCGTGACCTTCTTCGATTACAATTGCCCGTTCTGCAAGAAGGCCGAGCCCGACCTTGAGCGCGTGGTCAAGGAGGATGGCCAGATTCGCCTCGTCTACAAGGATTGGCCGATCCTCACCAAGGCCTCGGTCTACGGCGCGCAGATGGCGCTGGCGGCCAAGTATCAGGGCAAGTATGACGCGGTTCATGCCGCCCTGATGGCGATCCCGGGACCGAAGATTCCGCAGGAGCGCATGCTGGACGCGATCCGCAATTCCGGTGTCGACATGGCGAAGCTCGACGCCGACTTGAAGAAGCATGGCGAGGAGATCAACGCGATGCTGCGGGCGCATCTGGCGCAAGCCGAATCCTTGGAGCTGCAAGGCACGCCAGCCTATATCGTCGGACGCTTCCGGGTCACCTCGGCCCTCACCTATGACCAGTTCAAGCTGGCCATCGCCGACGCGCGCAAGCAGGCGATGAAATAGGGTGGCAAAATCAGCAGCAAGCCGCCCGGTTTTGACATCACGTTTATGGCGAGCGGGTCTGATCGTGGCCGGCATGGCGGTGTTGGCCGGATGCACGACGACATCCACGCCGAGCCCGGTCGCGCTATCCAATCCCGTGGCGGAGAAGATGTATGCGGCCCCTGTGAGTGAGCCGCATCAGGTCGCCGCGCTGAATGTCAGCGAGATGGATCCGCAATATATTCGTCAGATCGTCGACTTTCCGAGCCAAGAGCCGGTCGGCACCATCATCGTCGATCCCAAGCAACGGTTTCTGTATCTGGTGTCCGAGCACGGCAAGGCGATCCGCTACGGCGTCGGCGTCGGCAAGGCCGGGCTGGAATTCACCGGCACGGCCACCGTGGCCTATAAGAAGCAATGGCCGCGCTGGACCCCGACCAATGACATGATCCGGCGCGAACCCGACCGCTATAGTCAATGGCGGCAAGGGATGGACGGCGGGTCGCGCAATCCGCTCGGCGCCCGTGCCCTCTATCTGTTTAAGAACGGCAAGGACACCCTGTTCAGGATCCACGGCACCACCGAACCCGACAGCATCGGCAAGGCCGTCTCATCCGGCTGCATCAGGATGGTGAACCAGGACATCATCGATCTTTACAGCCGCATCCCCAGGGGCACGAAAGTCATCGTGCGCTGAGCCCCGCAATGATGGCCCGGTCGCCCGCGACGACCAGGTGTCGATGCAGGGGCGGCCCGTCCGCCCATGCCGATCGAGGCGGTTTGGGCGGCAATGATCACGTCGCAGCAGCCCCGTTGCTGCCGAGAAAATCGAGCATTGCCTCATTGAACCGGTCCGGCTCTGTGACGGTGAAAGCGTGACCGCCTTCGGGCACCAGAAGAGGCCTGGCGTTCGGTAGACCCGCGACCAATTGTTGTGAGCAGGTCCAGGGCACCAACGTATCATCCTTTGAAGCAGCGACCAGCGCGCAATGGCCGATCTCGCCCAACCTGTCGCTGATATCGAAGGCGAGCAGCGCGTCGATCCGGCGGAGTATGTTGTCGGTGCCCTGGAAATGTCGAACGCCGTGCGCTTCTTCCTCCGCGATGCGGGCGGCGTTCTGCAGCAGCCAGGCTGCCGGGTACAGGAAGATCGGTTGCGCCCGGACATAGGCCGCGACGCCGACGTTCTGCAGCAGATCGCGCCGCACCGCGAAGCAGCGCTCGGTGTGCGGGTTTGGACTCGCCCAAGCGTTGATCAGGATGATGCGGTCGAGCAGCGCGGGCCGGCGTAGCGCGACTTCGAGTCCGACCAGCCCGCCCAGCGCGTGGCCCATGAAATGGCAGCGCGCGATCCCGAGCGAATCGAGCAGCGCGATCACCTCTTCGGCCATATCTCCGATACTGTAGCCCTCAGGCAGAGCTGCCGGATTGCGGCCGGTGCCGCGGTGGTCGTAGAGCACGACGCGAAAGCGCTGCACCAGCGCCGCGAGCTGTGGCTGCCAGAACGCGGCGGCGCCGCCGAGCCCGGCCGAGACCACGATGGTCGGGGCGTCGGCGTCGCTGCGGCCGACGATCTCGGCGGCAAGCACCGGCCGGGCGTTGCTATCAGGATTCATCTCGCACTCCGGGTCTGGCTCAAGCCGCAAGGTCGATGCCGAGCTCGGACCAGATGGTCTCGTACAGCGCGGTGAATTCCGGCAGTTTACGGATCTTCAGCGGGTGCCGGTGTTCCGCCGCGATGTGGACCGGATGGATCGATTTCACCCGGCCCGGCCGGCTGGTGATGACGACGATGCGATCCGCCATGGTGATGGCTTCGCCGACGTCGTGGGTGACCAGCACCACGCTGCAATTGCGCTCGCGGATGATCCGCAGCACGTCGCTTTGCAGCACAAGGCGGGTCTGGCTGTCGAGCGCCGAAAACGGCTCGTCGAGCAGGATGACGTCCGGGCTGAACGCCAGCGTGCGCATGAAGGCAACGCGCTGGCGCATGCCGCCCGACAATTCCGACGGATAGCTGTTCTCGAAGCCCTTCAGGCCGTAGGCCTCGATCAACTCGTGCGCGATCCGCTCGGCCTGCTTACGCGGCGTGTTGCGGACCTGCAGGCCGATGATGACGTTTTCGGTCACGGTGCGCCACGGCAGCAGCAGATCCTTCTGCAGCATGTAGCCGACATGGCCGCTGGCGCTATACACCGGCTCGCCATTGACCTCGACGCGGCCGTCGGTCGGCTCAAGCAGGCCGGCAATGACGTTGAACAGCGTGGTCTTGCCGCACCCCGACGGTCCGACGATGGCGACGACCTCGCCGCGATGCAGCTCAAAGCCGATGTCGGCAATCGCCGTCACCGGCGCGGCGCCGGCGGCGTGGAAGGTCATTCCGACCTTCTCGGCATGGAGCACGACGTCTGACTCAGGCATGGGGATTGGCTCCGATCGGATGGGCCGCGAGAAAACGCAGAATGAATTCGTTGAAGGCCACAGGCTCGACGCGGGAATAGGCATGGCCGCCGCGCGGCACTTTGACGAGCTTGGCGCCGTTGACCCGCGCGGCGATCAGCTCGGACGAATAGGGCGGCGTCAGGATGTCGTCCTCCGCCACCAGCACGGTGGTCGGGCAGCGGATCTGCGCGAGATATTGCGTGCCGTCGAACGCCATGATGCCCGCTGCCCGCGCCTCGATGATGCGGCGCGACGGCGTCGCGGCGACCGCGGCGGCGACTTCGCGTTCGAGATCGGCCTTGTGGTCGCGCACGTAATAGGGCGGATACAGAAACAACGGCGTGGCGCGGTGATATTCGGCCTCGCCCATCGCGCCGAGAATCCGTCGGCGCAGGCTGAGGCACTGCTCCATCTGGGCGTCGAGTTCGGCCCAGGTCGCGTACAGCACCAGGCTGGCGATCCGCTCCGGCGCCTTGGCGCCGAGCACGATTCCGATCGCGCCACCGGTGGAATGCCCGACCAGATGTGCCTTTTCGAGCTTCAGCGCATCCATCAGACGCAGCAGATCGTCTGCCAGCAGTTCGACCGAATAGGGCATCTCCGCGCGCGTGCTGCGCCCGGTGCCGCGGTGATCGTGCAGCACCAGCTGGTACGACTTGGCCAAAGCGTCGACATTGGGTGCCCAGTAGCTCGCCACGCCGCCCAATCCGGCGACCAGCAGGACCGGCTCGCCGGCGCCGGCGATCTCGTAATGGATCGCCACATCATCGAATTGTGCGAGCGGCATGGCGGCCTCTCAGCGCCACTTCAGGCGGCGTTCGACCCAGCCGACCAACCCGTCGAGCAGCAGAGCGAGGATCATCAGCGCCAGGATGCCGACCCAGACCGCGTTGAGATTATACAGCGTGCCGGCGTAGTAGATCTGATATCCCAGTCCCTGATCGGCCGAGATATATTCGCCAACTACGGCGCCGATCATCGCAAAGCCGATATTGAGGCGGAACGCCGAGGCGATCCAGGGCAGCGAGCCCGGCATGATCACCATGCGGAACATCTGAAAGCGGCTGGCGCCCAGCGCCTTCAGCATCCGCAGATAGTCGGTGTCGATCTCCTTGGTGCCGGCATAGCTGGTGATCATCGCCACGATGAAGGTGATGATGGCGGCGACCGCGATCTTGGATTCGATGCCGACGCCGAACCACACCACGATCAGCGGCGCCAGCGCGATCTTCGGCAGGCCGTTGAGCGCCACCATCAGCGGCCGCATCACCTGTGCGGCGGTCGGCGACAGCCACAATAGCAGCCCCGCGGTCGAGCCGAGGATGCTGCCGATCAGAAAGCCGATGATGGATTCCTTGGCGGTGACCCAGCTGTCGCGCAGCAGCGAGCCCGACACCAGCCCCTTGACCAGTTCGCGCCAGATCCCGGTCGGCTGGCCGTAGAGATAGACCTTGATCAGCTCGGTTCGGATCGCGACTTCCCAGGCCAGCAGAATGCCGCCGATCAGCAGGATCTGGAGCAGCAGGATTCGGCCGCGCGCATACCACGGCGCGGGCGCGGAGATCGGCGGCCGCGAGGCTTTGGCCGGCGTCGAACGGGCGGTCGGCTCCGGCATCAGATCGACAATCTCCGCGTTCGCCATCGGTCAGGTCCCGACATAGGCCGTGGTGGCGATTTCGACGAGGAATTCCGGGCGCACCAGCGGGGTCTGGATGCAATAGCGCGCCGGCGGATTCGCCGGGAAGTATTCCTTGTAGACCACGTTCATCGCCGCATAGTCAGCCAGGTCCTTCAGGAAGATCTGGTTGAACACGATATCCTTCATGCTGCCGCCCCCGGCCTCCACCACCGCCTTGATCGATTCGAGCACGAAGCGGGTCTGCTCGGTGGCATTGCCGACGCCGACGGCCTCGCCGTTCGGGCCGATCGCCAGCGTCCCCGATACGTAGATGAAGCCGCCCGCCTTGGCGCCGGGGCTGTAGGGCGCGAGCGGCGGCGGCGAGCCCGGCGGAACGATCACTTCGAATGGCATAGTGTCTCCTTGTGTGGTCCGGTGAATGTCACGCGGCGTTGCGGGAAGCCAGCGCCTGGGCGACGTCGTCGACCGTCGCGCTCCAGCCGAAGAATTTTTCGACGTTGTAGATCGTCGCTTGCTGGATGTAATCGGGACCGGCCTGGTAGCAGGCGTCGCGCACCAGGATCGGGAAGTATTCCTTGAAGAAGGCGTCGCGAATGGTGGATTCGACGCAGACATTGGTGGCGACGCCGCACACCAGCAGGGTTTCGATGCGACGGCTGCGCAGCATGCTGTCGAGCGCGGTGCCGGCGAAGCCGCTGTAGCGCGGCTTCGGAATCACCAGATCGTCGGCTTCCGGCTTCAGCTCCTTGACCAGCTCGTAGTCCCAGCCGCCCTTGGTCAGCAGCGTGCCGGCGAGGTCCGGGCGGTTGCGCATCAGCTTCAGCGAATTGCCCTTGCGCTGATTGACCGAGTGCGGGCCGCCGGCCTCCTTCAGGGCGCTGTCCCAGCCGTTCTGCAGCCACACCACCTGGATGCCGGAGCCACGGGCCACCGCGACCAGCCGGGCCACCGCCGGGATCACCTCCTGGGTCGGCGTCAGATCGACGCCGAGATGCGAGAAATAGCCGCCCGGCGAACAATAGCCGTTCTGCATGTCGACAACGATCAATGCGGTGGTGGACGCATCGAAGTCGGTGGGTTCGGGCCGCGCCGAGAGAATCTGGGACATGATCGGCGACACCTCAACCGGCCTTGCCGAGCTTCGCGGCGGCTTTTTCCGCAAAGCTGTTGTCGACCATTTCCTCGTAGGGCCGCGCCTCCTTGATCGAGCCGCCGGCCAGCTCGAACGCCATGTCGGCGTCCCACTCCTGCTTGGAGATGGTCGGGCTCTTCGGAATGGCGGTGGAGTTGCCGAGCAGGTTGCCGGCGGCGGCGCGGATCACGGATTCGGACACCTGGGGGAATTCGGCGACCGACGACTTCACAAACAGCTCGGGGTCGGTGTGCAGCGCCGCCTGCGCTTCGGCCAACGCATCGCAGAACGCCTGGACCATGGCAGGGTCCTTTTCAATGACGCTACGCTGCGTCATCGCGGTGGTCCAGGACAACGGACCGATGATGTCGGCGAAGGCGAACACCGGCACCAGCCCGAACTTCTCCTTGGCGATGCTGACATCCCATTCAAACATGGTGGCGAAATCGGCGCGCCCGTCGAGCACCGCCTGGGCCTGCGCGCCGGGCGGCAGCTGCAGGAACTTGACGCCCGCGCTGTCCGGCTCGAAGCCGCCGCGCTCCTTCATGGCAAAGGTCGGGGTCTGGATGGTGGAGGACGGAAAGCGCAGGGTGGCGATGGTCTTGCCCTTGAAGTCGGCGACCGTCTTGACGGCGGAGCCCGGCTTGGCGACCGCCCACATCGCCACGCCGCCGACCACCTTGGCGATGTTGGCGACTTTGGCGCCTTCCTTCACCGCATTGACCGACATGCCGGCACCGGTCACCGCGAAGCTGGCATTGCCCGAGAGCACAACCGGCAGCGCCAGCGCGATGCCGCCGGCCGAGCTGACCGCGACGTCGAGGCCGTGCTTCTTGAAAAAGCCGCCGTGCTTGGCGGCATAGACCGACACATACATGCCGAGATGGATCGCTTCGGAGACCTTGATGGCATTCAGGGATTGCGCCGCCGCGGGACCGCCCAGCCGATCGAAGGCGGCGACGATGGCAGCCGCGCTGGCGCCGAGCAGGACGGTTCGCCGCGACGCGGACCGCATGGACAGCCTGCTACCCTTGATCTCAGATTTCACGATGCACCTCCGTTGGAACCGATCGGGCTAGACTAAAGAAGGAGGTATCGTTGTTAAAAGCCGAGAATCAGTCATGCGATCTTGCCGAAAAGGCAACACCTCGGCTCAGCGGCCAGTTGCTTTCGGCGACAAGCCCCGAATCGCGTTGACTAGGGTCTTGAGGAATTCCTGCGCCGCATGCGGCAACGGCCGGTCGCGATGCACGCTGATGCTGGAGCGCGCTGCCTCGAAGGCGGGGTCCGCCACCGGGATCGCCCGAAGCCCGCCGGAATGCAGCTCCGCGATCACGGTCAGCGCCGGCATGAAGGCCAACACCTGCCCGGTGGCCGCCATTCGCTTGGTGAGTTCGAGCGAGTTGGTGGTCACCAGCACTTGTGGCGAGCGTTGCCGCTTGGCGACCGCGCGCTCGAACACTTGGCGCAGCCCGAAACTGTGCTCCGGCAGGGCGATGGTCTGCGTGCAGATGTCGTCGAGATTGAGCTCGGTGCGATCTGCGAAGACATGGGTCGGCGCCACCAGGCAGGAAATCGGCTCGACATGCTCGGCTATCACTTCGATTTCCGGTCGCCGCGGCGCGTTGAAGGTGATGCCGATATCGGCTTCGTCCTCGAGCAGCGCCTCGATGATCCGATCGGTTGATCCGGTCTGGATCCGGAAGCTCACCTGCGGATAACGGTGATGAAACTCGGCGAGCAGGTCGGGCAGCAGGCCCGACACCAGGCCTTCGATCACCCAGAGCGAGACCTCACCCCGCCGCAGCCCGCGCAAATCGTCGATTTCGGTCCGGGCGCGCTCCAGATCGCGAAATATCCGATTGCTCTGTCGCGCGAGAACTTCCCCGGCCGAGGTGAGCTGGACGCCCATTTTCGAGCGCTCGAACAGCACCGCGTCGAGTTCGTGTTCGAGCTGTGCAATCTGGCGGCTGACTGCGGACGGCGCGACATGCAGGCGGTCGGCCGCCTTGCGGATCGAGCCCAGTTTCGCGACTTCGTTGAAGTATCGGAGGGCCAGAAAGCGCACACAACCTCATCTGATGGCGATTACAAGATCCCCAATCGCCAAGCCACGGGCAGATGAAGCCTGAGCACCAGGAGATCGACCGGCTGCGGCGCGAGGTCAACAAGCTCAAGGCCGAGCGGGATACCCTAACAAAGGCCGCAGCCTTTTGCGCGAAGGAAGCGACATGAAGTTGTCTTCGTCGCGCAGCGCCGGACCATCTGGCCGGTGACGATGCGACGCGCTGGAGCCGGCGGTGATCGACCTGTTCTCGCGGCGGGTGGTCGGCTGGTCGATGAGCGCCTCGATGACCGCCCAGTCGGGCAAGCGCAACACACTGATGGGGCTTAACTTATTGAAGGGAAAGGCATCTTCAAGGAAATGGTGGCCAGGGCCGGGTTGCGCAGCCGGAGGTCGTTTGCCTTGAAATCACGAGAGAAATTCTAGCGCTGAGCAGGAATGTTTGCCACCCCTGTTACACACCAGAAGCCACTCATAGTCCAAAACCAGAAATCGTTGCTTTGCCAACGAACAGCGTTTCCCACTCCGGATTGCCTGCCGCTTCTCCACGCCAATATTGCCGCGCTCTGTCTTTGGTAACGGAAAGTGGTTCGCTGTCGCCCAGGAGTAGGCTGGCGTCAGCCCGATGCACAGTGCCGCTGCAGGTCAGCTCGCAAACTGTGCCACTCTCTCCGATACGCTTGTTCCAGTACCGCGCCTCATCGACCGTCTCGCATACATAGAGACAACGCTGTCGCGAAGGTGGATTGCCACCGAACTCGTTACATCGGATCTCCTCCATAATTAGCTCGCGGCAAAGCATCACGTAGTGAATGGCCACTTCCGTGGCAATCTTCGCGAACTCAGGAGAATTGATCAGTCCGTCTCGCACTTGGCGTAAGAACGCCACGGCCTTCACATTCTGTTGCTGGCCATCTGGCATCGTTATCGGATATTCGCGCGAGCCCTCGTAAAAGCTAAAGAACGGGTTGAAGGCCTCACCAATCGTCACTTTTTGATCGGGGGCAAACGCCTGCTTGTACGGCTTTGCGACAGTGACGTGGAACAGCTTCTGTTTCTCAATTTGTTTGACCATTCAGCACACACCTTTCCCTTACCATCCGCTGATAACGCAGTGCACATTGCACGAAGAATGCGAAAAGGAACTCCAAGGGGCGCAATTTGTACAGCCACCAATGTAAAGCGGTACAAAGGCGGCGTCGGGAAGACATTTTCTTAGCCGATATGGTTTTTCCCGAACGTGGATTGATGGTGGCGAGGCGATGATCCTTGAAGCGGATCACGTCGTCTTTCGTAACCCGGCCGGCATCGTCATGGCCAAGGAGCGCCACGAATGCCCTCATGGTGTTGCTGTAGCTCTCATGGGTGCTCGGCTTGAGATTTCGCGCTTTCGCCTCCAACCACCACCCATCAACCAGAGAGGTCAATGAGCCGGCGGCAATCGGCCACGGCTTCGGAGCTTCAGCATCGGGCGCAACCCATGCAGGGAAGCGTTCGGATTTCGGGTCCGGGCGGTAGTCGCCTTGCGCATTCCGCAAGCGGCTCTCCAGTGCATCTCGGAGTGCCAACCAGAACGCCCGCAACAGGAGGCCGCGTGATGCCTCATCAACACGACGGATGCTCTCCGCCAACAGAAGCCGATCAACAAGAGACCCCACGCAAAGCTCAAGGGACGCACGGTCGGGCTGCAAGTCGGGTGGGGGAAGGTGGTCAAGATCAAGCGGCTTGCCCCGCGTGTCGAGGGGAGACCAGCCGCATCAAGCCCGCCTCGAAGGCTGCCTCATCATCCTCCGGGTCATTCGGCACTGGGCGCATCTTGCCCTCCGGCCCTTGCTCCACCGCCAAGGTCCGTTCCCTGCCCTCACCGCCAGCCCACGCCCGATACAGACGCCCCGCCAGCGCCGTAGCTTGACCATTCGTAAGGGTGGTCTCAGCGTCCTGCCGAAACGCCCGAATGATCCGCTCGAAGTATTGATCTGCTGCCGCGTTCCTCGCCTTCACCTCGGCGGGATCGGTGGTGCGGAGAGAGAACCGGATCGATTGCGTGCTCTCGGAAACCTTGACCGTGCGCGTCGTATCACCGAGCGGGAAGTGCAGTGTCTTGCCGGTCAATTGGCCCCGCACGCCCACCGGAATCCGGCGCACGTAATGGGGAAATCGGGAGCCCTCTCGCTTCATTGGACGCACCACCCGAAACAGCATTGTTGCGCACCCTTGTTAGGCAGTCGGGCAAGCGCAACACACTGATAGGGCTTAACTTCTTGAAGGGAAAGGCGTCTTCAAGGAAATGGTGCCCAGGGGCGGGATCGAACCACCGACACTGCGATTTTCAGTCGCATGCTCTACCAACTGAGCTACCTGGGCGCCGCCCGGCGCAAGTCCGGGGAGCGCCGGGTTATAGTCAGCCCTGACGGCGCTGTCCACCCGCCGCGGGGGAAACTTGCGGACGGTGACCGTCCGCCATCGAGCCGCCGGCTGGCCGCCCTCATTCGTCCTCGTCGTCGTCGCTGGGCGCGGCCGGAATCACATAGGAATTCGACAGCCAGCGGTTCAGATCGACGTCGCGGCAGCGCTCCGAACAAAATGGCCGCGAGGCCTCGACCGCCGGCTTGCCGCAGATCGGGCACTTCTTGGCAGGCCCAGCCTTCGGGGCGTTCGGCGAATCAGCTGGCATTGAGCCAGCCGAAGCGAATCGGGAACCCTTCTCCGCCGAGCAGCGTCGTCGTCTCATACAGCGGCAGCCCGACGATATTGGTGTAGGAGCCGACCAGCTTGACCACGAAGCTGCCGGCGATGCCCTGCACCGCATAGCCGCCGGCCTTGCCGCGCCATTCGCCGGAGCCGATATAGGCCTCAATATCGTCCTCGTTGAGCCGCTTGAACCGCACCTTGGATTCGATCAGGCGCTGGCGGAAGGTCTGCTTCGGCGTCACCAGGCAGATCGCGGTGTAGACCCGGTGGTTGCGCCCGCTCAGCAGCCGCAGGCATTGCGAGGCCTCATCGACCAGCTCGGCCTTGGGCAGGATGCGGCGGCCGACCGCCACCACGGTGTCGGCGGCCAGGATGTAGGCCCCGCGCAATTCATCGTCGAGCTGCACCGATTTCAGCGCCGCCTCGGCCTTGGCCCGGGCCAGCCGATTGGCGCAGACCCGCGGCAGTTCGCCCCGCTTCGGGGTCTCGTCGATATCGGCGGGACGCAGCGCGTCGGGCTCGATCCCGGCCTGATTGAGCAGGCTGACGCGCCGCGGCGAGCCGGAGGCAAGAACGAGTTTGGGACGGCCAAGCATGGGGATTTTCGGGGGCTGGAGGTGTGCGCGCGGAACCTATCGGAAGGCTTCCCCAACGACAACTGTCCTCCGCCGAGATCGCCATTTGGCGGCCGCGTTTAGCGCGCCGGCCAGTTCCAGCGCGGAACCCGACCGTCCAGAATGGTCTCGCTGAGGCGCTTTTCCAGCAGGATCTGCCGGCTCGATGGCTGCTGGTCCAGCGCGGCGACCAGCTCCGCGGCATGCGACACCACGATCAATTGGCTGCGTTGCGCCGCGCGCGCGATCAGCCGCGCCAGCGGCGGCAACAGATCCGGATGCAGGCTGGTTTCCGGCTCGTTGAGCATCATCAATTCGGGCGGCCGCGGCGACAGCAAGGCCGCCAGCAACAGCAGATAGCGCAGCGTGCCGTCGGACAATTCGGCAACCTTGAGCGGTCGCAGCAAGCCGTGCTGTTTCATTTCCAGCTCGAAATAGCCGTCCGCCACCGCGACATTCAATCTGGCGCCGGGAAATCCGTCGGCCACGGCGTCTGCCAGCTCGGCCGGATCGCCAATCTCGACGATGGTCTGCACCGCGGCCGCCAGATCCGCGCCGTCGCCGCCGAGCACGGGCGTATACGTCCCGACCTGCGGCCGGCGCGCCGGGGCGTCGCGGTCGGTGCGCAACTGGTCGTAGAATCGCCAGCCTCGCATCCGCTCGCGCAGCAGCAACAGCTCGAAGGCATCCTTCGGGTCGGCACAATGCGTCATCATGCTGTCGAACGGGTCGAGATTTTGCGTGGCCTCGCGCCATTCGCCAGTCTCGGTGCGAAGCCGCACGAACGGCCCGCGGCGCTCGGCGAATGCATTGGCGCGGCCGAGCAACTCGCCGGTCCAGACGCTTTCGAGCTTGATCTGGGGATCGCGCGCGAATAGCGAGCTGCCGGGTTGCGGCAGGCCGAGATCGATCGCGTAGCCATAATCCTCGCCGGCAAACCCCAGTTTGAGCGCGATCGGCTTGCTGCGGACCGTCCCCTGCACCGGATCGGCGCCGGCCTTCATGCGCCCGGAGAAGCTCTCAGGACCGGCCCACAGGGTCGACTGCAACCCTCCCTCGGCGGCAAGCGACTGCACCACCCGGCCCTGCGCGATATCGGCCAGCAGCTTCAGGGCGCGATACAGGCTGGACTTGCCGGTGCCATTGGCGCCGGTCACCACATTCAGCGGTCCCAGTTCAACCCGGATGTCGCGCAGCGATCGGTAACCCGAGATGGCAAGGCGTGTGATCATCGCAACCGCATCCTCAATTCGAATCGATCCCGGCCATCACCGGCGCCTTTCTTGTGCCGGTCGATTGATTTTCGAAAATCCATCCAGGATCGGCAAGCGTCGAGGCGGCTACTCGTTGCCGGCGCGGTTGCGGCCGAAGCGTTTGCGGATGCGCTGCATCAGGCTGTCGGCGACCTCGCGATAGGCCTGCAGTTTCTGCTCGCGGTTGCCCTCGACCCCGGTCGGGTCCTGGGTCGGCCAGTATTCGACCTCGACGGCGCTGGAGCGGGTCAGTTCCAGCGCCTTGTGATGCGCCTCCGGCGACAGCGTCACGATCAGATCGAAATTCAGCCCCTCATAATCTTCCAGCTCGTCGAAGGTAATCGGCTTGTGCTTGGAAATGTCGTGGCCGAGTTCGGCCATCGCCGCCACCGCGAAGGGATCGAGCTCCATCTTCCGCACCCCGGCGGATTTGACATAGGTCGTGCGCGGCGCGATCTGCCGCAGCAGCCCCTCCGCCATTGGCGAACGGACGGCGTTCATCCCACAGGCGAACAGCACCGCTTGCGGGTGGCGCAGGCGGGGCGGCGTCATCCCCTCAGGCTCGCCTGGATCGGCGGGTGATTCGCGCCATGCGGCCTATCCCTTCCAGTGCAGCACGGAGATCAGCGTGAACAGCCGGCGCGCTGTCTCGAAGTCGATCCTGACCTTGCCGCTGAGCCGTTCCTGCAGCGTGCGCGAGCCCTCGTCGTGGATGCCGCGGCGGCCCATGTCGATGGCCTCGATCTTGTCCGGCGTGGCGGTGCGGATCGCCTGATAATAGCTGTCGCAGATCATGAAATAGTCCTTCACGATCCGCCGGAACGGGGTCAGCGACAGCAGATGCGCCACCACCGGGGTGCCGTCCTCGCGGCGGATGTCGAACATCAGCCGGTTGCCGGTGATGCCGATATGCAGCGTGAACGGCCCCTCGCCGGCGCCCTCGGGGGCAAACAGGTTCTTCTCCACCAGATCGTAGATCGCGATCGCGCGCTCGTGCTCGATATCCGGCCCTGACCGCCCGATCGATTCCTCGTCGAGCGTCACCGCGACGATGCAGTTCTGGGAATCGTCTGGCGCTGTGGTCATCGCTGGTTCAAACGCAGTCCCACCGAGCGCGCATGGGCGTCGAGCCCCTCGGCCTTGCCCAGCGTCATCGCCGCCGGCCCCAGCGCGCGCAGCTGATCGGGGCCGCATTTCAGGATCGAGGTGCGCTTCATGAAGTCGAGCACGCCCAGCCCCGACGAGAATCGCGCCGAGCGCGCGGTCGGCAGCACATGGTTGGAGCCGCCGACATAGTCGCCGATCGCCTCCGGCGTGTGGGCGCCGAGGAAGATCGCGCCGGCATTGCGGATCTGCGCCGCCATCGCCTCCGGATCGGCGGTGATGATCTCCAGATGCTCGGCGGCGATCGCATTGGCCAGCGCCACCGCCTCGTCGAGTTGTTTCACCAGGATGACGGCGCCGAACCGCTCCCAGGATTCCCGCGCGATTTTCGCGCGCGCCAGCGTGGTGAGCTGCGCCGACAGCGCGCGCTCGACCTCGTCGGCCAGAATGGCGTTGTCGGTGATCAGGATCGATTGGGCGTTTTCGTCATGTTCGGCTTGCGCCAGCAGATCGGCGGCGATCCAGTCCGGATTGGCGGTCTGGTCAGCGATCACCAGCACCTCGGAGGGGCCGGCGATCATGTCGATCCCGACCTTGCCGAACACCAGCCGCTTGGCGGCGGCCACATAGGCATTGCCGGGGCCAACGATCTTGGCCACCGGCGCGATGGTCGCGGTGCCATAGGCCAGCGCCGCGACCGCCTGGGCGCCGCCGACGCGGTAGATCTCGCTGACGCCGCCGAGCTGCGCCGCCGCCAGCACCAGCGGATTGAGCTTGCCGTCGGGCGACGGCACCACCATCACCACGCGCTCCACCCCGGCCACCTTGGCGGGCATCGCATTCATCAGCACCGAGGACGGATAGGCCGCGGTGCCGCCCGGCACATAGAGGCCGACCGCCTCGATCGCGCTCCAGCGCCAGCCGAGCTCGACGCCGAGCGCATCAGTGAACGACTCATCCTTGGGCAATTGCCGGCGATGGAAGCTCTCGATCCGGTCGCGCGCCAGCGTCAGCGCCGCGATGGTGTCGCGATCGCAGGCCGCGACGGCGGCGTCGATTTCGTCCGCGGTGACGCGCAGCCCGGAGGCGTCCAGCGTCAGCCGATCGAACTTGGCGGTGGCCTCCAGCAGGGCGGCGTCGCCGCGCGCCGCCACATCATCGACAATGGCGCGGGTGGCGGCTTCGATATCGGCCGAAACCTCCCGCTTGGTCGCCAGAAAGGCTTTGAATCGCGGAGCAAAATCGGCGTTACGGCTATCGATACGGATCGGCATGTCGAAAAATCCAGCGGGGGCTTCGGCGCGAAGGCCCCCTGCTCAATGGCGCGATGGCAAATCCCCGTCAACCCTTGCGGCGTCCGGGAGAGGCCCGTCGCGAGGGCCAGCGGCGACGGCTCAGGGCTGCAGGCCGAAATCGTCGGGCCCCAGATCGGTCAATGCGCATTCCAGGCATTCCAGGTCGAGCCGCAATACCCCGCCATGGGCGAACATCAGCATCGCGCAGCCGCCCGGCGGCTCGGCGCCCGGATAGAACTCGACCCCGAGCAGTTCCAGCAGGGTTTCCGGCGCATCCAGGTCGATATTGCGGGATTTGCAGGCCAGCACCCGGTCGAATCGCAATGCCGCGATCAGCCGACGCGACGCCGTGCCGCCGGCCAGCGTCTGGTCCCAATCGAGCCGGTGCAGGCCGAGCACCAGCCGCTTCTCGCTCTGCCGCCAGATGATGTCGGCAACCGCGACGCGGGCGTCCTGCACATGGGCGGACACCACCGCGAGATCGTCGGCATCGAGCGCAATCAGTTTCAATTCGCCGGCCACGACACCACCTTGCAGCTTCAGCCGCTGATGCGCTCGATGGTGGCGCCGCATGCGGAGAGTTTTTCCTCGAGCCGCTCGAAGCCGCGGTCGAGGTGATAGATCCGGTTCACCATGGTCTCGCCTTCGGCGGCGAGGCCGGCGATCACTAGCGACACCGAGGCGCGCAGATCGGTGGCCATCACCGGCGCGCCGCGCAGCTTGGCCACGCCGTCGATGGTGGCGGTCTCGCCGTCGAGATGAATCCGCGCGCCGAACCGCGCCAATTCCTGCACATGCATGAAGCGGTTCTCGAAAATCGTCTCGGTGATGTGCGAGGCGCCCTTGGCGCAGGCCATCAGCGCCATCAGCTGCGCCTGCAGATCGGTCGGAAAGCCCGGGAACGGCGCGGTGGCGACGTCGACTGGGCTGATTCCGGCGCCGTTGCGGGCGACCCGGATGCCGTCATTATTGACGGTGATGGTGGCGCCGGCCTGACGCAGCACGTCGAGCGCGGATTGCAGCAGTTCGGGCCGCGCGCCGGACAGCTGCACATCGCCGCCGGTCATCGCCACCGCCATCGCATAGGTGCCGGTCTCGATCCGATCCGGCAGCACGGTGTGGCGGGCGCCATGCAGCTTTGCCACGCCCTCGATGGTGATCCGCGGCGTGCCGGCGCCGCTGATCCGCGCGCCCATCTTGTTCAGGCAATCGGCGACATCGACGATCTCGGGCTCGCAGGCGGCGTTGTCGATCACCGTGGTGCCTTTGGCCAAAGTGGCGGCCATCAGCGCTACATGGGTGCCGCTGACGGTGACTTTGGGGAAATCGATCGTGGCGCCGGTCAGCCCGCCGGGAGCCTTGGCGATCACATAGCCGCCATCGATGGTCAGTTCGGCGCCGAGCTTCTCCAGCGCCATGATCAGGAAATCGACCGGACGGGTGCCGATGGCGCAGCCGCCGGGCAGCGACACCTTGGCCTCGTGCATCCGCGCCAACAGTGGCGCGATCACCCAGAAGCTGGCGCGCATTTTCGAGACCAGCTCATAGGGCGCGGTGGTGTCGATGATGTTCTTGGCCGAAATATGCAGGGTCTGGCCCTGATATTCATGGTCGCCGGGCCGTTTGCCGGCCGACATGATGTCGACGCCGTGATTGCCGAGAATCCGTTGCAGCTGCGCGACATCGGCCAGCCGCGGCACATTGTCGAGAATCAGCGTCTCCTCGCTCAACAGCGCGGCGATCATCAACGGCAGCGCCGCGTTCTTGGCGCCCGAGATCGCAATGGTGCCGTTGAGCTCGTTGCCGCCGACGATGCGAATGCGATCCATGCCGATTCCCGCTGATTTGAGTGACGCAGCTTATACGACAAGACCGCCGCGGATGGCAAAAGCCGGCAGGTTTAAGGCTATTTGATGGGATTTGCCGCGATTGCACAGGGTTCAGGGAGAATCAGCCATTGGCGGCCGCGGCTCATGGTCGCTGCCGATCGGTTCGAGGCATGGCGCTGCATCGCCCGGCGGCCGCCGCCGTGCCTCGCCGCCGAACACCTCCCGGAGAGGGAGGCGGAGCGCCGAAAGGCGCGCCTTTGGTCAGGGGCCGCGGCAAAAGCTCCCGAAACGTCGGAGGCTTGCGCCGCGGAACGCCTTTCGACGCCCCGCCGCGGCGATTTTGCGCCCCAGGACCGTGCTTCCGGGCACAGGCGCGAGCCCTTTGACCCGCCGATCCCGGCGGATTTCCCGCCGTTCACCTGTGCCGCGTCCAGCCAACTAGCAAGTGGCAGACTCCCGTAGTGGAGCCGGACGGCGACCCAGAGCGTCCCGAGTGCGGAAGGAGACGTCCTCCCCCGCCCGCAGGCGCCGCACCCCGCCCCGCGACGACCAGCGTCCCGGTAACGCGCCCCCTCGATGGGGCGGAGTGATGGGAGTATAGCAGGGAAAGGAATGATGTCAAGGATTTTATTCCTTGTTACACACTTGGGCGACCACGGAATCCCGGCAGTCGAGGGCTAGGTCCTGTACGACGACATAGCAGTGGACAACCTCAGCAACGAGTTATCCATACCCACGGTTAATCTTCAGCGCCTTCGTTTGTGCTCGAGCGGCGGCAGCGTCATTGGCATCGCGAAGCCCTTGTCGTCCTTCGTACGAATGGTTTCCTCCTGGTGCATGCTAAAGCAAAGATAGATCATCGCCGCCCGGGCAAGCTTTAGGATGCGCAGCGCCTTCATCTCCAATTCATGGCGGTCAACGAAGAGCGCTAGCCGGTCGGTGTAGACATCCGGTCCCAATTGGGTGAACAAAGGGTCGCGGTCGCGAACCTTGAGATAGCGATGCTCCAGGTGGTTGCGGATGGTAGCGAGATCCCGAGCATCGGGTTCACTCGAGTCCCTGAAATCTTGCTCGACGAAATCCTTCGCCAACCAGTAGAGCCCACGCAAGGGCCAGTTCTTGGCTTGGGTAAAGACCGGCTTCAGCTCAAGGCTCTTGTCCTTCCTTTTCTCAAACCACAATGAGCGAAAAGAGACCTCAGCCAGAGGAATTCCAAGCGTCAGATAGTCGTTAAGGAAGAACGCGACCTTATCCAGAAGTGAATAGGCCGATCGAAATGCGAGTTTCGTCTTTTCGATCGAGAGCGAGTAGCCGGGATCATCCAACGTGTCATGGAGCCTGGTATCCCGGTCCGAGAAATGCGGCTTTTGATTTTTGATACCTTCGAAGAGCAACCACCGGGCGGAGGCAAATTCCTGTTTCATCTGGTTGAAGAATCCGATCAGCGTAGGGCCATCATCAATCGGCGTGCGGTAGCTGGGCAGTGAGAGCACGTCTTGCGCCGCGACGTCGCTGGTGCCGAGATCGTTAAGCGGATTGAGGAAAAGCCTGTTGTCGAGTGCCCATTGCCGGTACTCGCGCTCCGTCTGCGAGCGGCCAAGCCCATAGCCATCCAGCTTCAACTCCTTGTCCATCGCCTCAACGTCGATCTTCTTGGCGATGAAGATACGAAGCTGGACGAAGAATTCCCGCGCGCCATCCGGCGCGCTACCCCAATCGGCGTCATCCGCAAGGGCTACGGCTAAGCTCTGATGAGCACGATAAAGAAAGACTCTTTGATGCCCCGGGTCGTAATGCGCCCGCGCGTAATCGTGCCAACCGGAACCACGGTTCGCCAATGCCATGGCAAAGCGCGGCTGTTCGGCAATGGCGCGGCCCCAATATTCGCCAGCTTCAACGAAGCGGCCAGCGCTGTTGAGTTGATTACCGAGATTGGTGAGGATCTGTACGCGCTCGATCGGCTCAAGCTCTGCGAGACCTTCGGGGTTGACCGCTCGGCGCAGGCTCAGGAGTTGTTCTCGCAGCTCTGTCTGCTCCCACGCCCAAGCGTAGTTTTCGGGGTTGAATTTACGCTTACGTTCGCTATCCCATGCATTGGCGCGGTAGAACTGAAGCAGGCTACGCTGTCCTGGCGTCAGATCGGATTTCTCAAGGGTATCGCTCCATCGAAGGGCAAGCTTCGCGCCTTCCTCGCTGCCGAAGTCGCTCGAAAGGTCGACCAAATGGGCGGTCTTGAGCAAAGCCTTCTCTAGCGGGATGGCTGTGATGTCTTTCGTTGCGAGCAATCGTGCAAAATAGTCTTTGATATCCTCGGTCATGGAGCCGTGCCCATCTTTGGCATGCGCGTCTGCAAATGCGCATTTGAAGAAATAGCAAGCTTGGCCCGGGTGAGCCAAGCGACATCCGGGCCTGTCTTCCCTCGCCCCGCTCGCGGGGAGAGGGTAGCGCGGCAAGCGCAGCTTGTCGCGCCGGGTGAGGGGGCGCCTCCGCGAGGTCTGCCTCGGTGAGGCGCCCCCTCACCCGGAATTCGAGCTGCGCTCGAATTCCGACCTCTCCCCGCAAGCGGGGAGAGGTGCACGCGTGGTGGTCGCGTTGGCCAACCGACCGACCAGACATTGTTGATATCCTCGCTCTCCAGGATCGGCTTATCGTAACCGTCTTTTGCCACCTTGATCATGGCGCGGCCGAGTTGTGCGCTGGTGGTGAGATAGCTCGGCGAGATCTTCACCAGCAGCGACAGCAGCGAGCCGGTGAGGGTGTAGAGCGTGTTGATCCAGGGCGTCTTGGAGCGGACGCCGTGCAGCAAGCGTGGCCGGATGAGCGTAGCGACATCCGGCGATTTATTGTTCGATCGATCCCGCATATCGCTGCGCTCATGCGGGCCACCGCTGCTCGCTGACTAATCTTGCGCTATCACTTCGCCAAGCCGCGAGATTCCGGGTTCGCTCACAGCAAGGCTGCTCGCGCCCCGGAATGACGATGGTGGGTGGCGTGAGGCAGGAATGCGTCGTGGATGTCGTCATTGCGAGCCGAAGGCGGCGCGCAGCGCCGGCTGATGGCGAAGCAATCCAGGGGCGGCGGGCACGGACTGGATTGCGTAGTCGCTACGCTCTTCGCAATGACCGAGCCAACCATCTCGTGGCGCGGGTGATGACTCGCCTCGCCGCAAGCGTGGCCGGATGAGCGCAGCGACATCCGGGGATTTATTGTTCGATTGGTCCCGCATATCGCTGCGCTCATGCGGGCTACCGCTGCTGCAGCATGCAGCCGATCCGGTAACGTCTGGGACAACGCGGCGATGGAGGGCTTCTTCTCGTCGCTGAAGACCGAACGCACCGCGCGCAAAATCTATTGCACCAGGAACGAGGCCAGGGCAGATGTGTTCGACTACATCGAGCGGTTCTACAACGCCATCCGACGGCACTCGACGATCGGGTACGTCAGCCCGGTTGAGCTCGAACGCAAGGTGGGATTAGCTTAACCGGGTGTCCATCAAACCGGCAGCAGCTCAGTGCTGACTAGCTCGACCTCAGTGGCCTATTTTGAAAACGCAGGAGTCAGACGGCGCATCTTTACCGTCTTGCGGTAGCTCGATAATAATACCCCGCTTAACCTTTTGGTGAATCATGAAACACATTATTATTTTAGCTGTAGCTTTAGCCGTCTCTCCGGCCATGGGGGCGCCGCGGAAAGTCTGCAATCACGATCCGGTCTGCCAAGCCAAGCGCGATGGAACTTCGGTGGAAGAAGCCAGGCGGCGCGACAGTGGCCGTGAGCCCAGCAATAGGTCTCCACATGCATTGGCTTGTATGAAGAAATACGGCTTCACTTACGCTGAGTGGCGCGCGTACACGGTCCCCGCATCAAAGGCCGAGCCTTATCGGAGATGCCGGGACCGCAGAGGATAGGAAACCCACGGTATTGACCTGTTTCCGGCCTCAGCAAGCGTAACCCGGATGAGCGTAGCGACATCCGGGGACTTGTTGTTCGATTGATCCTGCATACCTCTGCGCTCATGCGGGCTGCTGCTCACTTCGCCAAGCCGCGAGATTCCGGGTTCGCTCGCAGCAAGGCTGCTCGCGCCCCGGAATGACGACGGTGGGTGGCGGGAGGCAGGAATGCATCGTGGGTGTCGTCATTGCGAGCCGAGGGCGGCGCGCAGCGCCGGCTGATGGCGAAGCAATCCAGGTGCGGCGGGCACGGACTGGATTGCGTCGTCGCTACGCTCCTCGCAATGACGGATTCGAGCGACTGTAGCTTGCAGGGCGGAATGCGCATCGCATCCGCCGCTCGCGCCATGGCGGCGCAATGCGTTTCGCTATTGCGCCCTAAGACCATGACCCAAGCGGTCGGCTCAGCCCTGGATGAAGGCCAGCAGGTCGGCATTGATGATGTCGGCCTGGGTGGTGATCATGCCGTGCGGAAAATCCTTGTAGGTCTTCAGCGTGCCGTTCTGCAGCAGCTTGGCGGACAGCGGCCCGGAATCTGCGTAGGGCACGATCTGGTCGTCCTCGCTGTGCATCACCAGCACCGGCACTTTGATCTTTTTCAGATCCTCGGTGAAATCGGTCTGCGAGAACGCCACGATGCCGTCGTAATGCGCCTTGGCGCCGCCCATCATGCCCTGCCGCCACCAGTTCTGAATGACGCCTTCCTGGGCGTCGATGCCCGGCCGGTTGAAGCCGTAGAACGGCCCCGACGGCAGGTCGCGATAGAATTGCGCGCGGTTGGCGGCGAGCTGGGCCTGCAGCCCGTCGAACACCTCCTTGGGCAGACCGCCCGGATTGGCTTCGGTCTTCACCATCAAGGGCGGCACCGCGCACAGGATCGCGGCCTTGGCGACGCGGCTGTCGCCATGGCGCGCCAGATAGTGCACCACCTCGCCGCCGCCGGTGGAATGGCCGACATGCACGGCGTCGTTGAGATCGAGATGCGCGGTCAGCGCCGCCAGATCGTCGGCGTAGTGGTCCATGTCGTGACCGTCGGCGACCTGGCTGGAGCGGCCGTGGCCGCGGCGGTCATGGGCGATGACGCGAAACCCCTTGCCGAGGAAGAACAGCATCTGCGGATCCCAATCGTCCGCCGACAGCGGCCAGCCATGGCTGAACACGATGGGCTGACCGCGGCCCCAATCCTTGTAGTAAATCTCGGTGCCATCCGTGGTCTTGATGAACGCCATGACGCGGACTTCCCTTTCCTGTGGTGGATCGTTGCAAACTAGCCAAGAATGACGACGATTGTTTGTGCCGCTCAGGCATAGCGCTGCGCCGGATGGAACCGGCGCAGCGCGATGATGATCGCCAGGCCGAACACCACCAGGGCCGCGCCCTGCGCCACCAGGAATGGCGGCTCGGTCTGGGTCGGCGCCAGCGTTTGCAGCGGCCCGACCTTCTGGAACGCCTGCACGATCAGCACGAACACGTTGAGATAGAGCGCCAGTATCGCGGTGACGATGTAGACCCGACGCCAGAATCCGGCGAGGTGTCGGACATAGAGCGCGACCAAGGCGGCGCACAGCAACACCAGCGAGATAATGCCGACGATGTGCGACGGCAGCAGCGTGGCGAAGGGAAAGAAAAAGCCGGTGATGCTGGTCAGGATCGTCAGCAGCAAGAACAGCGCGGTCCAGCCGCGCAGCGGATTGGAGGTGAGCAATCCGACCATCGCGATCAATCCCGCGGCGATGGCGACCAGGCTGATCAGGACGTGGACAAGCGTGAAGGTGCCGAGACTCATGCCGAGGATCATGACGCGCTCCTCATCTTGGACGACGCCAAAGCTACAATGCCCCGCGATGATTTGCTACCTGATCTGTTATTTCGCGCGCCTGCCGAGCGCACGAAGATTTTGCAATCGCTGCCTCAGATTCGGGCCGGCGCGGCGGTCAGCGTTTAAGAAACGAGACCAGCTTGGGAATCACCTGATCCGGCGCCTCCTCGATCAGCCAATGGCCCGAGCCGGTGACGATGACCCCTTCGACATTGGTGGCGACCATCCGTCCCTGCTTGATCAGGAATTGGCCGCCGGCCTTCTCGCCCGACAGCACCAGCATCGGCATCCGCAGCTTGGTCTTGGCGAAGCCGGCGAAGTCCTTGGCGTCCTGCTCGAAGGCATGAAACACCTCGAAGCTGGCCGCCATATAGCCGGGCCTCGCATAGGCCTTGGTGTAGAAAACGCGGTCGGATTCGGGCACCGACTTTTTCGGGTCGGCGGCAAAATCATTCCAGAAATGATCGAGATAGATCCGCTCGCGGCCCTCGACCAGCGCCAGCGGCGTCTTGCCGTAGAAATGGAAATGCCACATGTCGCTGAGCAGCCAGACATGGGTCCAGTCGCCGATTCCGGGCAGGAACGCGTCCATCAGGGCGATCCGCTCGACCTCGGCGGGATATTGCGCCGCATAGGCATAGGCCACCATCAGCCCGATATCGTGGCCGACGATCTTGATGCGATCGATCTTGAGGCTCTGCAGCAGCGCGTGGATGTCGCGCGCCATCGCCGCCTTGGTGTAGCCGTCGGGCGGCGCGCCCGAGCCGCCGAAGCCACGCAGATCCGGCGCGATCACGGTGTGATCCTCGGCCAGCTTGGCGATCAGCGGCCGCCACATCTGGCTGGTCTCGGCAAAACCATGCAGCAGCAGCACCGGATCGCCTTTGGCCGGGACTTCGGCGCCGACCTGACCGGCGATCTTGCCGGCCACCGGCCCGGTGGCCGGAACGCCAGCCAGAACGCCACCCTGTCCGGCGATCAGATAATGCAGCTTGACGCCGGGCACCTCGGCAAAGCGGCTTTCCGGCGCTTGCGCGGCGGCGGGCGCCGGCGGCAGCACCGCGAAGGCCAGCGCCAGGCCGAGGCCGATCGCGCGCAACATCTGCAAGGGCCGCATTATTCGTCTCCTTCACGTCCAGGTGCTTCAAGCACGCGTCCCGGCGCACCGCGACGGCCCCCCGGGGGTCGACGCCCATTGAAATGCGCCGTCACCGACAATTTGATGGCTTTTCCGAGCGAATCCCAGACTTCTATCGTAGCGCCCGTCAGCTCGGTTGCAAAACATCTGCGAGAAATCCGTGCAGCGCCGCGACCACCTGGGCGCCTTCGCCGATCGCGCCGCCGACCCGTTTGACCGACCCGGCGCGCACATCGCCCACCGCGAACACGCCCGGCACCGAGGTTTGCAGCGCCGATGCCGGTCGGCCGCCATCCTCTGTCGATGGCGAGCCGGTCATCACAAAGCCGGCGCGGTCCAGCGTCACGCCGCAGCCGTCGAGCCAACCGGTGGCGGGATCGGCGCCGACGAACAGAAAGACGTTGCGGATCGCCACCGAACTGACCTCGCCGGACAGCCGGCTGCGCAGCCGCACCTGCTCGAGGCCGCCGTCCTCGGGGCCGTCGAGCCCGGCCACTTCGGTGTTGAACAGCAATTCGATGTTGGGCGTCGATTCGATGCGCTCGATCAGATAGCGCGACATGCTGGCGCCGAGCCCGCCGCTGCGGATCACCATATGGACCCGCGCCGCATGGGCCGACAGGAACACGGCGGCCTGGCCGGCGGAATTGCCGCCACCGACCAGGATCACCTCCTGATCCTTGCACAGCCGACCCTCGATCGGCGACGCCCAATACCACACCCCGCGGCCTTCGAACCGCGGCAGATCCTCGATCGCGGGACGGCGGTAGCGCGCGCCGCTGGCAACCACTACGGAACGCGCCCGCAACTGCTCGCCATCATCGAGCGACAGCGCGAACAGGCCGTCGGGGCGGCCGCATCCCAGCGCCTTGACCTCGACCGGAATCATGATCTCGGCGCCGAATTTCTGCGCCTGGTTGAACGCCCGGGCGGTCAGCGCCAGGCCGGAAATGCCGGTGGGAAAGCCGAGATAATTCTCGATCCGGGCGCTGGCGCCGGCCTGCCCGCCGAAGGCGCGGGCATCGCACACCGCCACCGACAGCCCCTCGGAGGCCGCATAGACCGCGGTCGCCAGCCCCGCCGGCCCGCTGCCGACCACCGCCACGTCATAGAGCCGGTCCTTGACGCCCTCGCCGATCATGCCCATCGCGCGGGCGAGTGCGGATTCGCTCGGATTGCGCAGCACGGTGCCGTCGGGCGTCACCACCAGCGGCAGATCGCGCAGCGTCGGCGCCGAGCGCGACACCAGTTCGGCGGCGTCGCGGTCGCCAGCCGGGTCGAGCAGATGGTGCGGCCAGCCATTGCGGGTGAGAAATCCCTGCAGCCGGACCACGTCGGCGGCATGACCATGGCCGATCAGCACCGGGCCGCCGACGCCGCCCTGAATCAGATTGACCCGGCGCAGGATCAGGGCCCGCATGATCCGCTCGCCGAGTTCGGCCTCGGCGACCAACAGCGCGCGCAGCCGATCCGGCGGGATCAGCAAGGCCTCGACCTCGCCCTCGGCGCGGCCGTCGACCAGCGCGACGCGGCCGGACAATTGGCCGATCTCGGCGAGAAATTGGCCGGGGCCCTGATCGACCACCGGCGTGACATGGCCGAGCCCGTCGCGCTGGGTGATGGCGACCTGGCCGGACAGGATCACGAACATGCCCGGCCCCGGCTTGCCGGTCTCGAACAGCCGCTCGCCGTCGGCATAGGTTTTTAGCTCGCCAAAGCGGCGAATCCGGGCGATTTCCGCTGCGGTCAGGACCGGAAAGGTCTGCTCCAGCCGGGGATAGACCACGGCGGCCGGGGCCGGATCGGCATGATCGGTGTTCGGACTGAGTTCGAATGCCATTGCTGCCACTCCGCTACGCCACACACACCGCTGCTCAGCGCCGCGACGCTAGTCAGCCCCATGGACATCGCTGCCGGCTTCGCCCGGCCTGGGACCGCCATCGCCGGCGATATCGCGCGCCGGCTGATCGGCCCGGCCGCGCGACTGCGATTTCCGGCGTTTGAGGTTTTCGCGCAACGCATCGCGCAACCGGTTGTGGCGCGCGGCGACAGCGTCGGTGGCAGAGCGATTTGGCGCGTCGGTCATGGCGTACTTTGCTGGGCTTGTTGGAAAATCTGTCCGGCGAGAGACAATGACCAGCGAAACATATGCGCTGGCGCCGCAGCCGCAACAGAGCATTGCGGCATGACAGGAATTTGTCGCTGGCGGCCAGGCGCTGGCGGCGCGGCTGGCCGAGGCCATGCGTGGCGCACCCCGCTGAGGAATCGCCCGTTCCGGGCCGGGGGTGACGCTGCCGGCGTCAGCCAATGGCCCGGGACGAAGGCCACGGCGGGGGCGTGCAGACCATCCCCTACCATTCCCTCTGCCACCCCGCTTGCAACCACGGCGGCCTTGTGGCAAGGATCGCCCGCCGAGCCGGGCCTTCACAGGCTGATTCCCGGAACGTGGCACGCTGCCGTAGCTCAGTGGTAGAGCACTCCATTGGTAATGGAGAGGTCCACAGTTCGACCCTGTGTGGCAGCACCAGCCTTTTCTTTGGGCTTTTCCCGTAACATCAATGATTTAATTGGCATCGCGTGTTCTCGACGGATCGAACGTGTTCGACCAGATCGGTCTTTTCAATCAGAACACACCGTAAACATCTGTGTCAGCTGACCGAATTGGCCCATCGGTCCGCCGTCTGTCTCCGAACCCCCGCTCGAGCGCAGGTCGGCTTGAGCGCCGTGGACGCCTGGCGTTTCCAGAATATTCCGCTGACCGGCGTAAGCTCCGGATTGCCTCCCGGACTCACGAATGCTCGGAGCCGCTTCTGGCCGCGATCGTGAATGACGGCCACCCCGATCTTAAGATTCGGAGTCACGTTGATAACCGATCAGCCTCACTCGGTGACCGTCTGGAGAAATTTTCGCCAGATGCGAGCGGCGCGGCGAAATCCGACGACCAACGGAACGCCGGCTCGATCCGGATCGCGATGCCTATGCAATTCCATCGGACGACGGCGGGGCGCGGGCTTTCGGCGGGCGCGTTTCGACCATTTCCTAAGCAGGACGGAGCCGCCCCGAGGCGATCGCTCTGGCGGTCGATGCCGAGACGTGGTTGGCCTCAGAAAATAAGAGCAGCCGCCTGGCGGCATGCACAATGAAGGACCGCCACGTGCAATATGAACTTTCCCTCCGCGATTAAACTGTTTTCTTTGCAGCCATCCGGATGGCCTGGATGAGTTCTGCCTTACGTGGCAGCGGCAGCCAATGTCCGGAAGGCATGCTCGTCACGGCAAGTATGTCGTGTAGCATCATGATGGCGACCACGATTGCCGGCCGAAGCCGGTCTGGTCAGGTCGGACTGCGGGCAGCCCGACGATGGGATTAGCGCTGACAGGGGCGATGCTTCCAGCGTCATGTAGTCGGCGCGCTGAACCACCCATTCATCGTTCTGCTCAAGCAGGATGGCACCGACGAGGCCGCTGATGGCGGCCTCGTTGGAGACGATGCCGACGACCTCTCGCAGTGTTGATCCACCGCAAGGCAGCCGCGCCAATTGGGTTCAGAACTGCACCGGGCTTCGAAAGGAGGCAGGGATGCGGGGCGGACGGGACGCACAATTCGCTGCGGCACGCGATCTGTTGGGGATGATCGACGAAATGATCGACGGGGCCCTCCTGATCGACGAGGATGCCCGCATTGTCTGGCTGAACGAAAAGCATGTCTGGTTCAGCCCGAAGCAGATGACCGTGTTGGGGCTCGGGGCCGATACCTGCGCGAAAGCGATCGGCAAGCCTGTGGAGAGTCTCATCCCGCACAGCCGCATGCGCGAAGTTGTAGAAACCGGCCGCTCCATTCCGCTCGATATCATAAAGTATGGTGAGCATACGCTTTTGGTTAGCCGGCTGCCCCTGCGCAATGAAAGCGGGGCAATTATCGGTGCGATCTCTTTCTCTTTGAAAAACAGCATCACGCTGCTTCGGCCGATCACAGATCGATTCAACAAGCTCAATTCGCGCTTGGCAAATATGGAGAAAAAGCTCGCGGCCGCCCGCACGTCGAAATACACGGTGGAGAGCCTCGTCGGCTTCAGTCCCGTGATGCTTCAATTGAAGCAGCTGATCCGAAAGGGCGGCCGAATCAACTCGTCAGCCCTGTTGTTGGGTGAAACGGGGACCGGTAAGGAATTGGCCGCGCATGCCATCCATGCGGCTTCGGATCGGGCGAATGGCCCCTTTGTTGGTCTCAATGTTGCGGCGATCCCGGAGAACCTGCTCGAAGCGGAATGCTTCGGCGTTGCGCCCGGAGCCTATACTGGCGCCAGCCAGCATCCACGCCCCGGCAAATTTCAATTGGCAAACGGCGGCACGCTGTTCCTTGATGAGATCGGCGACATGCCGGTGTCATTGCAGGTCAAGCTGCTGCGCGTGCTGCAGGAGCGCGAGGTCGAGCCGCTCGGCTCCAATCAAGTGGTGAAGGTCGACGTCCGTATTATCGCGGCGACCAGCCGGGCACTCCCGGAAATGATCAAGGAAGGCAAATTCCGGTCCGATCTGTTCTACCGCCTCAACGTCCTGCCGATTCACCTGCCGCCGCTGCGTCACCGCAAGGAGGATCTGGAGATCCTAGCCTCGTTGTTTTCGGAAAGAACCTCCGCAACCTTTGACCAGCCGATGCGCACGATCGCACCGTCGGCATTGGAGGTGCTGCACGCCTACAATTGGCCAGGAAATGTTCGCGAGTTGGCCAACGTCATCGAGCAGGTCTATGCGCGCACCGATGGAGAGCAGATTACGGCCGAGGACTTCGCCGAGATTCTTCCGCAAACGGCCCTCCATGTCGCTTTACCGTCTCAGAAGCGCCCGCTCGCCGAGGCCGTCGATGAGTACGAACGCTCGCTCATCCTGGCAGCACTCACCGAAGCAAAAGGCAATAAGCTTGAAGCTGCGCGAAAGCTCGGTCTGGCACGCACCAACCTCTATGCGAAGATGAGCCGGCACAACATCTCCCTTGAGACCCATTATGGTCTTCCCGCGGACGGCTGAACGACCGACTCCTGAGGACGTGGAGCGTCGCGGCCCGCGGCGTGTTCGCCGCAACCGGCGGCCAGCGCGGATCACCCTTGGCGTGCTTCATCGCGACCGGCCGGCGATGAAGCATGCCGCTCCTCACTCGGCGGCCATGGCCGCGGTCCCGGGCTTGTTGGCCGCTGCGGCCTGGATGGCGGTGATGGCGATGGTGTAGACGATGTCGTCGACCAGGGCGCCGCGGGAGAGGTCGTTGACCGGCTTGCGCAGGCCCTGCAGCATCGGTCCGACCGAGACGACATTGGCGGAGCGCTGCACCGCCTTGTAGGTGGTGTTGCCGGTGTTGAGGTCGGGGAAGACGAAGACATTGGCGCGGCCGTCGAGCGGGCCGCCCGGCGCCTTCTGGCGCCCGACGCTGGCGACGGTGGCGGCGTCGTATTGGATCGGGCCGTCGACGATGAGGTCGGGGCGCAGCGCGCGGACCTTGTCGGTCGCCCGGCGCACCTTGTCGACGTCCTCGCCGGCGCCGGACGCGCCGGTCGAATAGGAGATCATCGCCACCCGCGGCTCGATGCCGAAGGCGGCTGCGGAATCGGCCGACTGGATCGCGATCTCGGCGAGTTCGTGATCGGTCGGATCGGGGTTGATGGCGCAATCGCCATAGACCAGGACCTGGTCCGGCATCAGCATGAAGAACACGCTGGAGACGATGCTCGATCCCGGCGCGGTCTTGATCAGCTGCAGCGCGGGGCGCACTGTCGAGGCGGTGGTGTGAACGGCGCCCGAGACCAGCCCGTCGACGTCGTTCTGCGCCAACATCATGGTGCCGAGCACCACGGAATCCTCCAGCGCGATCTCGGCCTGGAGTTTTGTCAGGCCCTTGGCCTTGCGCAATTCGACCAGCGGCGCGACGTAGCGGCCGCGCTGCTGCTCGGCGTCGACGATCTCGAGATTGTCCGGCAGCTCGATGCCATGCGCCGCGGCGACCTCGCGGATGCGCTCGGGCGCGCCGAGCAGGATGCAGCGGGCGATGCGCTTGTCGGCGCAGATCGCGGCGGCGCGGATGGTGCGCGGCTCCTCGCCCTCGGGCAGCACGATGCGGCGCAGCGCCGCACGCGCGCGCGCGACCAGGCGATGGCGGAACACCGGCGGCGGCATCAGCGTCTCGACCGGCAGATCGAGCCGCAGCGCCAGCGGCCGCGTCTCCACCTTCTCGGCGATGAACGCGATCACCCGTTCCATGCGATCGCCATCGGCGCGACTGACATGGGCCGACAGATTGGCCAGCTTCGACGCGGTGGTGAACGTGTCGTCGTCGGTACACAGGACGGCGAGCCGATCGAGCGGGGCGGAAGCCAGGATCGCGGCGAGCTCGGGGGCCGGACGCCCGCCGCAGGTCAGCACCAGGCCGGCCAGCGCCATGCCGCGCTGCGCCACCAGCGCGGTGGCGAGAATGGCATCGCTGCGATCGGCCGGCGTCACCACCAGGGTTTCCGGCCGCAAGGTCCCGATCAGCTTCTCCGGCGAGCGCGCCGCGACCACGACGTTGAGCACGCGCGTGGTGTCGATGCCGCCGCGATTGAGGATGGTCAGGCCGAGCGTGTCGGCGATGTCGATCAGATGCGGCGCCAGCAGATGCGCGGCACTCGGCACCGCGGCGAGGATCGGCACCGGGTTCGATCCGTTCAGCGTCAGCGCGCCGCGCTCGGTCAGCGCCAGGGCGGCGGCGGCGTCGATGCAGCGATTGATCAGCAGGCCGGCGATCGGCCGGCGGCCGTCGTCGCCATATTGCTCGGCGGCGGCGGCGGCCTTCGCCGCCAGTGCTGCGGCATCGTGCGATCCGCCAGCCAGCACCGGGATCAGATCGGCGCCGAGCGAGCGGATGATCTCGATGTTCAGCCTCGTGGCGATCTGGAATTCGACGTCGGGGATCAGGCCCTCGACGATGACGATGTCGCAATCGGCCTGAACGGTGTCGACCATCGACACCACTTCTTCCATCAGCCCGCCGAGCTGGCCGGAGCGCACCATCTCGGCGGCGTGATCGAACGCGATCGGGTCCGGGGTGCGGACGCCGCACAGCGTCCGGGCGAAATGCGCCGCCAGATCGAGATCGCCGGAGCGGATTTCGGGCTGCATGATCGGCTTGACGAAGCCGACCTTGACGCCGGTGAGTTGCAGGGCCCGGACCAGGCCCAGCGTCATCGATGTGAGGCCGGCCTCGCGGGAGACCGGAACGAGATAGAACGTACGATGGCGGGAATTATTCATTGGAATGCTTTCGGCGACCGATCGAGGAGTTGCGCGCGCCTGCGATCAGGCGATGTGAAGGTCGGAGGGCTGGGCGGGAAAGCCGCCCGACGGGGAGATCCCCAGAATGGCGGTGGCGTCGCGGGCGATCAGGCCTTCTTCATCGGTGGGGATGACGATGGCGGTCGGTCGCCGGCTGCGGCTGATGCGGCCGCTGCGCCCGCCCACGGTGCGCTCATTGGCTTCGCGATTGAGGGTGAAGCCGAACACCCGCAGGCTCTCGATGGTCTTGGCGCGTAGCAGTGCCGAGTTCTCGCCGATGCCGCCGGTGAACACCAGCGCGTCGAAATTGTCGAGCGAGGCCGCAAGCCCGCCGATGTGGCGCGCCAGCCTGTGCACGAAGACGTCGAGGGCGAGGATGGCGCCGGGATGGCCTGATTGCGCGGCCTGCTCCAGCGCCCGGCAATCGCCGGATAGTTCGGAGATGCCGAGCAGCCCGCTTTGGGTGTTCAGCATGGTCTCGACCTCATCGAGGCTCATCCGGTTGGTGCGCGCGACATGCGCCACCACGCCGAAATCGATGTCGCCCGAGCGGGTGCCCATCACCAGCCCTTCCAGCGGCGTCATGCCCATCGTGGTATCGACGCTCACGCCATTGCTGACCGCGGTGGCCGAGGCGCCATTGCCGAGATGGGCGATGACGATGCCATGATCCTGCGGATCGAGCCGCAGCAGATCGACCGTCTGGCCGGCGATATAGCGATGCGAGGTGCCGTGGAAGCCGTAACGCCGCACGCCCTGGTCGCGATACAGGCGCTGCGGGATCGCATAGGTGAAGGCGGCGGCGGCGATGGTCTGGTGGAACGCAGTGTCGAACACCACGACCTGGGGGATCGCCGGCAGGCCCTGCGCGCAGGCGCGGATGCCGAGCAGATTGGCCGGATTGTGCAGCGGCGCCAGCGCCGCGACCGCCTCGATGTCGGCGATCACCTCCGGCGTCACCAGCGCCGAGGCGGAGAACCGCTCGCCGCCATGGACGACGCGATGGCCGACCACGACGATGCGATCGAGCAGGCGCTGCTCGGCGAGATAGCGCAGGATCGCCGCCAGCGCCGAATCATGGCTGCCGCCGTGCAGCGAATTGACCGTCTTGGTATCAGCCGATTTGAGCACGATCCGCGCCTCCGGACGCCCGAGGCATTCCGCCAGACCGCTCGCCAGCGGACCGCCGCCCGACGCCGGAATCACCGAGAATTTGAGCGACGACGAGCCGCAATTGATCACCAGGACGAGCTCGGAAATATAGGCCATTCTTCGATCTCACTTATTGGGAGGACGATGTCGGCGCATGGCAAATGCCGGGGCGCCGAACTCGAGCAAGGACTAAGTCTTCAAAGGACGCACGACTCCGCCGCCGGCGGTCGTGCGTCCGCGGTCGCCTTTACAGATGAGTTATGGAGCTGAGCGGCTCAGCCCCCCGGGGCGCTCACGCACTCCGGGGGAGTCGCAGCCATTAGCGTTCGACGCAGAGCGCCACGCCCATGCCGCCGCCGATGCAAAGCGTCGCAAGGCCCTTCTTGGCATCGCGCTTTTGCATCTCGTGCAGCAGGGTGACGAGGATGCGCGCCCCCGATGCACCGATCGGATGGCCGAGCGCGATCGCCCCGCCATTGACGTTGACCCGCGCCGGATCCCAGCCCATCTCGCTGTTCACCGCCAAGGCTTGAGCGGCGAAGGCTTCGTTGGCTTCGACCAGATCGAGCTGCTCGACGGTCCAGCCGGCCTTGCGAAGCGCCAGCCGACTGGCCGCGATCGGGCCGGTCCCCATGATGGCAGGGTCGACGCCGGCGGTCGCCCACGACGCGATGCGCGCAAGCGGGGTGAGGCCGCGGCGAACCGCGTCCTCTTCACGCATCAGCACCAGCGCCGCGGCCCCGTCATTGAGACCCGAGGCATTGCCCGCGGTCACGGTGCCATCCTTGGCGAAGGCCGGGCGCAGCTTGGCCAGCGTCTCTGCGGTGGTGCCCGCCTTGGGATATTCGTCGCTGTCGACCACCACCTCGCCCTTGCGGGTCTTCACCGTGAAGGCGACGATCTCGTCGGCGAAGCGACCGGCCTGCTGGGCGGCCGCGGCCTTCTGCTGCGAACCGGCGGCGAAGGCATCCTGCTGCTCGCGCGTGATCTGGAAGGCCCGCGCGACGTTCTCGGCGGTGGTTCCCATGTGATAGCCATGGAAGGCTTCCCACAACCCGTCCTTGATCATCGTGTCCTGCAGTTCGGCGCTGCCCATCTTGGTGCCGGCACGCAGATGCACGAAATGCGGAGCCAGGCTCATGCTTTCCTGACCGCCGACGACCATGATGTCCGCATCGCCCTCGCGGATGGCCTGGTAGCCCAGCGCGACACTGCGTAGTCCAGAACCGCAGACCTGGTTGATGCAGAACGCGCTCGCGCTCGCCGGAATGCCGGCGGCCATCGCCGCCTGGCGCGCCGGGTTCTGACCCTGTCCGGCGGTGAGCACATGGCCAAGGATGACTTCGTTGACCTCGGCGGGTTCGGTCTCGGCGCGGCTCAGCGCCTCACGGATCACGGCCGCACCCAATTCGTGCGCCGGTATGCTGGCAAGACTGCCGTTGAACGATCCGACCGCGGTGCGGGCGGCAGATGCGATGACGATGTTACTCATGATGTTGTCCTCGAGGGCGGTTCAGAAACTGTCGAGGCCGATGAGAAAGCCGGCAAGGTGACGGCCGTGCCCAAGCCGCCCTTGAACGCACCGACCGTCGCACCGACCGCACCGGAAAGATCGCTATCCACCATCAACCGGCCGCCTCTGGCAGTGTGCGCGACGATGGCACGACGTCGGCAACCTTGGTGCCCAACTCGTTCTCGATCGGCATCGTCGGCACATCAATCGGAATGATGAGGTCAGCCTCGGTGGCGACGACGACCTGTTCCACCGTGACGCCGGGGGCGACCTCGCGAAGCAGCAGTCCGTCCGGGGTGGGTTCGATGACGGCAAGCTCCGTGACGATCAGGTTGACCCGACGCACCGATGTGACCGGCAGGGTGCAGCGCTTGAGGATCTTCGACTGCCCCTTAGCGGTGTGCTGCATGGCAACGATCACCCGCTTGGCCCCCGACACCAGATCCATCGCGCCGCCCATGCCCGGCACCATCTTGCCCGGCACCATCCAGTTGGCGAGTTGACCCTGCTGGTCCACTTGCAGACCGCCGAGGACGGTGACGTCCAGATGCCCACCGCGGACCAGCCCGAACGACATTGCGCTGTCGAAGGCTGCCGCCCCCGGCACCGCGCCGATCGGGCCGCCGCCGGCGTCGGTGAGGTCATCGTCCTCCAGTCCCTCGTCCGGCAGCGTCTGAACGCCGATCAGGCCGTTCTCCGACTGCAAGAACACCTCCACATCGTCCGGCAGATAGCGCGCCACCAGCGTGGGCAGGCCGATGCCCAGATTGACAAGCTCGCCGTCGCGCAGTTCCAGCGCCACACGCTTGGCGATGATGGTTTTCTCATCCATGACGACGCTCCTTGGCTACCAGGTGGTCCACGACGACGTTCGGCGTCACGACCACGTCGGGCGGGATGACCCCGACCGGCACGATCTCATCAGCCTCGGCGATGACGGTCGTGGCCGCCATCGCCATCAGCGGGTTGAAGTTTCGGGCGGTGAACGCGTATTCGAGGTTGCCGCCGTGGTCTGCGCGCTTGGCCGCCACGAGGGCGAAGTCGGCCCGCAGCGGCTTCTCCAGCAGAAAGGTCTCGCCATCGACATCGACGGTCGCCTTGCCCTGCTCGACTAACGTGCCGAGGCCGGTGAGGGTGAGGACGCCGCCCAACCCAAAGCCGCCGGCGCGGATGCGTTCGGCCAGCGTTCCCTGCGGCACCAGTTCGACCTCAATCTCGCCGGCGATCATCTGCTTCTGAGTGTCCGGGTTGAGGCCGATGTGGCTGGTGATGACACGCGAGACAAGTCGCTCGCTGATCAACTTTCCGACGCCAACATTGGGCCGCCCGGTGTCATTCGTGATGATCGTCAGTGCACTCCGGCGCTGTCGCACCAGTTCGTCGATCAGCCGCATCGGCGCGCCGATGCCCGTGAAGCCGCCGATCATCAGCACGGCGCCTTCCGGAATGCGTTCGACCGCATCAGCCAGCGCGATGACCTTTTTCATAGCCGCGCCCCGCTGGCGCTGGTCGCGACCCTTCGCTCGCTGCGGGAACGCGCAGCCCAGCCGACTTCCCCCTGCCCCTTCAGTCCCAGGATTTGACGGGCGTCGGCGGGGCTTGCGATTTCGAAGTTCAGTTCCTTGGCAATCCGGATGATCTTCTCGACCTGCTCGGCGCTGCTCTTCGCCAGTTCGCCGGGTCCAATGTAGAGATTGTCTTCCAGCCCGACACGGACGTTGCCGCCCAGGGTCATGGCCAAAGTGAGCAGCGGCATTTGCGTCCTGCCGGCGGCGCAGCACGACCAGACGAAGTTTTCGGCACCGATCAGCTTCTGCGCGGTATCGACCAGGAACAACAAATTAGCGGGCGTCGCCGGCATGCCGCCCAAAATGCCCATCACGAACTGCAGATAGACCGGAGTCTTCAGCGCGCCGGTGTCGATCAAGTACCTAATATTATTGATCATGCCGACGTCATAGACTTCGAGTTCCGGCTTGGTGCCGACCGCCTGCATGCCGGCAGAGAACACCTTGAGGCTCTTGAACGTATTCGGAAACACAAGGTCTTCCGTGGATTTCAGGTAAGGGATCTCCCAGTCGAATTTCGGCTGCTTGATCTTGTCGGCCAGCGGGTGGATCGCGAAATTCATCGAGCCCGCATTGAGCGACGCCAATTCCGGCTTCAGAGCGTTGACCGGCTTCAGCCTTTCCTCCGGGGTCATGCCCAGTCCGCCGCCCGTGGTAATGCAGATCGCGGCATCGCATTGCTGATCGATGGCGCTGACGATGTCCTCGAACACATTGACGTCGCTGCTCGGGCGACTGTCCTTGGGATCGCGGGCGTGGATGTGAACCACCGCCGCGCCGGCGGCGGCTGCACCGACCGCCTGCTCGACGACCATTGCCGGGGTGTGGGGGAAATAGGGCGACAGGCTGGGGACGTGGACGCCGCCCGTGATCGCTGCCGTGATGACCAGCTTACTCATAATCTTTCTCCATGGTTGAGTTGCAGATGAAGGCTCAGACCCACCCGGTCAGGTAGTAGATCCCGATCACCGCGAAGGCAGCGAACGTCTTGCAGATGACAATTCCGAAAATGTAGGGGTAGGCTTCCCTGTGGTTGAGGCCGCAAACGGCCATGATGGTGATGACCGCGCCGTTGTGCGGAAGCGAGTCCATGCCGCCGCTCGCCATGGCGGCGACACGGTGCAACACCTCGAGCGGGATGCCGGCGGCGTTGGCACTGGCCACGAAGCTGTCGGCCATCGCCGCGAGCGCAATGCTCATGCCGCCCGATGCCGAGCCGACGATCCCGGCCAGCGCGTTGATGGTGATGGCCTCGTTCAGCAGGGGATTGGGTATCGATGTCAGAGCATCACGAATGACGAGGAAGCCGGGCAGCGCGGCGATCACCGAACCGTAGCCGTATTCCGTCGCCGTGTTCATGGTCGCCAGCATAGCGCCGCCAACCGCAACTTGGCTGGCTGCCGCAAACTTCGCTTTCAACGGCTTGAAGGCGACGCACACCACGAACAGACAGGCGATCGCCAGCGAGATCTCGACCGCCCAGATGCCCTGGATGGCCGGAAGGTTCACGGTGATCGGCTTGGTGATGGCGTTCATGTCGACCACGATCTTGGCCGGGTACCAAACCGGCAGCATCTTGGTGAACACCAGGTTGAGTACGCCGACCATGATCAACGGACTGATGGCCACCCAGGGATTCGGCAGCGCCTCTTCCGAGAGGATCTGCGGTTCGGCGCGCAGTTCACACGCCCCGGCATAGCCTCCGCCCTTCGCCGTCAAGCGGCGTCGCGACCATTCGAGGTAAGCGAAACCGCTGCAGAAGATCAGCGTCGCACCGATCATCCCGAGGATCGGCGCGGCGTAGATGCTGGTGTGGAAGAACGACGTCGGAATGATGTTGACGATCGCCGGCGTACCGGGGAGGCAGTCCATCGTGAAGGTCGCGCCGCCGAAAATGATGGTGGCGGGAATCAGATTCTTGGGAACGTCGGTGGATCGGCACATTTCCGCGGCGAACGGATAGACCGCGAACGCGACCACGAATAGCGAGACGCCGCCATAGGTCAGCACGGCCGACACGATGCAGATCGCCAGCAGAGTTTGATTGCGGCCGATCAAGCGCAGCACCGTGGTCACGATCGACTGCGCAAAGCCCGACATCTCGATGAGCTTGCCGAACAGGGCGCCCAGCAAGAACAGCGGGAAGTAGTTCTCGACGAACATCACCATCTTGTTCATGAACAAGCCGCTGTAGATCGGCAAAATGTTGCCGGGATCGGTCAGCATGACGGCGCCGATGGCGGCGATGGGTGCGAACAGGATGACGCTGAACCCTCGATATGCGACGAACATCAGGAAGGCGAGCGAAAGGAGGCAGATTAGAAAGTCCATGACTTTCCTCCATGAATGGGGTTACGGCAGATCCTCGACCTGCCGCGGCACTCGCGTCAGTGAGCCGTGTAGCCGCCGTCGACGGCGATGGCGGCGCCGGTGATGGAGCCGGCCTCCTCCGAGCACAGGAAGGCGATGGTCGCGGCGAGGTGTTCGGCCGGGATCATCTTTTTCGTGGGGATTTCCCGGAGGAATACTTCCTTCATCACCTGATCCTCCCGCAGGCCGGTGGCCACCGCCTGCTGGGCGATCTGCTTTTCGATGATCGCGGTCAGCACGGTGCCAGGACACACCGCGTTGCAGGTGACGCCATGCTCGGCGACTTCGATCGCCACCGATTTGGTCAGGCCGATCAGGCCGTGCTTGGAGGCGACGTAAGCGGGCTTGTGCGGCGCGCCCACCATCCCAAGCACCGACGACGTGTTGACGATCCGCCCCCAGCCCCGCGCCATCATCCCGGGCACCACGGCCTTGATGATGTGGAACGCAGCGCTCAGATTCACCGCGAGCAACAGATCCCATTTCTCGTCGGGAAAATTCTGCACCGGCGCGACATGCTGCGTGCCGGCGTTGTTGACCACGATGTCGAGCGGACCGAAGGCCTCGACCGCCTGCGCCAGCATGGTATGGATCTCCTCGGGTCGACTGAGGTCGGCGCCCGAGTGGATTACCTTGGTGCCGCTGCGCGCCGCGATCTCGGCGCACAGCCCTTCGATTTCGGCGGCGTCACCGAAGCCGTTGAGCATGACGTGGCAACCACGATTGGCCAATTCGCGAGCGGTCGCCAAACCGATTCCACTGGTCGAGCCGGTGACAAGTGCATTTCTATGTTCCATGATTTGTCCTAGCAACGTCGTCAAGTCGGATGCGCGCAACCGCGTCACGACGCGCGGGACGCGTCGATGATGCCGATGCCTTGGCAAGCCGCGCCGTCTGCTTTCCATCGACCTGATCGATCTGTCCTCGACACTTATCTTTGTGATAGTACCGAGGGCCGACGCCGAGGCCCGCTTTGCATTCCGCGTTTCTTGTCGACAACAGCACAGCAAGCGCCATGCCAACGACGAAACGTTGAGTAACTCGATGCGGCACAGCGAATTTCAGCGTAAGACGCGCATTGCAACGAGCCGGCGCGAGCGGCGTGCACCGATTTCTGACAGCCCCTTTGTCCTGAATTCTGACTCGGCACCAGCAACTACCTAACCGGCGCGGGCGCACTGATGACGATGCAGAAAGCGTGACATGGACCTGGCCGCAGCGCATCGCGCCAAGGCGGGCCGACAGCTGCGGCGCTGAAGACCGATCGACGAAAGACCGGCACGGCCGGCTGCTGAAGGAATAAAGCGCCAGCAACAATCATCAACGCCACGCAAAGCGCCGTGGTCGATGCAGTCGAACCACATTGCTGCGGTTCATCGACGTCTCCGACGCGAACCGACGCAGAATCCGGCACGAAAAACGCTTGATTGGCCGGCGTTAACCCGGCCAATCAAGCGTTGAGAAGCTTATTCGCAGTGGCAGTCGCAGGAATGGAGCCGATGGTGGCTCCACTGTTATCTTGCTCGACTCAGCCGACGGTGTTGTAGCCGCCATCGATGTAGTGCAGTTCGCCGGTCACCGAGCGGGCCAGGTCAGTCATGAGAAAGCCGGAATACGCACCGACCTCCTCGATCGTGGTCAGCTCGTGCGTATGCGCACGTTCCGTGGCCTTGGCTATCAATTCGTCGAAGTGGCCGATGCCGCTGGCGGCGCGAGTCTTCAACGGACCTGGCGACAGCGTATTGACGCGAATGCCTTTCGTGCCAAGTTCGGACGCCAGGTATCGGGTCACGCTTTCCAGGGCGGCCTTCACCGGCCCCATGATATTGTAGTGATCGACCACCTTGTCAGCGCCGAGATAACTGAGGGTCTGGATCGATCCTCCTTCAGGCATCAACGGTTCGGCAAGCTTGGCCATGCGAATGAAGGAATGGCACGACACGTCCATCGCCATCATGAAGCCCTCCCGCGAGCAGTCGATGACGCGCCCATGCAGATCCGCCATCGGGGCGAAAGCAATCGAATGTAGCAGGCCGTCCAGCCGGCCCCATTTGCTGTGAATCGTATCAAATACGGCCTCGAGCTCGCCTTCCCGCGTCACGTCGGCCTTCAAGATGATCGAGGCTTCGAGCTGCTCCGCCAGCGGACGGACGAAACGTTCCGATTTGTCGTTCAAATAGGTGATCGCAAGGTCAGCCCCCATGGCGCGATAAGCCTTCGCGCATCCCCAGGCAATCGAGTTCTCGTTGGCAATGCCGATGACAAGGATTTTTTTGCCGGACAGCTTGAACAGACCTTGATCGGGCATCGGGTAAAAGGAGTTGTCATCCATTTTGGTAGTCTCCGGCTCTCGGTCGAGAGCTTGTTAAAGGGAAAGGATCGACGATCGGACGTGATCGAGCGGACGAAAGAATGGTCGTTTCGGGTGCACCACTGCGCATGGACCAGCATCGACGCCACCGCGCACGAAGCGATGCGGGGAGCGCTCCCGAGCGAGCTTGGAAAGTTTGGTGACGATCATGCTGACCGCCTTTCATGGGCAGACGACTTGCAATTCCGGCAAATGGGCGCGCTGCCGCAGAATCCGTTCGACCGGCGCGATGACGAGAGCGGTTCCGACCACGACATCCGTGCCCTCTTGGTTCAGGCAACGGCAATCCAGCGTGATGCGCTTCTTCTCGTCGTCCTTTGCCACCACTGTCACAGTGACAGTGATCCGGTCGCCGGGCTTGACCGGGCAACAGAACCGCAGACTCTGGCTCAAATAGATCGCACCGGGCCCCGGCAGCATGGTTCCAAGGATCGTCGAAATGAATCCAGCGGTGAGCATGCCGTGGGCGACGACGCCATTAAACATCGAGGCAGCGGCGAATTCCTCGTCGAGATGCGCAGGATTCACGTCACCGGAGAGTGCTGCGAAAATGGCGATGTCTCTTTGCGTCACCGTGCGGATGAAGCCTGTCGCGCGGCCAATTTGCAGCTCGTCATAGGTAACGTTCTCGATGAGCGTCTGATCAAGGGTGTCGGTGAGCAGCGTGTCCATAATGTCTATTCCTTAAGCCGGCCACCGAAGCGGGAGCGCGACAGTGGCGGCGCGGCGCGTTCGCGTCAGTGAGCCGTGTAGCCGCCGTCGACGGCGATGGCGGCGCCGGTGATGGAGCCGGCCTCCTCCGAGCACAGGAAGGCGATGGTGGCGGCGAGGTGTTCGGCCGGGATCATCTTTTTCGTGGGGATTTCCCGGAGGAATACTTCCTTCATCACCTGATCCTCCCGCAGGCCGGTGGCCACCGCCTGCTGGGCGATCTGCTTTTCGATGATCGCCGTCAGCACGGTGCCGGGACACACCGCGTTGCAGGTGACGCCATGCTCGGCGACTTCGATCGCCACCGATTTGGTCAGACCGATCAGGCCGTGCTTGGAGGCGACGTAAGCGGGCTTGTGCGGCGCGCCCACCATCCCGAGCACCGACGACGTGTTGACGATCCGCCCCCAGCCCCGCGCCATCATCCCGGGCACCACGGCCTTGATGATGTGAAACGCAGCGCTCAGATTCACCGCGAGCAACAGATCCCATTTTTCGTCGGGAAAGTTCTGCACCGGCGCGACATGCTGCGTGCCGGCGTTGTTGACCACGATGTCGAGCGGACCGAAGGCCTCGACCGCCCGCGCCAGCATGGTATGGATCTCCTCGGGTCGACTGAGGTCGGCGCCCGAGTGGATTACCTTGGTGCCGCTGCGCGCCGCGATCTCCGTGCACAGCCCTTCGATTTCGGCAGCGTCACCGAAACCGTTGAGCATGACGTGGCAACCACGATTGGCCAGTTCGCGAGCGGTCGCCAAACCGATTCCACTGGTTGAGCCGGTGACAAGCGCATTTCTGTGTTCCATGATTTGTCCTAGCAACGTCGTCAAGTCGGATGCGCGCAACCGCTCAGGGGCGTGCGCACAGCCTTGCAAGCAACAGATCAGCAAGCCCCGTGCCAAGCGCATTAATTCAATTATAACAACGGATTGGTAGACCGAGACGACGCAACAGCGGCGGGCGTGTCTGCGATCCCGAACAGTTACTTCGGCGTTTGCTGCCGTTATCCGAGAATCTGCTGTCAACACGTGCGCCAATTGTTGACAGTCGCCTGTCTCGAATTCTGACGTCGACCCAACGACGCGGCCTTCCAAGGTGACGCATCAACGCGCGCCTCGACCTTCAGTGCGAGTTCGGTCCGGCCACAAGACCGTGCGAGCCGCCGCGACCACCTTTCGTCGTGCCAGAGCACTCCATTGATAATGGAGAGGTCCACAGTTAGGTCCGTTTGGCAGCACCAGCCTTTCCGATCAGGGAAGTGCTTTATTTCAAGTGCAGCCGTCCAGGCTCGGCGGCGTCACGGCGCCAGATATTGCAGCAGCGCCGGATCGTCTCGAATCTCGTTGGCCGGGCCGCTGATCGCAATCCGGCCGCGATCGAGAACGTAAGCGCTGTCGGCGACGCGCAGCGCGAGGTCCAAATGCTGCTCGACGATGACGACGGCGATGTCCTTTGCCAGCAGGATCAGACGCTCTGTGATTTCCTCGATGACGCCGATCCAGACGCCCTCGGTCGGCTCGTCCAACAGCAACACCCGCGGGTCGGATAACAACGCACGGCCAATCGCCAGCATCTTGCGTTCGCCGCCCGATAGCGTCCCGGCATATTGATCGAGGCGCTGGCCCAGTTTCGGGAAAATCTCCAACACGCGGTCGATTGCCCCCCTGTCGCGGCTGCTCAGCGCACCGACCGCGAGATTGTCGCGCACCGACAGCCGGGCGAACACCGCGTATTCCTGCGGCACATAGCCGACGCCCATGCGGATGCGCTGCTCGGTCGGCAGCCGGCTGATATCGCGGCCGTCGAGGCTGACGGAGCCGGCGAGCACCGGCAATTCGCCGACGATCGCCTTCATCAACGTGGTCTTGCCGGCGCCGTTGCGGCCGAGAATCGCCACCCCACCACGCCAGGGCACGCTCAGGCTGACGTCGAACAGCACCTGGCTGCGGCCATAGCCGGCGTCGAGATTCTGAATATCGAGGAATTTGTCGTCAGGCACGGCGGAGATAGACCTCCTGGACCTTGGGGCTCGACTGGATGTGCTGGACCGATCCGCAATCCAGCACCTGGCCCTGATCGAGCACGGTGAGCCGGTCGCAGATGTCGCGGATGAAATCGAGGTCGTGCTCGACGATCACCAGCGAGCAGCGCGCCTTGATCGGCTGCAGCAATTCCCCGGTGACGCGGCGCTCCTCCAGGCTCATGCCGCCGGTCGGCTCGTCGAGCAGCAGCAGCTTCGGCTCCGGCGCCAGCGCCATGGCGATTTCGAGCCATTGCTGCTGGCCGTGCGACAGCGCCGCCGCCGGCTCGTCGGCGCGGTCTGCGAGGCGGAACTGCTCCAGCATCGCCATCACCCGGTCGTGCAGCACGCCGCGGGTTCGCGACAAGGCCAGATCGAGCAGCGAAGTCCGGGCCTGCAGCGCCAGCAGAATGTTGTCGTAAAGCGTCAGCGCCGGCAGCACGCTGGTGATCTGGAACTTGATGCTCATGCCGGCGCGGGCCCGTTCCGCCGGCGTGGCCTGCGTGATGTCGCGCCCGCCGAAGCTGACGGTGCCGCGCGTCGGCGTTTCGCCGCCCGCGATGCATTTCATCAAGGTGCTCTTGCCGGACCCGTTCGGCCCGATCAGGCCGTGGAATTCATTCTCCAGCACGGTGAGGTCGGCACCGTTCAGCGCCGTCAGCTTGCCGTAGATCTTGACCAGGCCCCGCGCCTCGAGAAGCGCCTTCTCAGGAAGCGTCATGACGATCCTTTCCGGGCGGGCGGCCGAAGCTGCCGACGCGTTCGCGCTCGGAAATCAACAGGCTGGCGAGGCCGGCCGGCCGGAACATGATCACCAGCAGCAACAGCACGCCGAGGATGATCGGCCAGATCTCCTGATAGCTGTTCGACAGCCAGAAGCTGACGGTCTCGATCACCACGGTGCCGATCACCGCGCCGATCAGCGTGCCGGAGCCACCGAACAGCACGTAGAGCACCACCTGGGTCGACATCACCACGGCGAGCATGTTGGGCCAGACGAAGCCTTCGTGGAAGGCATAGAGGCTGCCGGCCAGTCCGGCGACGGCGCCGCCCAGGGAAAAAATGATCGCCTTGAGGTGCTGCACCTGATAGCCGAAAAATGCGATGCGCTGTTCGTTCTCGCGCAGCCCGGCCAGCGCCAGCCCGAATTGCGAGCGGACCAGAAAGCGGCACAGCAGATAGACCACCAGCAGAATGCCCAATGCGAGATAATAGTAGGTCGGCCCCTCGGTGATGTCGTAGCTTCCGAGACTCATCGGCGGGATCGACGGAATGCCGTTCTGGCCGCCGAGATAGTACCAGCCCCGCGCCAGCCGGCCCGCCGCATAGGAGCCGGTCAGCGTCCCCAACGCCACGAAGATCACGCTGGCGGGATGCCGGCCCAGCAGCAGGAAGCCACCCAGCAGCAGCGCAAAGGCGAAACCGATCAGCAGGCCGGCCGGCAGCACCAGCAGAATCGACGTCACGCCGAGATCTCGCGCAAGCAGCGCGACGCCGTATCCGGCCGAGCCGAAGAACACCGCCTGGCCGAAGCTCATGATCCCCGCATAGCCCCAGACCAGATCGAACGACAGCGCGAACAGGCAGAGGATCAGCACCCGCGTCGCATAGATCGTCAGATAATCCTGGAGCACGAACGGCATCAGCAGGCCGATCGCCAGCACCGTCACCTCCAGCATCGGCAGCACCCGCCACCGGCGTTGCGCCGCAGGCTGGCGCGAATGGTCTAAAGCCTGGGTCGGTGTCGTCTCGGTCATTCAGCCGCCGGCACAAGGGCAAAGGAGTGCGGGCGCGGCGTCTGCCGCACCCGGGATTTGTCGAGGGACGCGGTCAGCATTCCTTCGGATCGACCAGCCCGGCGCTACGGGCCACGATCTCGTAGTCGCCGCCCTTGGCGACCGCGGTGTACATCTTCATCTTGCAATGGCGCTTGCCGGGCACCATTTCGGCCGGGCCGCCGGGGCCTTCGGCGATCTTGGCGTGGTCCAGCGCCTTGGCGACGGCCTCGCGATCGACGCTGCCGGCCTCCTTGACGGCGGCCTCCCACAGCTTCAGGCCGCGATAGGTCCCGGTCGCCGCGCTGCCGGCGGCGAACAGGAAGGTGCCCGGAAATTCCTTGTCGTAGGCCGCCTGGATCCTGGCGCTGACCGGATCCTCCTTGGTCAGCGCCTTGAAATAATCGAGGCAGCTCGCGAGGCCCTCGATCTCGGCGGGCTGATTGATGCTGAGCGTGTTCTCGTCGTAATAGACGCAGGCCAGCCGGCCGCCATTCTTCAGGAATCCCGCCTCCGAGAGCTGTTTGAAGAACGGCCCGACGCCGGGGGGAATGATGGTGTTGAACACCACATCGACCTTGTTGGAGATGATGCGGTTGACCGTCGAGCTGAAATCGATCTGGTCGAGCGGGTAGTATTCCTCGAACACCACCTCGCCGCCATTGGCCTCGATCACCTTGCGGGCGTAGACGTTGAGCGTATGCGGCCAGACGTAATTGGCGCTGGGCAGCGCGAATTTCTTGCCGCCGTTCTTGATCAGCCAGGGAATGAACTCGTCGCATTGCTGCGCCGGGGTCGGCCCGGTGCAGAACAGATAGGGCGTGCATTCCTTGCCCTCGTAGAGCTGCGGATAGATATAGAGCGTCTTGCCGCGCGAGACGATAACGTCCTTGATGGCGTTGCGCATCGAGCTGGTCACGCCGCCCAGCACCATGTCGACCTTGTCGCGCTGGATCAGCTTGCGGACATTGCCGACCGCGATCGATTCGTTCGACGCCGTGTCCTCGATATACAGTTCCAGCGGCCGCCCGAGCAGCCCGCCGGCATCGTTGATCTGCTTCACCACCATCTTGGCGACATTGGCGTCGGCATTGCCCGCATAGCCGATCGGGCCGGTGAGATCGGTGCCGATGCCGACCTTGATCGGACCCGACGCCGCGTTGGCCCAGTCCGGGCGCACCACCCAGCTGCCGACGCCGGTGGCAAGGGCGGTGCTGGCAAAGGCGAAGTTGCCGAGAAAACGCCGTCGGCTCGGGTGGTTGTTCTCAGTCGACATCGGCTTAAACCCCTCTTCCTGATACGAGGCCCTGCGGGCGGAATTTGATGAAGATGATCGCCAACACGAACACCAGCACGTCGGCGATGACCGGCGAGATGATCCAGGGCAGCGCCGCGCTCAGCGTCCCGATCGCGCCGGCCCCCGCGACCGGCCCCGCGAACGAGCCGATGCCGCCGACCATGACCGCGACGAACCCCTGGATCAAAAAGCGAATGCCGAGATCGGCAAACAGGCTGAACACCGGCACGATCAGCGCGCCGGCCAGCCCGGCCAGCGCCGCGCCGAAGGCGAAGGTCGCGCCGTAGATCGCGTTGGTGGAAATGCCCGAGGCCCGCGCCAGCGCCGGATTTTCCAGCGAGGCGCGAATGCGCAGGCCGAACGCGGTGCGCGCCAGCAACAGATAGCTCGCCACCATCACCAACGCGGTGATCACGATGATGATCAGCCGCCAGCTCGAAAAATGCATCGCGCCGACCGCGAAGGATCCGCCGATCGGCTCCGGCACCGAAATATACAGCCCGCCGATCAGCCCGCGCACGCTCTCTCGGATGATGAGCCCCAGCGCGTAGGTGCCGAGCATTGCCACGATCGGCGCCGCATAGAATCTGCGCACGATCAGGCGCTCCAGCACGAAGCCGAAGGCGCCGACGACGAACGGCGCCGCCACCATGCCGAGCCACACCGGCGCGCCCAGATTGTGAACCAGATAGGTCACATAGGCGCCGAGCAGCACAAATTCGCCCTGCGCGAAGTTGAAGATCCCCATCATGCTGGCGATGATCCCCAGCCCCAGCACGACCAGAACCACGATCGCGCCGAAGCTGAAGATCTCGAAGACCGCCATGATCAGATTATCCATGAGCGATCACTGGCCGCTGTTGCCGCACCGGCACCTCACATCGTTTTCCAATCGCCCGCCTGTTCGAACGCATGCGCCGCGCGGTAGATGGTCATTTCGTCGAAATGCTTGCCGATCAGCATCAGCCCGACGGGAAGGCCATCGACCATGCCGCAGGGAATAGACATCGCCGGGTGATGCGAAATATCGAACGGCGCCGTGTTGGTGATCATCTCGAAGGCGCGGGCGACGACGTCCTCGCGGCTTGACCCCGCGGGCGGAAGCGGCGTCGCCTTCATCGGCGTGGTCGGCATCAGCAACAGGTCGTAATTCGCCAGCGCCTTGTCATAGGCCGCGGTCAAGCGTCGCGAGATATTGACGGCCTTGCCGTAATAACGCGGACCGAACTTGCTGTTGACGTAGGTTCCGAACATCAACAGCAGCTTGGTGGTTTCGGACAGCGAGTCCGCCTGTCCACGCCAGCCGCGATGAAATCCCATCAACGCCGTCGAGTACAGATCGCTGCGGCTGAGACCGTAGCCGTCGCCGTGCATCATGGTCTGGGTCAGGCCCTCGGTGCCGATCGGCATCCAGATCGCCGGCCCCACCATATGCATCGGAATCGAGATATCATCGACCGTCGCGCCGAGGCTGCGCAGCCGCTTCGCGGCTTCCCGGACGCTTTCATTGACGGCCGGCTCGGCGCCCAGCTGCTCGAAGCCTTCCTTGACGACGCCGATCTTCATGCCCTTGATGCCGACGCCCAGCGCCTTGGTGTAGTCCTCGACCTTGGGCGCCTTGATCCGCGGATCGTAGCCGTCGTCGCCGGCCAGCACCTCCAGCAGCAACGCGTTGTCGGCAACATTGGCGGTGATCGGGCCGGTGTGATCGACAAAAATCTCGATCGGCATCACCCCGGTATAAGGCACGAGCCCCCAGGTCGGCTTCATGCCATAGGTCCCGCTGAACGACGACGGCATGCGGATCGACCCACCCTGGTCGCCGCCGATCGCCATATCGACTTCGCCGAGCGCGACGACCACCGCGCTGCCGGACGATGAGCCGCCGGCCGAATAGCCCATCTTGTGCGGATTATGCACGGCACCGGTCGAGTTGGTGTGGCTGCCGCCGGATACGCAGAAGGATTCGGAATGCACCTTGCCGGCGATCTCGGCGCCGGCATCCAGCATCCGGGTGACGATGGTGGCGTCGAAGTCCGGCATGAAGCCTTCAAACGTCGACGACCCGTTCATCATCGGCACCCCGGCCAGCATGATGTTATCCTTCAACGCAATCGTCTTGCCCTTCAGCTTGCCGTCCGACGCGCCCTTGACGACCGATTTGCGATACCAGGCGTTGCGCGGATTCTCCTCCGGCGCGGGCCGATAGCCGGGCGTGCGCGGATATTTGACGATCGGCACCTCGTCGGGCATCGCGTCGACGACATTGTACGCATCCACCGACCCCTGCATCAGGCCACGAAAGGACGTGACGTCTTCGTCGGTCAGCGACAAACCGCAATTTTCGGCGACAGCGCGCAGCTGATCGGGGGTCGGAAGGGCAACTACCACGGTGTTTCTCCTGATATCAGGCGCAGAGGATGGCCATTGATGTCGAGCGGCCGCCCCGACGGCGCGAACAAGGCGGCGAGCGCCGCGGTCACATTAGAAACAGAAATATTTTCCTTTTCAAGTATTAATTCGCGACGATCACCAACGCCGCCGACCGGGCGATCGTCAGAACGTCTTGATAGTTTGAAAATCGAGGCCGGCGGCCTCGGCCAGATAGATCGGCATCCGGGCGCTGCCGGCGCGCAGGCTGACGTCGCCGCGCGCGCCCTGGTAGACAATATTGGTGGCGGCCTTCAGTAACGGTTTGACGCCGAGCGATCCGGCTTGCGCCGCCGCGGCCTCGAGAAATCTGAGCCCCTCATAATTCGACTCCGCGACCGATCCCGGCGGCGGCGCCCATGATCCATAGGCGGCTTGATACTGCGACCGGAAGACATCGTTTTCCCGGGATTCGCGACCGATGAAGTAACCGGAGGCGCAATACAGATTCTCGCTGTTGTCGGCGCCAATCCCCAGCAGCACGGTTTCGTCCATCGCACCGGCCAGGCGAAGCATCTTGGATGCCAGGCCGCATTGCGCGAAGGCGCGATTGAACAGAATACTGTCGGTGCCGATCAGCGAGATCAGCACCACATCCGGCTTGGCCGCGCGAATTCGCGCGATGTGGGCGTCGTGGCTTTGCTCGCCGATCGGGACGAATTCTTCGCCGACCACGCGCCCGCCGGCGTCGGCGATGTATTTCTTGACGGCCTTGTGCGACAGCCACGGCCAGACGTAGTCGCTGCCGATCAGATACCAGCGCGACGCCCGCTTGGCATTGGCGAGCCACTCGATCGCGGGGCGGGACTGGTTTCGCGGCGTCTCGCCGATCGCCATGACGCCGGGCGTCCGCTCGCCGCCTTCGTAGACCGGGGTGTAGACATAGGGAACGCGGCCCGCCAGCACCTTGCGCAGCGCCACCCGGATGGCGCTGATATGCGAGCCCATCACGATATCGATGTCGTCGGCGGCAACCAGATCCGCCGCGGCCTGAACCACATCGTCGATCTCGCCGCCCGCATCAGGAAACACGATTTCCAACTCGCGCCCGAGGATTCCGCCGCGCCGGTTGATTTCCGACGCCGCCAGCAGCGTGCTGTTGACGCTGGCGGGCGCCCAGATTCCCGACGGCCCCGAAAAGGCGAGAAGGTTGGCGATCCGGATCTTGCTGCGATCGCGGCGCGGGCCGAAACCGTCGGCCCAGGAGGGCTTGCCCGATGAGCCCAGCGCCAGCAGATCGGGCACGCCATCAAGCAAAGCACGAGGCATCGGCAAAAATCCACCGGCCTCTGCGATACGCGTGGATGAGAGCACGCCCTCTCCTTTCGGATTCCCCGTGGCGAACCCGACGCGCGGGACCGGCCGCGGCAGCGTCGCCTAAGACGAATATCCTAGTGGAAAATATTGAATGTTCAACAATTGCGGTGCATATAGAACTGGCAAAGCAGCCAAATATTCACCCGCTCCCCATCACCGAAAAGTCCGACCCGTGGCCAAATCGCCGGCGCCCAGCCAACCTATCACCGAGCATCTCGCTTACCTGCTGGCGCAGGCCAACCGGGAAATCCATCGCCAACTCGACGCGCGGTTACGCAAGGAAGGCGTGCCGGTCGAGCAATGGCGGATTCTCAAGGTCCTCTCCGATGGCAAGGGCCATTCGATGGGCGACCTCGCCGAAGCCGTTTTGCTCAATCACCCGACCCTGACCAAGATGATCGACCGGATGGTCTCCGACTCGCTGGTCTACCGCGTCCAGGACGCCGAGGATCGACGCAAGGTCTTGATGTTCAGTTCGGATCGCGGCAAGGCGCTGGCCCAGCGCCTCAGCTCGGTGGCACTCAGCCAGGAAGCCCATATCGCCGAGAATTACGGGAACAAGGCCACCGCGGAGCTCAAGCGGTTGCTGGAAAGCCTGATCGAAAAGGCCAATTAGGCGGCCGGCGGATTGCGCTGGCCAAAATTGGTCAGGCGACACGCGGCTCCTCGCGCACGACCCTGCCGGCGCCGCGAGCAAGAGGCAGGGCCGGCAATGTCCGGGGGCCGTCGAGGCATCCATTCGACGCGACGACAAACCCTCTATCCTTGAAATGACTGCCATTTTGACCCGCGCGGGGCGACGGCGGTCACCGTCAGGCTGAGCCGGCGTAGCGTCCCGTCATTGCGCGGCAGCCGATCGGCGTGGCGCACCTCAATAAGACCCCATTTGTCGCCTTGATCTCGCCGCGCCCGCCGGACAGCCGATCCGGGCTCAATCGAATGGACGAAGTGATCGTGATGTGCAATTGCCTCACGCCTGACATGACCGCCGCCTTTGGCCGGCAAGGACAGAGTTCATAAAATGGAGCATTCCATCAGCACCCCGAGCGTCGCGGCGCGGATCGCGCCGGCGCGCCCATCGATGTCATTGTGGCTGGCCGTACTCATACTACCGCTGTTGTTGCTCGCGCCGGCGCTGTGGAACGGCTATCCGCTGCTGCAATTCGACACCGGCGGCTATCTGGCGCGGTGGTATGAGGGCTATCTGGTCCCCAGCCGCTCGACGGTGTTCGGCCTCTATCTGCACTTCGGACAAGCCAGCTATTTCTGGGCCAATCTCGTGCTGCAGGCGATCGCGACGCTGTGGATCCTGCAGCTGACGCTGCGGGTGTTCGGCCTCGCCCGGCCGTTCCGGCTGGTTCTGATCGGCCTTATTCTGATCGCCACCACGGCGCTGCCCTGGCTCGCCAGCATGTTGCTGACCGACATCTTCGCCGGGCTGTCGGTGCTGTCGCTATTTGTTCTCATCACCCAGGGCAGCAAGACCTCGACGGCGGAGAAATGGCTGCTATTCGGCTTCACCTCATTCGCCGCCGCCACCCACAGCGCCACGTTGGGCGTCCTGTTCGGTCTGTGCTGCGCGGCTTGGCTGCTGCGTCCATTTCTCGGGCCGCGGCTGTCCTTCGCCGGCCTGATCGCCGGCAGCCTGACCATCGTGACCGGCGCCGCGATGCTGCTGGTGGCCAATTTCGCGCTGTCCGGGCAATGGGCCTGGACCCCGGGGGGCGCCGGCGTGACATTCGGCCGGATGATGCAGGACGGCATCGTGGCGCAATATCTGCGCGACAATTGCCCACGGCTGCAGCTGAAATTGTGCCCCTATCGCGAGCAGCTGCCCGCCACCGCCGATGATTTCCTGTGGGGCGCCGACAGCATCTTCGACAAGCTCGGCCGCTTCGAGGGCATGGACGAGGAAATGGGCTACATCGCCGAGCACGCGCTCAAAGCCTATCCGCTGTGGCAGGCCAAGGCCGCCGCCGTCGCCACCGCGCAGCAATTGGTCGATGTCGCCACCGGCGAAGGCACCACCGGCTGGATCCCGCACACTTATGGCATCATCGAACGCTATCTGCCGGGCCAGGTCGCGACCATGCGCGCGGCGCACCAGCAGAAATGGGAGATCAATTTCCCGGCGGTGAACTGGGTCCATGTCCCGGTCGCGCTGGGGTCGATGCTGCTGCTGGTCGGCCTGCTCGGCCGCGGGCTGTGGCAGCGCCGGCTCGACGATGTGACGCTGCTGGCCGGCACCGCCGCGCTGGCCTTGCTCGGCAATGCGATGATCTGCGGGGTGATCTCCGGGCCGCACGACCGCTATGGCGCCCGCATGGTGTGGATCGCGACCTTCGTGGTGCTAATCGCGGCGACGAAAATCTTCGTCGACCGCGACGCTGCGGCCGCCGATCCGGCCGACTGAGCGCGGCGGCCCGTCGCGCGGGTCGGTCAGACTTTGCGATGGGTGAATTGCAGCGCGATCAGCGTGCCGACGACCGTGCCGGCGCTGGCTGCCGCAACGACGAACACCGTGGACCACACCGAAAAATACAGCGCCACCGCGGCGAAGGTCTTCTGGGCGCTGTTGCCGAACAGCAGAAACGACGCCACGCAGCCGATCAGCAGCACGGCAGCGATGCCGATTCTGACCCATAGCGCCTCGCGCGGTGCGCGCGACGCCAAGAACCACGATCCGAACGCGGAAATCGCGGCAAGGCAGATCCACAGAATGATCAATCGGACGGCCATGGCTACAGATTGATCCAAAATGTGCCGGCGTCCAATTCGACCAACGGCGAAATCGCCTCGGATCGGCGAGACCGCGTGGCGTGGGACCCGCTCAATGCAGCTGCGGCGCCTTGAGGAATTTGGCCCGGTCGGACGAATGCAGCACCACGTCGAAGGTCGCGCCGCCGCTGAGCAGCGTCAGCGGCACTTCGACCCCCGCCGGCCCCAATGCCCAGATCTTGCGATAGGTATCCGCCGCGCCCCGCACCGGCTCGCCATTCACCGCCAGGATGACGTCGCCGGTCTTGAGCTCGGCGCGCGCCGCCGGCCCCTTCGGGGCGATTCCGACCACCACGATGTTGTCGTCGATTTCCGACGAATACATCCCGAGCCAGGGGCGAGCCGGTCTATTGACCCGGCCGAATCTGCGCAGATCCTCGAGCACCGGCTTCAGCAGATCGATCGGCACCATCATATTGAGTTGCTCGTTGTTGCCGCCGCGTTCGCGCTCGATCTGCAGCGAGCCGATCCCGATCAGCTCCCCGCGGGCCGAGATCAACCCGGTGCCGCCCCAATTCGGGTGCGACGGCTGGGTGAAAATCGCGTCATCCAGCAGATACTCCCAATAGCCGGCGAATTCCTGCCGCGCGGCGACCCGAGCCGCGACCGAGCGGGCGCGGCCGCCGATGCCGCCGACCACGACCCGGTCGCCGACCGTGACGGCGCTGGACGCCCCCAGCGGCAACACCGGCAGATCGAGCGGGGCGAAGGCCTGCACCAGCCCGAAACCGCTGTCCTGGTCGAAGCCCAGCGCATGGCCTTCGACCACCCGGCCCTCCCCCACATGCAGCCAGACCTTCTCGGCTTCGGTGATCAAATAGCCGATTGTCAGCACCAGGCCGTCATCGATCAAAACGCCGTTGCCGGCGCGTTCGACGCCGAGCGTATTGGCGGTAAAGCCATCCGAGGGGATGATCGCATGCAATCCGACCACCGCCGACAGCGCGCGGTCGAGATCGAACTCATAGTCCGCCGCACGCGGCCTCACCGCCGTCGGCACGTTCCATTCGGGCAAGGAAGGCATGGACTTCTCCTGTTCGACCCGAAACATCACGGCGGAGCGGGGTAAACCGGCCCATCGGTCGGCGCCGACATTGCGCCGATCGCCGAAGCTCGACCAACGTTAACGAATTATGGAGGCTCGGCCGAGATTTGCAAGCCGCCGACATGCCGCGGGGCAAATCCGACGCCGCCTCGGCGATAAAGTCGGCGTTAATCTCGTTTCCCTAAACTGCCGCCCAGCCAGGTCGAACGCGTCGGCATCGATGGCACATGGCGCGCGACCGGATCGATTGCTGCGGACGCCCCAACAACGTCGCCGCACCATGCGACTGACAGATGGGTCCCGTTGGGCGATGCAAGGTTGAACCGATGACCGACTTTGCCGCAGCACCCCGGCCGGCGCTCCCGACGACGGCGATCCCCGGACTGAAGACATTGCAGCTCGGCTTGCTGTGGCTCGTCGGCGCCAGCGGCGCGATCGTGTTCATCGAGCCAAGCCCCTATGAATTCGCCATCGTGCTGTCGATGATCGTGTTCTTCGCCAGCGGGTTGCGGATGGCGCCGCCTCTGCTGGTGCCGATCGCGCTGCTGATCGGCATCGGCATCGGCTATTCGATCGGCGCCGTGGATCTGCTGGATGATTCCGAGATCCTGACCTGGCTGCTGACCTCCTGGTACATGGCGACCACCGCCGTCTTCTTTTCGATGGTCTGCCTGGAAGACACCGCCGACCGCGTCGAGGCCATCGCGCGCGGCTATCTGGTCGGCGGGATCATCGCCGCGCTGGCCGGCATCGCCGGCTACTTCAACCTCGTTCCGGGCGGCCAGGACCTGCTCACCTTTGCCGGCCGCGCCCGCGGCACCTTCAAAGATCCCAACGTGCTCGGCGCCTTCCTGGTGTTTCCCGCGCTTTACGCCTTGCAGCGGGTGGTCGAGGGATCGTTCTGGAGCGCGCTGCGCAACGCATTGGCGTTGGGGATCATCAGCCTGGCGATCTTTCTGGCGTTTTCCCGCGCCGCCTGGGGCACTTTCGCCGGCGCGTCGCTGCTGATGCTGGCGCTGATGTTCATCACCGCGACGACGCAGCACAAGCGCCTGCGCATCGTCATCCTTGCCACTGCGGCCATCGTCCTGGTCGCCCTGGCGGTCGTCGTCCTGCTGTCATTCGACAACCAGGTCTCGTCCCTGTTCAAGGAACGCGCCAGCTTTCACCAGCCCTATGACAGCGGCCGGTTCGGCCGGTTCGGACGGCATATTCTCGGCGCCGCGATGGCGCTCGACTATCCGACCGGGATCGGCCCGCTGCAATTCCGCACCTTCTTCCCGGAAGACACCCACAATTCCTTCCTGAATGCCTTCATGTCCGGCGGCTGGATCAGCGGCATCCTCTATCCCGCCTTGGTGTTCACCACCGCGATCTACGGCGTTCGCCACATGTTCATGCGCACGCCGTGGCAACGCAGCTACATCGCCATCGTCTCGACGCTGATCGTCACGCTGCTGGAAAGCTTCATCATCGACACCGACCATTGGCGTCATTATTTCATGCTGATCGGATTGACCTGGGGCCTCGCGGTGGCAAGCAGCGTGTATCACAACAGGCGGCTCGCCCTCCTCATCGACCCAGCCGACCACGCGCCGCGATAAACGCGCGCAGGACCGCGTCGGCAAATTATGCGGAAACCAACGGGTCCCGTGGCGACATCCAGCAATCGCCGCACGCGCCTTCCGATAAAAGCCTCCTCGCAGGCGATCACCCCGACTTTCTCCATTCAACGACACCGATCGCTAATCTGTCGCGTGTAAGTTGACGGCATGGCTCTCGCGCCATCGCCGATGCCCGTGATCGCAACGCGATCTGAATGCGATCGAACGCAGCGCGGCGCGCGAGCGGATTAACTATAGAAAAAGGTTAAGACCGAAGAGACTCGTAGCTGCTCCCTGGACTGATACGATTGACGCCTACGAGACTCTATCCCACGGCACCATTCCGGAGCGTTCGCTGTTCTCATGCCCCCCACCTCCGTCGCAGTAGTAGCCGGACAAGAGATCAATGTTCGCAACTTCGACGATCTGCAACGCGCGGTGATGGATCGCGTTAACCAAAAAGCCGGGTTCACGCTGGCGACGCTCAACCTTGATCATCTGGTCAAGCAGCGGCGCGACAAGGCCTTTCTTGCCGCCTATCGCCGAATGACCTTCGTCACGGCCGACGGCATGCCGATCGTGATGCTCGGCCGGAAAACGGAACCCGCGCTGGAGCGCGTCGCCGGCGCCGACATCGTGCTGCCGCTGTGCGCGGCGGCCGAACGCGCCGGCGCCGGCATCTTCCTGTTCGGTTCGGACAATGACACGCTGGGCTGCGCCGCGCAGCGATTGCAGGCGATGTTTCCCAAGCTGATCATCAGCGGCACCGAAGCGCCGCCGCAGGGTTTCGACTACGCTTCACAAGCAGCGCTGGAATCCGCCGGCCGCATCGCGGCCTCGGGAGCGCGGCTTTGCTTTGTCTGTCTCGGTGCACCCAAGCAGGAGATGTTCTCCGACCGCATGGCGGCGATCTATCCGGGCGTGGGATTTCTCTGCGTCGGCGCCGCGCTCGACTTCGTCGCCGATACCCAGACCCGGGCGCCGCCCGTGATGCAGCGGCTCGGCCTGGAATGGAGCTGGCGCTTGATCAGCCATCCGCGCCGGATGGCCTGGCGCTACGCGTTGTGCGCCGCGTTGTTCCTGCAATTGCTGTTGGGCCAACGCCTGACCGGCTGGCCGGTGTTTCCCGAGCACGATGCCTAGGCACGATTCCGCGTGTCATCCACGCGGCGACCGCGCGGTAACTCGGATTTAAATCGAAGACGTTATGGCTTCGAGCGATCGGCATTCGTGCAGCGAAAGTATCCATGAACGAGCCCCTCGGCATTGCCATCATCGGTTGCGGCTATGTCGCGGATTCCTATCGCTACGGCTTGCCGTTTCATGGCGAGCGGCTGCGCCTGGTCGGGGTGTTCGACCGCGATCCGCAACGTCTGGCCGCCTTCGTCGCCTGTTGGGGCGACACGCCTTACGCCTCGCTGCAACAGGCGCTGGACGATCCCGCGGTCCGGATCGTCGTCAACCTGACCTGCCCGGAGAGCCATGCCAACGTCACCCGCGCGGCGATCGCGGCGGGCAAGAACGTCTATTCCGAAAAACCGCTGGCGCTGACCATGGCGCAGGCCACCGAACTACGCGACGCAGCCCGCGCCGCCGGCGTGCGACTGTCCTCCGCGCCGTGCAATGTTCTGGGCGAAAGCGCGCAGACTGCCTTGTCGGCGGTTCGTGCCGGGCGGATCGGCAAAATTCGGCTGGCCTATGCCGAACTCGACGACGGCATGATCCATCGCGCCAATTATCACGGCTGGCTCAGCAAGAGCGGCCGCGCCTGGCCGGCGCGCGGCGAATTCGAGACCGGCTGCACCTTCGAGCACGCCGGCTACGCGCTGACGATCCTGGGCGCGATGTTCGGCCCGGTCCGTCGGGTCTCCGCCTTCGCGTCGGTGCAGATCCCCGACAAGCACACCACGCCGCCGCTGGACTCCGCGACGCCGGATTTTTCCGTCGGCCTGCTCGAATATGACAACGGCGTGGTGGCGCGGCTGACCAATTCGATCGTCGCCCCCTATGACCACCGGATGCGGATCGTCGGCGACGACGGTCACCTCGAGATCAGCGAATTGTGGGACTATGCCAGCCCCGTGGTGCTGCGCCGCGCCGCACAAGGCCGGGTCGCGCGGCTGATCGAACGCAAGCTGCCATGGCTCGCCGGACGACGGCTCGGCCTGGTGCGGCCGCCGCTGTTTCCCGGCGGCCGGGGCCGCCCCACCATGGATTTTCTACGCGGCGTCGAAGAATTGGCCGAGGTCGTGACCAGTGGCCGCGACAGCCGGCTCGATGAGGATTTCGCCGTCCACATCACCGAGGTCACCGAGATGCTGCAATATCCCGGACGCTTCGCATCCCCGGCGATCGTGCAATCGACATTCTCACCGATCGCCAAGATGGACTGGGCGCCATGACCGACGCACCCCGCCCGACCGGCCACGATGCCGCCAGCATCATGACCTGCTCGTTTCGCGGCGATTTCGAGATCTGCGCGCTGCTATGCGAAAGTGTCGACCGTTTCGTGCCGGATATTGTGCAGCATCTGCTCTATGTGCCGGCCTCGGATCTGGCGCTGTTCGCGCCGCTGGCGAGCGCGCGACGAAGGATCATCGCCGAGGAAACCCTGCTGCCGGCCTGGTTTTGGAAAATTCCGATGCCGCCGGCGCGATGGCGTCGGCTGCTGTCGCTGCCCCGGCGCAACATCTACCTCACCCCGTTCAGCCTGCCGGTGCGCGGATGGATCGCGCAGCAGATCATGAAGATCGCCGGCGCGGCGCAGTCGCCCACCGAAATCATCTTGCACGTCGATAGCGACGCGGAATTCGTGCGGCCATTCTCGGTGGACGATTTGTATCAGGCCGGCGCCGGGGTTCGGCTGTTTCGGCGACCGCATGTCGATGCCGGCGGCCATCGGTCCTGGCATCTGTCGGCGAGCCAATTGATGGGCTTGCCCCCGGATGAATTCCACGATGGCGACTACATCGATTCCCTGGTAGTGTGGCGACGATCCGTGGTGCGGCAGATGATCGAACGCATCGCGCAGATCGGCGGCCGCGATTGGCGCATCCAGCTGGCACGCACCCAGCACTTCTCGGAATATCTGCTGTATGGCGTGTTCGCCGAGCGGGTGCTGGGACTGGCCGAGGCCGGGCTGGCGGTCGCACCGATGTCGCTATGTCACACCCGCTGGAGCGACGCCTTCGCCGACGCGGAAGATGAAACTAATTTCATCACCTCGCTCGATCCGCGCATGATCGCCAGCTGTGTGCAATCGACGATCGCGTTGTCGCTGCCGCAGCGCCGCGCCCTGCACGAACGCATGGTCGCCTTCGCGGCATCGCAGGATCCCGCGTCGGGCGCCGGCGCGGCCATCGCCGATCGGCGCTGACGACGCCCCTCATGGCCGGGCTTGTCCCGGCCATCCACGCCTTTGATCCAGCACGGCTTTCAAGACCTGGATGCCCGGCACAAGGCCACGCATGACGAAGGAGAGGCCTTGCCCTTTGGTATCAGCTCTCGTCGCGGCGATAGAGCGGATAGATCCCGCCGAACGACAATTTGCCCAAAATGCCGGCCCAGCGATAGAAGTAATCGGCAAAGCCCTTGCGCCCGCTGATCGCCGCGCGCGGCGCTTGCGCCAGCAGCAGCAGGCCCTGCGCCAGCGCCTTCAGCCGCAGGATCCAGCGCGTGCGCTGCCGGTTGTCGCTGTTGCGCGCGATCGCCGCCGCATAGGCCTGGCCGCCGGCATAGAACCGCCGGCGCAGATAGCGGCCTTCGCATCGCGCGGCCGGAACATATTCACGCACAATCGCGCCGGGCAGCCAGCCGAAGCTGCGGCCACGCCGCTGCAGCCGGCAGAACAGCTCGTAGTCCTCGCCGCCGCCGACGCCGAACGACGCGTCGAACGGAACGTCGTCGGTCAATGTGGTGGCGCGGCGAAAGATCGAGTTGCAGGTGGCAAGCGAGATGCTGGCGTTCTTGTCGGGACCGAAGGCGTAGAGCTCGTGCCCGTCGGCGCGATCGAGCTCGCGCGCAAACAGCTGCCTGACGGCACCGCTCGGCAGATCCGGATTTTCGAAATTTGCAATGACCCGGCCGAACAGAACGTCATGCCGGGTCGCTCGCAATGCTTGTGCGACGGCTTCAAACCAGCCGGACTCACACAATTCGTCATCATCGATGAAGGCCACGAAGGCTTCGTCCGTCGCGCCGATCCCGACATTGCGGGCCACCGATATATTGGCCGGATGCGCCGCGAGCCAGCGCATCGGCAGCGCGCTCGCCGCCGCGGCCGCGGCCACCACATCGGCGGCCGAGCCGTCGTCGCTGTTGTCGACGATATAGACCGACGGCCGCAGATCCTGCGGCACCGTCTGCCGGCTCAGACTATCGAGCGTCTGGCGCAGCAGCTGCGGCCGGTGATAGGTGCAGATAATGACCGCCAGGCCGATCGGATCGTGCCGGCGCGCGCTGTTTGGGTCTTCGATGCTGACGGGCTGCATGTCATCCGCCCGCGGCTGATGGCATGCCGGACGCGGCCGGCTGGCGCGGCATTGCCGTGCAAGCGCGCTGCGCCTGCGATCGCTGGGTCGGGTCGCCGCCGGGGCGGAAATTATTAACGATAATCATAGTCCTCCGCGCAAGCCGCGTGTCTTGGCGATCGCCGCACACCAGTTGAACCTATTATCGAGGCAAATCGTTTTCATCATATGATTGTCCCGCCGAATTCTTCGGCGCGACATCGGCGGTCCGGCCGCCGATATTGTTCACCGGAGTGCCGCATGGACGTGGTTTGCGTCGTGATCCCCACGCTCAATCGCCCCGCGCCGCTGCGCCGCGCGATCGAGAGCCTAGGCCGGCAGGTCGGACTCGACGAGATCGGCGTGGAGATCATCGTCGTCGACAATTCGGCCGACGGCAACGCGCAGGCCCCGGTCGCCGAGATCGCGGCGCGGATCGGCTTGCCGCTTCGCTATCTGCACGAGCCGCGGCCGGGCGTGTCCAGCGCGCGCAATGCCGGCGTGCGCGCCGCGCAGGGGCGCTGGGTGGCGTTCCTCGATGACGACGAGGAAGCCGACGACAACTGGCTGTCCGGACTCGTGGAGACGGCGCGCCGGACTGGCGCGGATGCGGTGTTCGGCCCGGTGAACGCCAGGAGCGAGGGCAGCGCCGGGATCGAGGAATTTTCCCGCTATTTTTCCCGACAGATGGAATGTGCCGACGGCGCCGACATCACCAGCCGCGCCGCCTATCTGGGCACCAACAATTCGATGTTCGACCGGCTGCGCTGCCTGAACGACGCCGCCCCCTTCGAACTGTCGCTGAACAGTATCGGCGGCGAGGACAGCCTGTTGCTGAAGCGGCTGACATTGTCCGGCCGGCGGCTGTTCTGGGCTGCCAATGCCGGCGTGATCGAATGGGTGCCGCAGAGCCGGCTGAACTGGGGCTATATCCGCAAGCGCAAATTCCTCAGCGGCCAGATCCGGGTGTTCGTGCTCGGCATGCTGCGGCCGGCGCATTGGCTGGAGATGCTGGGCTGGATGGCGGTCGGCGTGGCGCAGATCGGGCTCGGCGGCCTCGCGATGCTGGCCTTGTCGCCATTCGGCGAGCGGTCGCGCGCGCGCGCCTCGGTGGTGTTCTCCGCAGGCCTCGGCAAGGTGCTGTGGATGCCGCGCTTCCGCCCGGCGCTCTATGGATCCGGATTGGTCTCTTGAGATGTTGACCGCAAAAGCGATCAGCAGGAATCAAGCCGTCAAGCCCATCATTGCGAGGAGCTGTTGCGACGAAGCAATCCAGTCTGTGCTTGCCGCCCCTGGATTGCTTCGCGTTCGGACGGCGCTACGCGCCGTCCTCGGCTCGCAATGACGAAATCATCTCTGATGTATTGGTTTCTCTTTTGGTCCGACTCTGACGCTCATCGCAGACGGATCGGGCAGGCGTTGGGCGCCCCTCCAACTCAGCGCTGCCTTCGCCGCACGATCAGCGGCGCGACAGCGTGCGGCGCAGCCCGTCCTGCAGTCCGATCCCGGCCTTGAATCCCATCGCGGCCTCGGCTTTGTCGGTCGCGTAATCCGCGCGCAAGGCGAACAGCCGCAATTCGGATGGCGTCGGCGCCAGCGCCGCGCAATGCGCCCCCGGCAGTCCGGCCTTGCGCCAGACCTTGGCGGCCATCGCCACGGCCATCCGCAATGCCAGCTCGACCTGCGATAAGTCGCGCAAGGCGGGTTGAGCGTCCGCCGCGGCCAGCGCGCGAAAATATGCGTTCCAGCTTGGCGTCTCGGGTCCGACCGCGTTGACAATCGTTACGCCCGGCAAATTCTGCGAATCCTGCGCGAGCCGCGCGCAAGCCTGGGCGGTGATCGCCGCGACATCATCGATATGGATCAGCGCCGCCATCCCCTCCCCCGACGACCCGAACGTCCCCCAGGCGCCGCAGCGAATCCGCGCGATCATCTTGTCGACCCACAGCTGGCTGTGGGCGCCATAGACGATTCCGGGCCGCAATATCACCGCGCGCCTGGTCTGTGGCTGCTCGGCGACCCATTGCCGGATCGACTCTTCGCATTGCCGCTTGGCCAAGCCATAGCTGCCGGGGTCACCGTGAGGCGGCGTGTCTTCGCCGACATGGCCGGCGGCGCTGCCGTAGACCGCGATCGAGCTGAAATACACCAGGTTGGCGGTGCCGGCGGCCGACATCGCGGCGAGCAGCCTGCGGCACTGGTCGGGCATCGCCGCGATCGACCGATAGGCGGTGTGAACGACGATGTCGGTGCCGGCGACCGCGGCGCGTAGCTGATCGGGATTGTCGAGATCGCAGGGGTAACTTTGCACTTGCGCCGTGGCCGCGGCCGCCGGCTTGACCTGCCGGACACCGGCGCGAAGGCGCGCGCCGTCGCGGGCTAACGGCTCGAGCAGGCTCGAGCCGATGAAGCCGGTGGCGCCGGTGACGAGAATGTCGATGTTGCGCGCATCGGACATGCGAACGGCTTCAACTGTGGCTGGCACGGCGCGCCGGCCACACCGCGATCATCCGGGCCAGATCGTCGCGCGCGAAGACGAACAGCAGCACCGTGTAGGTCGCCATGCCGAACACCACCAGCATCGCCAGCGTCAGCGAGCGATCCAGGATCGGGGGCGCGATGCCCAAAATGCCGACCAGCACTCCCATGACGATGGCCAGGCCCCAGGCCGGCGCCAGCGCATGGAAGCGAGCGCTGCGCGACCATCCAAAATTGCGCGGCGATACGCAGATCGCGATCGCGGCCTGCAACACGTCGCCGGCGATCCGCGACAGGCCGACGCTGATCGGGCCGAGGCTGACGGTGGACACCAGCACCAACAACGTGCCGGCAAATGCCACGCAATTGGCCACCAGGCTGAATTCGGGCCGCGCAGTCGCCGAAAATGCCGAATAGATCAGCCGCGACGGCATCATGATGGCGCTGCCGATGCCGAGGCAAACCGCGATCTTCACCGATTCATCCCAGCCCGGGCCGGACACCAGCGGCAGCAAGGTCGGCATCACCGCGGCCATGCCGATGAAGATCGGCACGATCGCCAATGAGGCGAGCGAGACCAATTCCGACACGCGACGCAGCAGCCGCGAGCGGTCCTTCTGAACCGCGGCGAACCAGGAGAATGCCAGATTGTGGCTTGTGGCGCCGATCGCGCCGCGAACCGGCTCGATCAGTCGCATCGCGACATTGACGTAACCAAGCGTGGCCAGACCATAGAATGCGCCAACCAGATAGTTGAAAGCCACATAGGTCATGCTGTCGATCACCCGATCGAGCAGCGTCAGCGTGCCATAGCGGCCCATGCCGGCCAGGTTCTTCAGCGACAGCTGCGGCAGAATGAAAATTCTGATGCGCCATTGCAGCACCACCGCGCGGATGATGACCACCAGCAGCCGCTGCGCGATCAAGGCCCATAGGCCGAAGCCGGTCATCGCCATCACCACCGATATCGGAATGCCGATCAGGTGGCCGAACAGCGTCGCCGCCGACACGTCATTAAAGCGCCGCAGCCGCCGCGCCAGCCCCGTCATCACGTCGGAATGCCCCGAAAAGAACACCGAGCACATCGCGACCGGCAACAGGGTGGCGATCTCGGGTTCGCCGTAGAGATGCGCAAGCAGATAGCCGGCCGGAACCGCCGCGACGACCAGGACCAGTCCGATCAGCCAGCTTCCGGTCAGCGCCGCGCGCAAATGCACGCGACGCAGCACGCTGCGCTGCGCCAGCGCTTCCTCGAACGGCGCGCCGACGATGACCGAACCCAGCGCAACCACGGTGAGCACCAATGCGGCCAGGCCGAAATCGCGGGGCGTGAGCAATCGCGAGCAGATCGCCGTGCTCACCGTCAGCAGCGCAAGACGGCCGACAGTGTCCATCCCGGCCCAACCGAGCCATCCTAGAACACGGGTGCGCAAGTCCTGTTTCCCTTCGATGCAAGAGGCTCGGAACCATCACGGCTCCTGCAAAGACGGTTGCAAAACAACAGAATGCCGAGCAGCCAGCAATGTTTAACAAAGATTAACGCTAACCAGCCCTCACGATCCTGTCGCGGGGCATCGGCTTTGCAGCGCCGTCCGATGCCACGTCGCCGGCTGCGGCGACGGTTGTTCGCAACACCTTGTCGGCCGGCACGCCGAGCCAGTCGACAAGCTCGGCATGGCTCGGCTCCGCCGGATCGTCGGCCGCCGCCACCAGCACGATGCGATCGGCAGCACCGGCCAGCTTGCCGGCCTGGTCACGGCTTGCGATCACCGGGCCATCGAAGACCAGAAAATCGAAATCCTCGGCCACGCCCGACGTGTCGATCGGGTCGCCGCGCAGCGCCAGACGCAGGCAGATATCCTGCTCGTTCTTCAGGATCGGCGCGACGCTCAGCGTTTGCGAGCCGGCCTCGACCCGATAGACCGGTCGCAAAATCCCGGCGAGCTTGACCAGGCGGACCGGCGCGTCGCTGGGTATGACTGCGGCCAAGGCCGGGCTGGCAGTGTCGGCCTCGACCAGCAGCGCGCGGCGGCCGTGGCTGGCGGCCATCCAGGCCAGATCGGCGGCGACCTCCAACTTGCCGCGGCCCGGTCGACCGGAACTGACCAGCACCGAGATCGGCTTCTTCCGGTTGCGAAGGCCGGCCAGGCCGGACGGCAAGATGGCTTTGTAAAGCGCCATGATGGCGGCGCCCCTGTCGGATTCCGAGTGGCCGCGAATCTCCTGCGGCTCAGCCGCCGGGCTCTGTTCGTTGGGGCGATGATCCTGCGCCGGCGTCCGGCCGTCGGTGTCGCCGCCGCTGCGCCCGTTTTGAAAGATCGCCAGCAGAACGACCGCCGCGATCGACAGCACCGCGCCGACCAGGCCGCCGAACACGCCCCACAACAGCAATTTCTTGAGACCGCGCTGCGCCGTGGGGGCGCGTGCCGGCGACACGATGCGCACGCTGGTGGCGTCGATCTGGCTGAATTCGCTGGTCTCGCGCGCCTTGGTCTCGAACGATTCGAGGATCTTGCGATTGCCCTCGACGTCGGCCTGCAGCGTTCGCAGCCCGACCTCGGCCTGCCGCGCCTTGGACAGGTCGGCCGACAGCGCCGAGACCTTGCGCGACAGATAGGCGACTTCCGCCTGGGTCTGTTCGAGCTGCGATTGCGCCGCCTTGCGGACGCCGCCGAGCACCGTGTTGATGCTCTTGTCGATTTCCTTCAGCCGGTTGCGCGCGTTCATCAAGGCCGGATGCTGCTCGCCGAGCGCCCCGGATAATTGCTCCGCCTCGCTGCGGGCGGCGGCCTGGTTGTTCAACAGCAAGGCCAGGCTGCGCGACTCCGGATCGGTCCCCAATTCGCCGATCGCGCTCATTTGCGGCTTCGATGACGCAAGCTCGTTGACCTTGCCGCGCAGCTTGGCTTCCCGGCTCTCCGCCAGAGTGAGCGCCGTGGTGGTCTCGCTGAGCCGCTGTTCGATCACCAGCTTGTCGCGAACGCCGACCAGCCCATTCTTCACCCGGAACGCCTCGACCTTGTCCTCGGCCTCGCGCAGATTCTGCCGCAGGCTCTGCAGCCGGCCGGTCAATTCGGTGGTGACCCGCGTCATCGACGCATTGCGGTCGATCTGGTCCTCCGCGATATAGGCTTTGACCACGGCATTGGCGAGATCGGCCGCGCGTTGCGGCGAATCGGCCTCTGCGGTGACATCGACGATGAAGCTGCGTTCGGCGCGCTCCACCTTGATCGCCCGCTGCAGCTTGATCAGCGCCTTGGTCTCGGCCGTTTCGCCGGACGCCGCGTCTGTGCCGCCCGTGGCCGGGGATCGCTCGCCGCGCAACACCCGCAACAGCACCCGCTCCGACTTGATGACGCCCATCTGGCTTTCGACGAAATTGATCGCCGTATTGGCGTCGATCTGACCGGTATCATTCGAGAAGATGCGAAGGCCGCGCGGGTCTATCAGCACCTGCACCGTCGCCTTGTAACTGGCGGGGATCAGCAGCCGCGCGGCTAATCCAGCCAACACCGACAGCAAGGTGACGACGATGATCAGCCTGGAAAAGCGCTTCACCTGAGCGATCGCAACCGCTAAGGCCGCCGCCCAAGGATCCTCCCCGGAGAGGCTTGCCCGATCGGCCGTTGCGTCTGCCGATGCCGTTTTCCGAATTGACATGACCGTCCCGAACACTTGCCCCCCGCGATTGCCGGACGACTTCCCCAAACAGCCGACCCGACGGCACCGCATGCAGCGGGTGCCCGCAATCCACAACGGCGCCCACGGCACCACGGGGTCCTCCGCGGCGCGATCATGACGCAACAAGGTTAATGGTCGATTGCCAAATGCGGCGCGCGCCCGACGCGCCTGCCCTGCAGCTCCATTGCCGCCATGTTCATCAGCGGCAGGTCCGCGATGCGGGCGCATCATTAATACTAAAATATGCCCTTCCATCTATGCTTTCGGCTTCATCGCGATCCGATTGCCGTCGCGGCGCCCCGTCGACAAAGGCGAGCCGGGGACAGGCGCCGGGAAAAGTGACAAGGCAAGTGATGCCGGGCTCAACAAGCGCCAATGCCGCCACGATCCGCCACAGCGACGGCGGGGTAGAACGGTTCGACTGGATCGACACGGCGTCGTGGCTGCTGACCCTGGGCTTTCTGCTGTTCACCTTTATCGGCATCAGCCCGCTCGGCAACACATCGCCAACCGCGCGGGTCGAGGGCAGCCTCCCCGACCGCCTGGTCGTCCTGACCATGACGGCGGTGGCGCTGTTGATTCTGCTGCACCATCGCAGCGCCGCGGTCCAGATCGTCCGCGACAACATTGTGATTTTCAGCGCTCTCGCCTTCCTTCAGCTCAGCGTATTGTGGTCCGACTATCCGCAATTGACGATCCGCCGCGCCGTCCTGACCCTGCTGGGCGGCGTCATCGCGATGGCCATCGCGGTCAGCGTCAAATCGCTGCGGTCGTTTCACACCCTGCTGTTTCTGACCTTGTTCGGGGTCATCCTCGCCAATCTGGCGGCGACCGCGCTATGGCCGGCGCTGACCATCTCGGAGATCGGCGTCCACGGCATCTATAGCCAGAAGAACGTCGCCGGCATGGTGGCGATGCTGTCGCTCATTATCTGCGTGACCTGGATCGCCGGATCGGCGTCGCTCCCCCAAATCGCATTCGGGCTATTCGCCGCCGCAATCATCAGCTTCTTTCTGCTGATCACATCGAGCAAGACCTCGATCGCGCTGGCGGCGCTGGCGCTCGGCCTCGGCGGCATGTTCTGGCTCGCGTCGGGCATTGGGCGGCGCTTCGTGTTGGTGATGCTGGCCTTGGCGATGCTCGGCATCGCCGGCCTGCTCGTGCTGTTCGTGATCAATGATTTCGACGCGATGCGGGTACTGGGGCTGTTTGTCGGCGACACATCCTTCACCGGCCGCGACGAATTATGGGCGTTCGCCTGGCGCAAGGCCTCCGAACGGATGTGGCTTGGCCACGGCTATGGGGCGTTCTGGGATGTCGGCCTGGTCAACGATCCGCTGACCAAACTCGAGCCCGGGACATGGCTCGGCGACGTGCAGAAAGGCATCATCAACCAGGCCCATAATGGCTATCTCGAACTGTGGCTGCAAATCGGCCTGCCGGCGACCTGTCTGGTGGTGATCGCCGTCGCCGCACGCATGGTGACGACGATGAGATTGTCGATCGTGAGCGCGCCCGCCAGCCACACGCGCCCAACCTATGCGGCGATCGCGCTGATCCTGTTCATCCATCTGGTGCACAATCTGACCGAGGCCACGCTGTTCGTGCGCGGAAGCCAGTTCTCCATCCTGGTGCTGATCCTGCTGTTCGTCAGCAGCGCATTCCAGCGCCGACAGGCGTGACCGCAAAGACTCGGTCAGCCGCCGCCTTGCTTGGCCCAATCCATCCGGCTCCAGAAGAACAGCCCGGCGCTGCCGCCGAGGAGACAGAAGAGCGTGATCAGCAATTCGCCAAGCCCAAGGCCATGGCCGACCACCGTATAGGGAAACAGACCGAGCCCGATCCAGAACAGCTTCTGCCATTGATAGGAATCGTGCCGCTTGGCGATCCTGCGGCGCGCCGACCAGATCTCCTTCGCCTCGTCGGAGAACGGCAACAGCCGCCGGAGCACGACCGGGATCAAATACAGCGCGATCAGGATCGCGAGGAACAGCGCCAGATCCATCCAGACCCGATCGCGGGACCCGGAGATCGCGCGCAGCAGCGGGGGCATCGAAAGACCAAGCGCAACGCGCCAGGCCATGCTCCACGGCGGACTATCCAATCCGACCAGAAATCGTTCGACCGGTGCCATGATTTGCCCTGCCTGTTCGGTTAGGAATTAGCGAGGGAGCGCCTTGCGGCATATTCCCTCAACAGTGAAAGCCCCAATCGCAGCGGTCCGGTCACCTTGAAGATGCCCACCACCACGGCGAAATAGACCGCGAGGCAGATCGCGCCCGACAGCAACGGCCGGACCAGCTGAATGTAATCCGTCAGAAAGATCTGCTGGATTCCGAACCCGACCGCCACGCCGGCGAGGGCCGCGATGGTCGGCGGACCCACCGCGCGCAGCACGTCGTCATAGCCTATGCCGACCGGACGCCCGGCATAGACCAGCGCCGGAATGAACAGTCCGAACATGACGACCGCATAGGTCGTCGCCACGCCGATGACGCCGAAGGGAAGACCGGCGATCAAGGCGGCCAGCTGAACCAGCGCGCTGACCAATCCCCACCGCATCCAGCGGTCGGACCGGCCGGCGGCGACATGAACCCAACCCAATGAACGTTCGACGCCATGGGCGATGCCGCGCAGCGCGAAGATGCAGAGCAATGGGCCGGCCGGCGCCCATTTCGGCCCCAGCAGCAGCACCACCAGATCCTGCCCGGTGACGGCCAGCACCGCGAAGGCCGGGGCGGAGAAGAAGCTCAGCGACGACAATGCCGTGGCCCATGCCCGCTTGAACTGGTCGAGGTCATTCCTGAGCTTGCTCAGGCCGGACACCGCTATGCTGTGCAGCGGCTCGGTGAGAATGCTGAGCAGATTGCTGTAGATCGTAAACGCATTCTGGAAATATCCGAGCGGACCCGGCCCGTAGACATAGCCGATGGCGATGCGATCGCCCGCGCGCGACAGATAGTCGGTCATGGTGAATCCGGTCACGCCCAGGCCGAAGCGAACCAATTCCCTCACATCCGGCGTGACAAGCGGGCGCCCCGGCACCCAGCGGCAGGCGGTCCATACGCCCGCAACCGCCAGCGTCGACGTCACCAGCGGCTTTGCGACCAGCGCCCAATAGCCAAAGCCGGTGAGCGCCATCACGACGCTGACCACGCTGCCCACCGCATTGGCCGAAATATCGATGATGGCAATGCGGCGGAACTGCATGGCACGGCGCATCAGCGCGTAGTGCTGGGTCGACAGCGCCGACATGATGAACGTCGCCGACAGCGCCAGCGCGATGCCGGTCAGCGACGGCTCGTCGAACATCCGCGCGATGACACCGCTGCCGCCGGCCAGCAACAGTGTCAACAGCAGGCCGATCGCGATATTGAGCCAGAACAGCGAGCTGATTTCCACCTCGCTGATCCGGGTCTTCTGGATCGACGCCTCGGTGGTTCCCAGATCGATCAGCATCGGGGCGAACCCCACCAGGGCCAGCACGATGGCGACGAGGCCGAAATCATGAGGTCCGAGCAGACGCGCCAGCACGACGGTCGACGCCAGCTGCACGAAAACGTTGAGGCCCCGCGCGATCACATAGGTGACGCCGCTGCGCAGCGAGCTGCGCTGAAGGCCGACGAAGGCCTTGTTGTCGGCGAAATATCGATCGACATTCCGGCTCAAATGACGGCGCCCTCATCCGGCGACGGCGCACGGCCCGAACACGGCGTCACCGCATCTTCCGTGGCACGCTCCAGCCAGATCTCCCGCCAATAGGGATAGATCGCGCGCGGGCAGAAGCGACGGCAGACCGAATAGCGCGACTGGCAGACCACATCCTTGAGGATGATCGCGTCGGTCTTGAACCGCACCATCTTGCCGCTGCACTCGTCGATGATCTGCGACTGCCGCCGATCGACCTCGTAAGTGCGCCCGGTGAACGGCACCATTTCGACGTCGAAATACAATCCGCGATTGCGATAGTTGGAATCCAGCGTCGGCAGAATATCCTTGAACGGCTTGACCCGGACCCTCTCGCCCTGCTGCAGATCGAGCTGCTGTCGCGGCACCGGCGTGCCGATCGGCACGCCGAACGGCCGCACCGGATAGGGCGCGCCACCGACCGCGCGCGCGAACCGGTCATAGCTCCAGCGCATCGCCGAGCCGAGGCCGATCCCGGCTTCGGCCACCGTGCGCCACAGCGAGTACAGCAAACCGGCGGCGAGCTGCGACAGGCGGACATTGCCGGAGCTGTAGTCCTCCCAATATTGCCGCAGATCCCACCATTTCAGCGGCTGGGTGGCGAATTTGATCTGGGTGTTCTGGCAGACATAGGTCGGCTCGGTTTCGCCGGGCGCAGGGGGGATCTTCACGCCGGCGCGAAGCGACGCCTCGATCGCGCGGACGCGGTCGGTAGCCTCACCGTTTGCCGGCGCCGCGCCGTGCGTCGTCGCGGGATCGACCCGCTTCAGCCAGGCCTCTTTCCAGAAGATCAGACAGCCCGCTTCGCACTGATCATGCGCCGCCCCGTCGCAGCGAAGATTTTCCAGGTGAACGGTGCGTGCCATCTTGCGGCCGCCGACCCCCATCGCCGGATCGCAGGTCTTGTGGGCCCGCTTGCCGACCCGCAGCGTCGTCCCGCAATATTTCAGCATTTCCGGCATGAACGGCAGCTCGTCCAGCCGCCCGTTGCGATCCAGCGTGGCGAAGATTTCCTCCGCGGTACGGACCTGCACCCATTCATCGGCGCGGAGTCCCAACGATAGGCTGTTGTCGAGCTCGGCTCTCATGGCGGCGTTCCGGTTAGGGCTTAGTCGGCGAAATCATTGGTCGGCAACTCCACGGCAATCCGCCGCCATTTCGGCGGCCGTTACAGCAGCGAAAGCTTGCGGCCGAAAAAAGCTTCGGCGTAGCGCTCGGGCGCGCGGCACTCCATGCCTCTGATCCGCGCCAGACCGCGAAAGGTCTCTTCGTCGAACCATTGCTTGGAGCGCTGGCTGCCGAAATGCGCGATCAACAGCTCGATCTTGCGCTGCAGCGCTTGCGCCGACACCGGGACGTAGACATTCGGTTGCCCGATGTCGCCATCCCATTTGGGGATCTCGTATTCGAGGATCTGATGATCCCGGAATGTGTTCCAGGTCAGCCGGCAGACCTGGCGATGGTCCTGATGGGCGTCGTCGCGCCGATGCGTCAGAATCAGATCCGGTTCGACCCGCTGCTTGAGCGCCTCGAACCATTGCTTGATCGCCTCGCCCTGCTCGGGAAAGAAGCCGTCGCGAAACGCCGTGACCTCGACCTGCGCGGTCGCCGCATCGGCCAGAAAATCGGCGGCCGACCGTTTCGCCTCGTCGTCGCGCACCCCGCCGCCGCTCAGCACGCACCAATGTACGTCGAGCTGCACGCCGCGCTCGATCAGGCTCAGCAATGTTGCGCCCGCGCCGATTTCGATATCGTCCGAATGCGCGCCCAGACAGAGCACACTCAGCCGTTCCCCGGGCTTGGCGAGATGCAACGGCCGCATCAGGCAACCTTGCTGGGTTTGAGCGGGGTCTGCAGCCGCCATGGCGTATCGCCGCGATCGACCATGTCCTCGAGGACCTGTCGATCCCGCAGCGTATCCATCGCGCGCCAGAAGCCCTCATATTTGTAGGCCATCAGGTGGCCGCCCTCGATCAGCCGATTGAACGGCTCGAGCACCAGCTCCTCGCCTTCCTGGATGAAGTCGAAGATCTCCTTGCGGAAGATGAAGAAGCCGCCATTGATCCAGATCTCCGATTCCTGGCTGGAGCGGATCCGCTGCACCGAGCCCTCATCGTCGAATTCGGCGAGATGGAAGCTGATCGGCGGATGGATGGCGACGAAACAGGCGAGCTTTCCGCTGGCCTTGAACGTCTCGATCATCTCCGGCAACGGCACGTCGCTCAGCCCGTCGCTGTAATTGGCGAGGAAGATTTCCTCGTCCTCGACCAGATGCCGCACCGCCACCAGCCGTTCGCCGATATTGCGCCAGGCCCCGGTGTCGACCAGCGACACCCGCCAATCCGGCGGTTGATCGCCGAGAATCTCGACCTTCTTGCCGAAATCGGTGATGACGCAGTCGCTGTTCGCGGTCTGCCGATAGTTCAGGAAATAGTCCTTGATGACATTGGCCTTGTAGCCAAGGCACAGGATGAAATCATTGTGCCCGTACTGGCTGTAATACTGCATCACATGCCACAGGATCGGCTGATGCCCGATCGGCACCATCGGCTTGGGAATGCTTTCGGAATATTCGCGAATGCGGGTTCCGAGCCCGCCGCAGAACAGAACGACCTTCATGCTGCGACCTTTCGTGGATCGATGATTTCAACGCGGGGAATCGGGACCACGAATTTGCAGCCCCAATCGCCGACGTGGCGCATCTGGGCGACGATCTCTTTCTTCAGATTCCACGGCAGGATCAGCAGATAATCGGGCCGGATCTCGTCGATCATCTCGACCGGGTGGATCGGAATGTGCATGCCGGGCGTAAAGCGGCCGTGCTTGTAGGGATTTCGGTCGACGGTGAAGTCGAGAAAATCGGTGCCGATGCCGCAATAATTCAGCAGCGTGTTGCCCTTGCCCGGCGCGCCGTAGCCGCACAGCCGCGCGCCCTTCTCCTTGCAGTCGATCAGGAACGACAGCAATTGCCGCTTGGTGTGGTGGACGCCGGCGGCAAACTGCCCGTAGGACGCGATATCCTCCAGACCGATGCCGCGCTCATGGGCCAGCAATGCGGTGACGTTCGACGACACCGGATGCGCGGCGTCGTCGCGGCACAGATAGACCCGCAGCGAGCCGCCATGGGTCGGGATCTGTTCGACGTCGAACAGCTTCAGACCATGGCGTTTTGCCATGCGATCGATCGTCACCAGCGAGAAATACGAGAAATGCTCGTGATAGATGGTGTCGAACTGATTCTCGTTGATCAGCTTTTCGAGGTGGGGGAATTCCAGCGTGATCGCGCCCTGCGGCGCCAAGAGATGCGCCATGCCGGCGACGAAATCATTGAGGTCCGGCACCTGTGCCAGCACGTTGTTGCCGATGATCAGGTCGGCCGTCTTGCCTTCCGAGGCCAGGCGCTGCGCCAGCGCGAGGCCGAAGAACTCGACCAGCGTCGGGACATTCTTCTGCTTGGCGACCTCGGCCACATTGGCGGCCGGTTCGATCCCGGTCACCGGGACGCCGAGCGGCAGGAAATGCTGCAGCAGGTAGCCGTCATTGCTGGCGATCTCATAGACCCGGCTGCTGCCGCCCAGGTTCAGCCGGCCCTTGATCATTTCGCAATAGCGCCGCGCGTGCTCGACCCAGGAGGTCGAATAGGACGAGAAGTAAGCATATTCGGTGAAGATGTGCTCCGGCTGGACATATTCCTTCAGCTGCACCAGGAAGCAATTATCACAGACCAGCGCGTGCAGCGGATAGAACGACTCGCTGGCGTCGATCTGCTCGGCGGTCAGGAAGCTCTCGCACAGCGGCGACATGCCGAGGTCCATGAAGCTCGTCGTGATCGGCTTGTCGCATAGCCGGCAGCGGCCGAAGCTGGATTTCGAGGCGATCGACTGGGGTTTGGAATGTGCGTTCATGAGCCGCTCTTCGCTGAAATGAAAATGGCTGTCCGTTTTAGTCATTCGTTGCGTCAGCCATCTATCGCATAAGCGCGGACAATTTGAAGCGTCGCGGCGATTTATGGTAAAAATTGACGGAGTTATCGATACTTAAACCGGGTGTTGGTAACCTCGCCGTGGTTAATCCAACCACAATGGAAAGTGCGAAAATCATGCGCTTCGAAGTAATCAATCTTAACGGCGCGATGCTGGTTCATCCGGAGCCGATGCGGGACGAGCGCGGTTTCTTCGCCCGCACCTTTTGCGTCAACGAGTTCCGGGACCAAGGCCTCGAAACCGTGTTTCCGCAGCACAGCATCTCCCACTCCTTGCACAAGGGCACGCTACGCGGGATGCATTTTCAGCGCGCCCCTCACGGCGAGGTGAAGCTGGTGCGCTGCCTCATCGGATCAATCTTTGACGTCATCATCGATTTGCGGCCGGAGTCGCCGACATTTCGGCGCTGGCTCGGCTTCGAATTATCCGCCGACAACGGATTGCAGCTCTATATCCCGCGCGGCTTTGCGCATGGGTTCCAGACGCTGAGCGACGACGCGCGGGTCAACTACCTGATTTCGGATTTCTACGCGCCGGACGCGGCCAGCGGCGTGCGCCACGATGATCCCGCCTTCGGCATCGATTGGCCGTTGCCGGTGACGACGATCAACGACAAGGATCGGCGCTGGCCGGATTTTGCCGGGTGAGCAAGGCGGGGCCTCAGCCTTAGAGCCTGGCTGAAACAACGATCAACAAAACGCGGCCTTCAAGGTCGTCATTGCGAGGAGCTCTTGCGACGAAGCAATCCAGTTCTTGCTTGATGTCCCTGGATTGCTTCGCGGTCGGACGGCGCGATGCGCCGTCCTCGGCTCGCAAAGACGAATCAAGCTCGATTTTATGGCTTCTTTTTCAGTCAGACTCTTAGGCCTCGCGCAGAGGCTCAAGCAATCCCTTGTCTTCGAGCACTTTCGTGGTTCTTTGTACCACCGCGAAGGGAAGATCGGCGCGTTCGGCGATGTCCAGCAATGAATGGCTGCCGTCCGACAGGTTGAGGATCCACAGCATCGCCATATTGGCGGCGGCGGCGTCCTTGTCGCCGCCGATCGCGCCGTAGAGCCCGCGCCTGCCGAGCTGCGGCTCGCCTTTGGGGAACATGTTGCAATAGGTGCCGTTGGCCTCGATCGCGCCGATCGCCGTCTCGATCAGCCGATAGGATTGGCCCAACACATCCGGGCTGATGAAATCCAGATTATCGGCCGACGTATGATATTGCGGAATGGCGCCGAACTTGCTGCGCTGGAACAGGCCGACGGGCAGGTTGAACCCGGGCGAGCAATATTGCCGCTCGTCATAGCCGTAAGGCGAGAACGCCTCGATGGTCGGCGACAGGCCCGCATGGCGCAGCGCATGGATCATGGTCCGGTCGATCTCGCTGTCGCCGCGCCGGCTCCTTTTATAGGTCGGCCCGCGGGGGTCGCCGACCATCGAGACCACCAGGCCGTGCTTGATGCGATCGACCTTGTCCTCGTTGCGCGCCAGCCAGGTGATGGCGCCGATCGTGCCGGGGGCGAACAGAAACCGATAGCTGTAGCGGGTGCGCATCGTGGAGATGCGCTTGGCCAGCTGCGTCAGCAGCGCGATGCCGGAGCAATTGTCGTTGGCCAGCGAGGGGTGGCAGATATGGGCCGACAGCAGGAACTCGTCCGCGCTCTCGCCCTGATGGAAGAACTCTCCATAGGTCAGATGCCCGTCCGCCAAAGTGGAATCGATCGAGACCTCATAGGTCTCGTCCGGTAACGCTTCGAGCTGGCGATGCGCCATGCAGAATGCCCAGTTTTCGGCGTAATACGACGTCCGATAAGGGATCAGGTCGGGTTGATCGGGCAGCGTGTAGACGTGCTGCTTCAGCTCGGCGAGCGAGATCCGCTGCCGAACCGGCACGCTGTAGCCCATGACGTGCAGATTGGACTGGTTGAAATCGACGATCCGCTCGCCGCGCGCGTTCTTGATAAAGGCGTCGCGGATATTCCATTCGCGCGGAACGGTCCAGTCCAGCACCTGGGTTCCGGTCGGAACCTCATGGATATCGAGCGCGATATGGGCGGCGACCTCGCGCAAGGTTTGCCTGACGCCATCGCCGGTGATGCTGCGGCAGATCGGAAAGATCTTCACGGCCAGCGCGAAGATCTCGGTGCCGACATCATCGATCAGAGACTTGTCCAAAACGCCCTCGAGCTCAAGAGCTCGCCAGCACGGCAGCCTGGTCGGCAGCTTCGCCGGCGTGGCGATGGCCCATCGCGCGGTGCCGCAGATCGTCATTGAGGATGCCGTCGGCCAGCAGCTTGTTGATGTGCCCGATGCGCTGATAGCGCGGCCCTTCGAATTCCTCCAGCGTGATGCCGGAGGTCTGGTAGGCCTTGTAAAGCTGCTCGGCACCCTTCTTGGCGTCCCATTGCGGCTTGAACGCCGGCAGCCGGGTTCGGATCTTGTCGAAGCTGACGCGATAGGATCGTGTGTCGGGGCCGGCGCCATCGGCAAATTCGACCTCGCAGCCGGGCACGACCTCGGCGACGATCTTGGCCAGATCGCGGATCTGGTAGTTGTGGGGGGTCTGGCCGACATTGAAGGCTTCGTTGAACACCGCATCCACCGGCGCTTCCAGCGCGGCGATGAAGGCCCGCGAGATGTCCTCGATATGCACGATCGGCCGCCACGGCGTGCCATCCGACTTCAAATGGATTTTCTTGGTCGTGACCGCCCAGGCGACGAGATTGTTGAGCACGACGTCGAACCGCAGTCGCGGCGACAGGCCATAGGCCGTCGCCGGCCGCAGATAGACCGGACAGAAGCCGTCGCCGGCGAGCCGCGCGATGCCGCGTTCGGAATTGACCTTGGATACGCCATAGGCCGTCACCGGATTGAGCGCGCCGGTCTCATCGATCATGCCTTCGCCGGCCTTGCCGTAATTGCTGCAGGACGACGCGAAGACAAAGCGGCTGACGCCGGCCTTCTTGGCCAGTTCGGCGATGCGCACGCTGGCGCGGTGATTGATGTCGTCGGTCAGCCCCGGCTTGAGATTGCCGAGCGGATCGTTGGACAGCGCCGCGAGATGCAGAACCGCATCGATGCCTTTGAAATCGGCGAGCTCAACGTCGCGGGTATCCTTGTCGATGGTCGGCACATCGTGGATTTTGCCGCCTTGCGGAAATGTGCAGCGCTCATACAGGTTGCTATCCAGACCGACGACCGAGTGACCCGCCTCCAGCAACATGGGCGTCATGACCGTGCCGATATAACCAAGATGTCCGGTCAGCAATACACGCATTTTCACACCTCAATCGGTTGGCTTCGATGAATTTTCTGGACTGCAATGTAGGCGATGTTTCCCCGGAAACACACGCAACGTTCTGGATTTAGGTTAATCACAATTCGCGGTTTCGGCGTTACGATCATGGTTCCGCTGCGGCCCCGACGCGGGCTGTTTCCCTACGATTACCAGATCAATGGCTCTGCTCGACCGAGTGCCGCCGACGACATGCCGTGCTGATCGCGCGATGAACTTATGTCGAATTTTACCTTAACGGGCGAAACCGGCGAAGCGGGCGGCTTTGAGAGCATTGAAGGCATGATGCAAACATGGTCTGTTCCGCACGAAAGCGCGCAACATCGCTGCGATCAGGGGGACGCCTACTCGTGCAAGACAAGGTATTGCTGCTATCCGAACGGCGGATTTCCGATCTCGTCGCTTATTGCCTGGCCTATGAATTCGAGGACACCGTCGCGGCCGTGACAAGCGCGAGACGGATCGACGTGACCGACTTGCCCTCGTTGGAATTCTCCCGTCGCGCCTACAAACTTGCCCGCAGCCTGTCGGGCTCGCCGGAATTGGCCCGGCGGTTCGCACCCGCCCCGCGTGGCGGCGTGACGCTGGATCGCGATTACGAGCTGTTCTTCCCGGTCTTCAGCCACGCCTTCGAACTCTATTCTCTGGCGGCGATTCCGAATTGGCGGCAACGGTGCCGCAAGGCGGCCTGCTTCATCACCGAAGTCTGGTCCAACAACCTGCCGGACTATCTGATCGAGCTGTTATCCGGCTTCGATCACATCTTTCTCGGATTGCGCGACAGCGTCGACGACATCGCGGGCATCACCGGCAGGCCGTGCAGTTACTTGCCGCTCGCGGTCGACGTGCTGCGTTTTGCGCCCGCCCCGGATCAGCCGCGCCCGATCGAGCTCAGCAATATCGGCCGACGCTCGGCGGTCACGCATCAGGCCTTGCTGGAGGATGCCGAGCGGCGGCAGAGCTTCTATTATTTCGACACGGTGGCGGCGAGCGGAATCGACCTGAAGCAGCGCACCTTCCGCGTCGACCAACCGCAGGAGCATCGACGCATGCTGGCGACGCTGCTCAAGAACAGCCGTTACTTCATCGCCAATCGCAGCCATGTGAACGATCCGGGCTTCGCGGCCGGCCGCGACGAAATCTCCGCGCGGTTCTATGAGGGCGCGGCGGCGGGCACGGTGATGCTCGGCGAAGCGCCGCGCATCGATGAGTTCAAGCGGCAATTCGACTGGCCGGACGCGGTGATCCATCTGCCGTTCGATTCTCCCGATATCGGCCAGATCCTGGCGGAGCTGAACGGCAATCCCGGGCGCTTGCGCGCCGTCATGCGCGAGAACGCCAGGCAAGCCGCGCTACGCCACGACTGGCTTTATCGCATCCAGACCGTGTTCGAGATCATGGGCCTGGCGCCGACCGAGCAGATGCAGATCCGGGCCCAGCGACTCGCCGAGATCGCATCGCGGGTTTAGGCCGGCGCGCTTTGGCCCGCGCGGCGCGCGGCGGTGGGTCAATCCTGGCGCGATCGAACCAAGCTGGTCAGCAGCCATCCGGCGGTCAGACCGACAATGCCGCCGGCGACCTTGACCGCGGCATCCAGCGGCCGGCCATGCCGGGACGGCGCCCACCATTGGAACACTTCGAGCAGGATCGCCGAACCGAGCACGATCGCCGCGGCAAACCAGATGTAGCGGGGATAGGCCGCCGCGAACAAGGCGCCCACCACCAGAAACGCCAGGAAGCGTTCCGGATTGGGGCCCAACCCGCTGTTCGGCCGCAGGTCCAAGGGACCCAGCGTCACGAATGCGATCACGGCGATCGCGAGCCAGGCCGCAATCCGCAGCGCCATCTCGGCTGTCTTGAACGAGTCCATTTATGGAAGTCTTCCCTGAATCCGTCGGTCGCGCCGTCCCGACGGTGTCGCACCGAGCCATACATTGATTCTCTGCCTGGCACAGACTTTCGCACGCGATCCGGCCCTGCCGCCGTATCGATACGGCAGCGCCGATGAACATTGGCTTATCGCTCCACGTTCCCGTCGCGCGATGGCTGCGGCGCCATGCATCCAAGTCGGCCCCCTGGCGGGCGCCGGCGGGATTGATTTGACGCAAGGCGGCGGTGGCGGGAGTCTGGCACATCATACGACGAAAGTGCTACCTGGGCGCGATGGATGGGCTGATGTTTCGAAGTCACGGCACGTTGGCAAGACCCTCGATCCTCGGCATCGTCTATTCGGACGGGGCCGCTGCGGGGCGTTTCTTTTCCGATTTCGGCTTTCGCCTGCGTGATGCAGGCATCGCCGTTGCCGGGATCGTTCCGGCCGGCTCGCGCGACCGCGCGCTCGGCTGCGACATGGAGGTCGAGGAACTCGCTTCCCGGATCATTCTGCAGCTGTCCGAGGATCGCGCCGAGGATACGGCCGGATGCCGGCTCGATCCGGCGGCCCTGCAGGAGGCCGCGGCGCTGATTTCCGCCTCGATGCGAAACGGCCCTGAATTGCTGATCCTGAACAAGTTCGGTCCGCTCGAGACCAAGGGCAAAGGCCTGTGTGAGGTGATCGGCGAGGCGATGGAGTGCGGCATTCCGGTGGTGGTCGGCGTCCCGCAGCGGAACATCGGGCCGTGGCGGGTGTTCACCGACGGCCTTGCCGAGGAAGCCGCGATCGGTTCGCTACGGCTGCATCACTGGCTGGCGCGACGCGGCTTCGACACCCAGCACGAGATCACCGGCGCCATTGCGCTGGCGTCATCGGCGGCCTGATCGGCCGCAGGCCCGAGCGATCACCGGCCTGATGGATCGCCAGCCTGATTGATCTCCGGTGAAGAGAACGGTCGCATCGGTCGCGACAGGCTGAGGCGCCCACCAACCGCTCCGTCATATGTGGACGGCCCCGATTGGCAAGCGCTTTTTTGACGTGTTGAACGATTTGGTCAGCAGCGGTCATATGTCCGGCCTTTTGGTACGGAGCTATGTCCGCTGGCCCTGATGAGTTCCGATTGCCCTGGTCCCGATCATTCCGGCGAGCTTGATGCTCGTGACTGGGGGCGGGGTGTCCCTGGCTTTCGGTGGTGACCGTGTCGTTCATCACGTCTGTTGCACTTGCCAAACTCGAAACGGGTTGCGGCGGTCGCGCTCTGCCTTGGCTCAGGCCCGGCTATAGGCCTCGGGGCGGAAGCTCTCGCCGCTGGTCATCAGCGCCCAGCAGATCCTGGCGAGCTTGTTGGCCAGCGCCACCGCCACCAGCCGCTCGGGCTTTCTGGTCCGCATCGCGTTGATCCAATCGGCCAGCGCGCCTGTGCGCCGCCCGGCGACGCGCAGCACCGACCTTGCTCCCACCACCAGCATCTTGCGGATGTAGCGGTTGCCCTGCTTGGTGATGGCACCAAGCTTGGCCTTGCCGCCGCTGGAATTTTGTCTGGGCGTTAGTCCCAGCCAGGCGGCGAAGTCGCGACCCGATTTGAACACGGCCGGATCGGGAACGCTGGCGGCGACGGCCGAGGCGATCAGCGGCCCGACGCCTGGAATCTGATCGAGCAGCTGACTGGTCGGATTGTGTCGATGCGCTTCGGCGATCTCGTGCTCCACCGTCGCGATCGCCTGGTCGAGACCTTGCAGATGCGAAGCCAAGCAATCGACGGTGGTTTTGGCGAGCTGCGGCAAATCGGCGTCCGCCTGCGCCAGCGCGATCAGTTCATCGACCCGGCCGATGCCCTTGGCGGCGACAACGCCAAACTCGGCGAGATGGCCGCGCAGCGCATTGACGCTCATGGTGCGCTGCTTGACCAGCAGTTCGCGGGACTTGTGCAGAATCAGCACCGCTTGTTGCTCAGCGCTCTTGATCGGCACGAACCGCATCACCGGCCGTGACATCGCCTCGCAGATCGCCGCCGCGTCGACCTCGTCGTTCTTGCCGCGCTTGACGTAGGGCTTGATGTAAGCCGGCGGGATCAACACCACCTGGTGCCCCATCGCGACCAGCTCGCGCGCCCAGTAATGCGCCGAGCCGCAAGCCTCCATCCCGACCCGGCAGGGCTCGATCCGCGCATAGAACTCACGCAGCTTCGATCGCGTCAGCTTGCGCGAGATCGCCCTGCCATCCTCGCTCTCGAGCCCGTGAAACTGAAAATAGCTCTTGCCCAGATCGAGTGCGGTTCTGATAAACTTGGTCATGGACGGCCTCCCTTTCTGTGGCGCTCCGGCGACCACGTCTTGGCACTTGATGCCGTTTAGGTGGGGCCGTCCACACCATCATTCCGGGGCGCTCGGCCGCAGGCCGTGCGAACCCGGAATCTCGCGGTGATGCAGGATACACTTCGGCGAGATTCCGGGTTCGCTCGCAGCGAAGCTGCTCGCGCCCCGGAATGACGGGCCCCAATAGTCGCGATCCCGCGCCTCGACGAGGCCTCAGCCGAATTTGAACAGCACGCCATAGCCGCCGCGCGGATAGCTCCATTCGATATCGCCGCCGGGCTCGGCAATCACCCGGCAGGTGCCGCATTCGACGCAGCCGTCGGCTGCGATTTCGACCTGGCCATTGCTGTTGAGTTCATAGCAATGCGCCGGGCACGCCTTGAGCAGCGCCAGCAGCGCCGGCGACGGCTTGGTATGCGGCTTCACCTTGATGTGAGCCTGGCCGACATCGACCTGATAGCGGTTCTGAAACAGCTTGTCCTCGACGCGCACCGCGATTTCCGTTGTCATCGTCTCGACCTCCAGATTGCCAGATCAATCACGTCCCGGGGCGCCGGATCCGTGTCCCTATCGTTCAGTGATTATCGCCAGGCCCGTGCGAATCTGATGGCGTCGCCGAACAGGCCGGTCCAGGAGCGCGCCGCCACGAACGACTTCACCGTGACCTTTTCTTTCTCGACCTTCGGCGTGCCGTCGACGCGAACGAAATTCTGCATCGCCTTCGACACCAGCTGCGGATAGGTCAGGAAGAAGTTCTGCGACTGGATGTGCAGCAGCCCGGGCATGTCCTTGTACTTCTTGAGATCCTTCATGACGAAGGAGTTATCGAGCATGTCTTTGTAGATCGAGAGATTCTGCGCCGTCATCGGCTCCTTGCGCGACTTCACCTGGAAGATCGCTTCGGCTGCGATCCGTCCCGACGTCATCGCCAGATTGGAGCCTTCGCGGTGGACGAAATTGTTGAGCTGCGCGGCGTCGCCGACCACCACCCAGCCGTCGCCATAGAGCTTGGGCACGGCGTTGTAGCCGCCTTCAGGAATCAGATGGCCGGCATATTCCTTGACCTCGGAGCCTTCGAGCAACGGCGCCACCGAGGGGTGCTGCTTGAACCGCTCCAGCAGATCATAGGGCGTCTCGCCGGTCTTCTGGAAATCCGACACCAGGCAGCCGATTCCGACCGAGATCGATTCCTTGTTGGCATAGATGAAGCCCATGCCGGCCATGCCCCGCGAGATGGTGCCGGCGGCCTCGATCACGGTACCCTCGTCGCCCTTCAGGTTGAAGCGCGACTCGATGGTCTCGCGCGGCAGGAAATGCATTTCCTTGACGGCGAGCGCGACGTTCTCAGGCTTCGGGATCGCGCGCAGATCGGCCTTGGTACCGAGCAGACCATTGACGCCCTCCGCCAGCACCACAACGTCGGCATGGACCTCGCCGCCGTCACGATCGGTGAGCACGCCGATCACCCGTCCATAGGCGTCCTTGACCAGTTCCTTGACGGTGGTCTCGCACAGCACGATGGCGCCGGCCTCCTGTACCTTGGAGGAGAACCAGCGGTCGAACTGGGCGCGGATGATGGTGTAGCGGTTCGGGCGCTCTTCGTTGAAGTCGTCGGAGCGATAATGCAGCCCGGTATGGGCGCGCTCGTCCATCATCCAGAAGCGCTGCTCGACCAAATGCCGCTCCAGCGGCGCGTCCTCGCGGAAATCCGGGATCATCTTCTCCAGCATATCGGCATAGAGAATTGCGCCCTGGACGTTTTTCGAGCCGGCATATTCGCCGCGCTCGATCTGCAGCACCTTGAGCCCGCGATTGGCCAGCGTGAAGGCTGCGGCATTCCCGGCCATGCCGGCGCCGACCACGATCGCATCGAAGCGTTCCTCAATCATGACGATCTCCTCTAGCTGGCGATGCGGTCGCGGGTGTGCGGCGACAGCCGTTTGCGGAATGCCTCGGTCAGCGACGGCAACAGCCGGATCGCATCGGTGACCAAGGCCAGATGGGCGAAATCGAAGATCGGCGCATTCTTGTCGGTGTTGATGGCGACGATCAGATCGGCGCCGTCGACGCCGACGCGATGCTGGATGGCGCCGGAGATGCCGGCGGCGATGTAGAGTTTCGGCCGGATGGTCTTGCCGGTCTGGCCGATCTGGCGGTCCGATGACACCCAGCCCTTTTGCACCAGCGGCCGCGAGCAGCCATATTCGGCGCCGAGCACGGAGGCGAGCTGCCGCACCAGCTGGAAGTTCTCCATCGAGTTCAAGCCAAGCCCGCCGGCGACGACGACATCCGCATAGGCCAGGTTGGATTGTGCCTTGTCGCGGTCCGGCACGAAGGCCAGCACCTTGGTGACGATGTCGGCTTCCACCATGCCGAGCGGATGGTCGATGACGCGGCCGACCATCTTCTCGACCCGGTCCGGCATCGGCATCACCCGCGGCCGCACCGTCGCCATCTGCGGACGGAAGTTCAACGTGTAGATCGTGCACAGCAGCGAGCCGCCGAAGGTCGGCCGGGTCGCCGCCAGCGACCCGTCGCTGTCGACATCGAGTTCGGTGCAGTCGGCGGTCAGCCCGGTCAGCAGTGTGGTCGCCACCGCGCCGGCGAGATCGCGGCCGAGCGTGGTGGCGCCGAGCAGCAGGATTTCCGGCTTGTAGGTGTTGACGATATCGGTCAGCGCTTTGGTGTAGGATTCGTTGCGATAATCGGTGAGCACCTCGTCGGTGACCGTGTAGGCGAGATCGGCGCCGTAGCAGAACGATTCGGCGACGGCAGCGCGCATCGATTCACCGGGAGGCCCGATCACCACCGCGGCCAGTTCGACCCCGAGCTTGTCGGCGAGCTTGCGGCCCGAGCCCATCAATTCCCACGACACCGAGTGAACGTGACCGCGCTCCTGCTCGATGAAGACCCAAACGTGCTTGTACTGCTTGAAGTGCTCGGACAGCTCCTTCTTGGCGTTGGCGCGTCCGGCGGGGGCTGGGGTCGGCGTTTTGGTCGGCTGGCTCATCGGAGCGCCCTTTCCTGGTTCAAAAGCCGCGCGCGAGTTCGAACATGTCGGATTCGAGCTTCGGCCGGACGTTGAAGATTTCCTCGATCAGCGCATCGGCGGGGGCACGGCTGCCGACGTCGACGATCTTGGCCTTTTCGGCGCGCGGGGTCGGCGCGAACACCCGCTTGACCACGGTCGGGGAACCGCGCAGCCCGCATTTCGAGATGTCCTCGACGCCGGCGTCCTGCGCGCTCCATTTCACCACGCTGGCGCGGGCGGCGCTGAGCGCGTTGACCATCGATCCGCGGCGCACCTCATTGGTGCCTTCCAGCATGGTGATTAGGCAGGGCAGCCGGCTGCGTAGCACCTGCACACCGCCTTCGGAGCGGCGCTCGACATCAATGCTGCGGCCGGCGAGATCGAGTGCGACCACCTTGGAGACGTAAGTCAGCTGCATGAAATCCAGCCGCTTGCCGACGCCGGGGCCGACCTGGGCGGTATCGCCGTCGATGGTCTGCTTGCCGGTAAACACGATGTCGACGGCGCCGAAGGTGGTGTCGATCCTGCGCACCGCCGAGGCCAGCGCGTAGCTCGTCGCCAGCGTATCGGCGCCGGCAAAGAACCGGTCGGTCAATAGCACGGCGCGATCCGCGCCGAAGGTGAGCGCCTTGCGCAAGGAATCCTCGGCCGAGGGCGGCCCCATGGTCAGCGCCGTGACCTCGCCGCCGAATTTGTCGCGCAGCCTCAACGCCTCTTCGAGCGCGAACAGATCATAGGGATTGATGATCGTCGGCACGCCCTGGCGCATGATCGTATTGGTGACCGGATGGACGCGGATCTGCGCCGAGTCCGGAACCTGCTTGATACATACGACGATATGCATGGTCTGCTCCGCGGTTGCTAACCCCAACTGAACAGCAAGCCTCGTACCAACTTTGGCCGGCGACAATTTCATGCGTGCAACCAAGCACTTGCCAAAGCAGTCGCGATCGTCCCGATTTGTCGGCGGCAGCGCAAATCGAACACTTGTCTGGAAGTCGACAGCGCCCTGACCGAACCGGACGCAGTGGGAAGCCGATGACGGGAACGTTGCACGTACAGCTGATGCGGATCCGCGGCGGGTGCGGTTCGGATCGCGCGACCACGCGTTCGACACGGGCCTGAGGTCGCCAAAAGCGGAACCATTCCGGCAATTGCCCGATCTTGCTCGATGCATGGCCACACCGGCAGCGCGCCCCCTCTCCCATGGGGAGAGGGTTGGGGTGAGGGGGTAATACCTATCGATAGGTTGTAACCCCTCACCCGGATTGCTTCGCAATCCGACCTCTCCCTATGGGAGAGGTGAAGGGACCCGCCGCCAAGTGAGTCGATGGCGGCAAATCTCTCGGAGTCCGATGACAGCGCCGCGGTTACTTCAGATCTTCCAAGCGCACGAAATTGGTCGGCTTCGGCGCCACCGCGTCCTTCAAGACCTTGAACACGCGCTGATCGAGCGGCGACGAGGCGACGAAGTCGGCATAGGCCCGCTCCAGCACCGCCTTGCAGCGGGCGCCGACCACCGCGCCCGGCAGGCCGTCGAGGTCCTCAGAGGCGAGGTACTGGCCCATCCGCTTCAGAATGTGCAGGCGGGCGACGTCGACGAGTTTGGGATCATAATCGACGCCGAGCAGCGCGAAGAAATCCTCCGCCGAGGAGGCGCGCTTCAGCTGGTCGATTACGCTCGCCTGCTCACTTGTTCCCGCGGTCGCGTTCATCTGCGTTCTCCTCATGGTCAACAGGTCGATGACGGCGGCGTCGCCGTCTCAGGCACAATGCGGCAGGGTGTGGGCGCAGACTTCGCGCCAGATCTCGGTCAAGGTGTCGTTCTCCACCGGCCCCTTATGGGCGACCGCATGGGTGCGAACCCGGGCCAGAATTCCCCGTGCCTCGTCGGAATTGGCCGGCAGATTGAGCCGCGCGAGCGACGAGGTGATCGCCGACAGGCCGGAATGCTTGCCGATCACGATCTGGTTGGCGCGCCCGAACAGCTCCGGATCGAGCGACTGATAGGTCTGGCGATCCTTGAGCAACCCGTCGACATGGATGCCGGATTCGTGGGTGAACACATGGGCGCCGACGATAGCCTTGTTCAGCGGAATGGTGCGGGCCGCCGCGGCCGCCACAAGGGCGGCGACATTGGCGAGCTCGGACGGCACGATCCCGGTATCGCGCCCATAGAGCTGCTTCAGCGCAATCGCGACTTCTTCCAGCGGCGCATTGCCGGCGCGCTCGCCCAGTCCGATCACCGTGACCGAGGCATGGCTGGCGCCGGCCTGCACCGCCGCCAGCGTATTGGCGGTGGCCAGGCCCAGATCGTCATGGCCGTGAAATTCGAGTTCGAGGTCGGTGGTGGCGCGCAACGCCGCGATCAGCCGATAGGTGGTACAGGGGTCGAGCACGCTCAGCGTGTCGGCGATGCGAAACCGCCGCGCGCCGGCCGCCTTCGCAGCGGCGACGATCTCGATCAGGAAATCGACATCGGCGCGGGAGGAATCCTCGCCGCCGACCGCGACCTCCAGGCCCTGGTCGCGCGCATAGCCGACCACGCGGCGGAGCATCTCCAGCGCGTTGGCGCGTCGGCCGCCGAGCTTGGCGGCGATCTGGACGTCGGAGACCGGCACCGACACATTGACCATCGAGACCCCGGCGGCGATCGCCGCATCGACATCCTCGGTGCGCATCCGGCACCAGGCAATGGTGGTCAGCGGCAGTTCGGCTTCCACGATGGCGCAGATCGCCGCGATCTCATCAGACCCCATCGCCGGCGTCCCGGCTTCGATTTCCGCAACCCCGGCGCGGGACAAAGCGCTGGCGATCGCCACCTTCTCGACGGTGGAGAAGGCCACGCCCGGCGCCTGCTCGCCGTCGCGCAAGGTGGTGTCGTTGAGCACGATCCTGGGCAGCGGCGCCGCGGTGCGCGGTGTGGTCGGACTGTCAAACATGAGCCTGGTCGAGCGTCGCCGACGCTCCCTCCTGTGTGCCGAATGGCGAGATCTCGCGCAGCCTGGCGATCACGCCGGGAATGACCACGAGTGCCCGATCGATATCGTCGTCGGTCGTGTCGCGCGACAGCGAGAACCGCACCCCGCCGCGCACCGCATCGTTCGCGACCTGCATCGCCACCAGCACATGGGAGGGCTCGAACGAGCCGGTCGAACAGGCCGACCCCATCGACACCGCGACGCCGGCGCGGTCGAGCAGCATCACGATGCTTTCGCTCTCGATGAAGGAGAAGGCGATGTTCGAGGTGTTGGGCAGCCGCTCGGCGCGGGCGCCGACCGCGACGCAATCGGCGACTTGCTCCAAGATTCCCCGCTCCAGCCGATCGCGCAGGCCGCGGACCCGGATGTCCTCGTCGGCCAGATGATCGGCGGCGAGTTCGGCGGCCATGCCAAGGCCGACAATGCCCGGCACATTCTCGGTGCCGGCGCGGCGGCCGCGCTCCTGATGGCCGCCCTTGATCTGCGGCTTGAAGCGCACGCCGTTGCGGATATACAGCGCGCCGACGCCCTTGGGCGCATGCAGCTTGTGGCCGGACAGCGACGCCATGTCGATCGCGGTGGATTGCAGATCGATCGGCATTTTGCCGACCGCCTGCACCGCGTCGGTATGGAACAGCGCGCCGTATTCCTTGGCGAGTTCGGCCAGATCAGCGACCGGGTTGATCACGCCGGTCTCGTTGTTGGCCCACATCAGCGACACCACCGCGACGCGGTCCGACAGCGCTGCGCGGTAAGCCACGATGTCGAGCCGGCCATGGCGATCGACCGGAATGAGGTGAACGCGAATCCCCTTGTTCTTTTCCAGCCAGGCGCACAGCGACAACACGGCGGGATGCTCCACCGCGCTGGTGATGATCTCGCGCCGGCGCGGCGAGGCTTCCAACGCCGCCATGATCGCCGCATTGGTGCTTTCGGTGCCGCCCGAGGTGAACATCAGCTCGTGGGCGTGGGCGATGCCGAGCAGCCGTTGCAGCTGCTCGCGGGCGCGCTTCACCGCCATCGCAGCGTGGCCGCCGAGCGCGTATTTCGACGACGGATTGCCGAAATACTGGGTGAAGTAGGGCAGCATCGCCTCGACCACGCGGGGATCGACACGGGTGGTGGCGTTGTTGTCGAGATAGACCGGTTGGGCGGGTTGGCCGCTCATGGCACCGGCACCACGCGCATCGGGCGGCCGATCTTCTCGATCAGCTTGGCCTGAACCCCGGACAGCGTCACCGACGCCAGCTGGCAGCCGTCGCAATTGCCCGACAGCCTGATGTAGATCGTATTGTCCTCGATCCGGACCAGTTCGCAATCGCCGCCGTCGCGCTGCAGATGCGGGCGCAATTCGGCGAGCGCCTGTTCGATCAGTTCGGTCTGGGTCAGGGTGTCGGCGCCCGCCATCGCGGCGACCGGACGCGGTGCCGCCGGCTTGGGCGCCGCTGGCTTCGGCATTGCGCGTAAATGCGCCGGAACGCCATGGCCGGCGCTGAAAATAGTCGCGGCCGCCGTCGCCTCGCCGCGCGGCTTCAGCTCGATCGCGCGCTGCGGGGACGAGCCGACCCGGTAAGCTTGGTCGGCCGGCAGCAGGCCATCCTCGACCAGGTCGGCATTGACCCGCGCCAGCAGCGCTTCGATCTTCTTGAAGCAGCAGCTGCAGCTGGCGCCGGCCTTGGTGTAGGCGGTGACCTGTTCGGGATCGGTCAGGCGGTTGAAGCGGATGGTGCGCTCGATCATCATCTGGCCGACGCTGAAGCAATCGCACAACACGTCGGGATCGGTGCTTTCGAGTTCGGCCTTGCCGCGCAGCGCCGCGATCGCGGTGCGTAGCGCCTCATAGGCGATCACCGAGCCATACATCCGCTCCGGCGGCAGCCCGCCGAGAAACTCGGCGATATCCGCGGAGCTGATGCCGCCCGCCTCGTCGAGGGTCTTGCCGGTCACCATTTCGGTGACCGCCGAGGATGCCGCGATCGCGGCGCTGCAGCCGAACGCCTGGAACCGGGCCTGTTCGATCCGGTCGGTTTGCGGATCGACCTGCAGCATCAGCTTGACGGCGTCGCCCCATCCGATGGTTCCGAATGAGCCGACCGCATTGGCGCCCGGCAACGCTCCGACATTCCTGGGATTGGAGAAGTGATCGTTCAGCCTGTTCGAAACCTGCAGCATGGCGTTGTTTCCCGGCTTGATGCGATCACCCGAACGATTTGCCGCAGCCGCATTTGGTGCCGGCATTGGGATTGTCGAAGGTGAAGCCGGAGCCTTCCAGGCTCTCGACGAAATCGATCTTCATCCCGGTCAGCAAAGGCTGCGAGTCGGGATCGAGGAACACTTTGACGCCGGCGGCTTCGACCACGGCGTCATCGGAGCGCGGCTCGGTGTCGAGCCCGATCAGATATTTGTAGCCGGCGCAGCCGCCGGCCTCGACCATGACCCGCAGACCGCCTTCGGTCTTGCCGGCCCGGGACATCGCAGCCTTGATAGCAGTACCGGCTTGTTCAGTCAGAATGATCATGTGACGGCCTCCTTGCGCTGGCATTCACACAAGCATTAGCAACCGCCGTGCCATTCTCGGGCTCAGCCACAAAACCATGGATTCATTGCTGTTTTGCGGAGCGTCGGCGATTGTCGGAGTTGCGACATGGTCGCGAAGATGACGCAATGGCGGCGGTGTCGGTGCGGTCGCGACGCGATCGTCTAACCGTTGAGATCGAGTTGCCGCCGCCGGTCGGCCATCCGGCTTTCGCCGCTTTCGTCGCCGAAGCATTCGTTGAAATCATTGCAATGCGCACATACCGGAGTACTGCACATCACCATGCCGTCGTCCTCGCACAGCTTGCGATAGAAGAAGCGTTTCCAGCGCATGTTCTTGGTATTGTCGCGCGCCAGCGGCGCGAAATGCCGCATCAGCAGCCGCGACAATTCGGATCGATCGCGCAGGCCGAGATCCTCCCACAGATGGCTCGGCTCCATCGCCCGGCGCGCCACCATCGCGGCAAGCCAGCGGCTGACCTCGTTGTCGGTCGAGCGGTGGGCGAGCAGCAGATCGCGCAGCATCGCGACCTCGTCATCCTCGGCCGGCTCGCCGGAGGCGAGCACCGAAAACAGCACCGAGATGTGCGGAAAGAAACCGGCCATCAGCGCGGCGACGTCGTTGGCGCCGAGCCCGCAGCGGTCGACGACCGAACCCGGCTCGGTCGCCGCCACCGCGAGGATCGAGGCCAGCACATGGCGGTCGAAAGCGCGGTCGCTGTCGATCTGCGCATCGTCGGCATCGCATCCGGTCAGCACCCGATAGGCGGTGCGAACCGGCGAGACCGCACAGGCGGTCGCCGGGGCGCGCGACGCCAATGTCGAAGCCACAATAGCCGCCTGGTCGATCTGCGCCGCGCCGATCATGTCGCGTTCCTTCAGAGCCCGAGTTCGCTGGCCTTGACGTGGGTCTGGCAATCCTTGGGGCAGACCCGGTTGCAGGCAGAACAGCCGATGCAATTGCCGGCCTGGTCCAGCACCATCACCTTGCGGACGAATTCCTCGTCGTCGTCATCGTCGTTCTCGAGGCTGCAGGCGACCAACTCGCCATCCTCGTTGACTCCCATCAAATGCATGACGTCGCGCGAGCAGACCTTGAAGCAGCGGCCGCAGCCGATGCATTTGTCGCCATCGATCGCGGTGATGTAGGTCGGTTCCCACGGCTTGCCGTCGCGGCTGGAAAATGTAGCCATTATGAACTCCTGGTCGCGGCCTCGGGCCGCGCGAAATGTCAGGTTGCGTTTGCTTCGAGCTGTTTCAGGTTGTTTCTCGCCTCCTCCAGCACCTTGAAGGCGTCATAGGTCTCCTGCGCGACGGTCAGGATCGACTGCCAGTTCACCGGCAGTTCCTCGGACAGATCGTGCAGGTTCATCTTCGCGTTGATCGCCCGCGACGACAATTTCTTGATCTCGGCTTTCAGACTATCGATATCGGACATGATGTTGTCTCCGGCGCTTAGATGGCGGCAACCTCGGGATATTTGCGGATCATCTCGACCCCGGCGGCGACCAGCTTCTCGCCGTCCTCAGCGAGCTTGCCGAGATTGTCGAAGCCGAAGCGGTGGACGTCGCGCAGCTGCTTATTGACGACGATCAGCCGGCCCGCGGCTAGGATCATCCGGCCGAAGCCTTCGTGGTGCATCTTCATCATCGGCGTGACCATCACGCCGGTCTCGCGCTCGATCGACAGCGCCACCGCGTTGTAGAACAACTCCAGCCGCCACAGCGTCTCCGGATCGGGATCGCCCATGATCGGGATCTCGCGACGGCGCTGCTTGTCGACGATATAGGGATCGATCAGCACCAGATCGCTCTTGCCGTCCCAGGCGCCGTGGGTGTCCTGGGCGCGCCATTGCTTGATCAGCTCCTTGACGAACAGCGAGTCGGTCGCGGTGTCGGCTGCGGTTGCGTCAGACATTGTCCACCTCGTCGGCAAAATCCAGCTTACGTTCCTCGCCCTTGAGCAGTGCCTTGCGCAGCCACGGCGGCGGCACGCCGCGCAGCACGCCCTGCAGCTTGTCCAAGAGATCGGTGATCAGCTCCGGCTGATTGACCTTGAGCGGATGCACATTGTTGGCGACGACGCGGGCGGCGCCGGAGCCGCCGATCGCCGCGACGTAGAGGATCGCGCAATCCTTGATGGCGTCGATCTTCGGCGTCAGCTTGTCCTCATTGCCGTCCTCGGCCAGATCGCTGGCGAACTGCACCGCCTCGACGAAGCGATAATCATCCGGCGAAATCTCGTAGATCGCGATGTTCTTGGCCCAGCCGAAATGCGCATCGACGCGCTTCAGATCCTGGGTCGCGAATGCCACCTTCATGCCGCCGCTCCTTTGCTTTGCATCGACACTCTCCTTCGATTCCGAACTAATGAGTCGTAGCCGCCGCATCGCCCTGATCCGCCATTGCGCCGGGATTCCGCCAGCTGTCGATGTCGGGCTCGCGAATGCTGGCGATGAACAGATTGCCGATCGCGAAGATCAGATCGCGGGTGCCGCGATAGCCGACCGCCAGCTGATGCGCCGCGCCAAGCCGGTCGAACATCGGCAGGCCGATCCGGTGCAGCGGCACGCCGAGCCGCTCCGCCGCCTGGCGGCCATGCGCATGGGTCAGCAGCAGATCGCAGCCTTCGGCGCGGCTTTCGAGATCCTCGAGATCACCGATCACGACCTCGTCGGCCGGAACCAGTTCGAGCACCGGCGACGTCGTGGTGGTCACCGCGGCGGTGATCTGGCATCCCATCTCGGTGAGCCAGCCGCCGATACTTAGCAGCAGGTCGGGCTCGGCGCCGATCGCGACCTGTTTGCCGCCGAAATAGAAATGTCCGTCCAGCATGGCGTCGACCAGCTGGCTGCGCTGCCTGCGATATTTTTGCGGCACCGGGCGGCCGCTGATGCGCGCCAGGAACGCCATGAATTCGTCGTTCGCAGCCAGCCCGGTGAGGCGGCGCAACAACGTGAACGGCACCCCGGCCTTGGCTTGCAGCGCGGTCGCGGCGGCGCGCATCTGCTCACCGATCGCCAGCGTATGCACGGCCCCGCCCATCGCGGCGATCTCATCGACCGCGACGCCGCCATGGGTGGTCGGGGTGAAATCGTCCGGGACGTGGCCATCGAGCGAGCCGGAAATGTCAGGCAGGAAGGTCGGCCGCAAGCCGAACGCCTCGATGATGTCGCGCAGCTCATCAATGTCGCCGGCAGTCAGATGGCTGCCGGGCAGCACATTGATGCGGGCCCGATCGCGCGACGCATTCGGCGCCGGCTGAGCCACCAGCAGATCGACCATCTTGGCGACGGTCCGCGACCAGCCATCCTCGAAGGCCCCCATGAAATCCGGCGTCGACACCGGAACCAGCGCGACATGCGCAAGCTCCGGATGCCGCTCGCGGACCTGCTTGATGAAGCTGTCGAGATCGTCGCCCTTGATCTCGGTGACGCCGGTCGAGCAGATCCCGATAATGTCGGGCTTGGTGCGGTTGACGATGTTGACGATCGCCTGTTCGACATTGTCGAAGCCGCCGAGCACGGTGGCGACCTCGGTCATCGCGGTGGTCTGCATCGGGATCGATTCGCGAAAGTGCCGCACGAACAGCACCAGGCCGAACGAGGTGCAGCCCTGCGAGCCGTGCAGCAACGGCATGCAATTGCGCAGGCCCATGAAGGCCAGCGAGGCGCCGAGCGGCTGGCTCATCCGCAGCGGATTGACGGTGCAGGCCTTGCCCGATGTGACGATCTTGGCCATGGCGATGTCCTCACGCGACCTGGGCGGCGGGCGCGGCGTCTGCCGCGACCCGCCCGAGGATGGCGGCGATCTTGTCCTTGCAGCCGCCGCAGCCGCCGCCGGCCTGAGTAAGCTGCGTGACCTGGGCGATCATGGTGAGATCGTGGCTGCGAACCGCGTCCTCGATGGTGCCGACATCGATCTGCTTGCATTGGCAGACCAGCTCGCCACGGCGCTGGGCTTCCGCCAGTTCGGGATCGCCGGCCAGCGCCGCTGCGTCCGCCGCATTGGCGGCGTCGGCGCGCTCCTCCCAGCTGATTTCGGCCCAGGGCGCCGGCGCGCGGACCTGCGCCCAGATCGGGTTCGACAGCGCCTTGTCGATCTGGCGCACCATCTCGACGATGCCGACATAGCCCTCATAGGCGTAGGAGCGCTCCTGATTGATATCGAGCCACGGCATCCGCGCCTTCAATGCAACGAATTGCGAACGGCCGCCCGACAGCATGATGTCGGCCTGAGCGTCCTTGAGCATCTTGTACATGTCGCGCGGCCGCAGATCGTCGATCTGGTGGACGTCGGGGCTCATCTCCCGGAGCCGCTCCTTGTCCTCCTTGGTCGACTTCTTGACGCTTGAGCCGACGATGGTGAGGCCGGCCTCCTGCAGCGCCGCCACCACCGACCAGGATTTGACGCCGCCGGTGATCAGCAACACCTTCTTGCCGGTCAGCCGCGGCGTGAACGCTTTCAGCGCCTCCCAGGCGCGGGCCTCCTCGCGGGCGATCACCGCCTCGACCCGGTCCATCAATTCGGCGTCGGCGCCGCGCGCAATCAACAGCTTTGCGATCTGGCGCAGCGAGTCCGACGTATCGGTGATGCCGTAGAACGAGCCCTCGAAATAAGGAATGCCGTAGCGCTCTTCCATCTTGCGAGCGACGTTGATCATCGCGGTCGAGCACACCATCATCGCCGCCTTGGCGCGGTGCGCGCGCGCCACTTCGTGATAGCGGGCGTCGCCCGACAGGCAGGACAGGATGCGGATGCCGAGCTCGTCGAGCAGCGGCTTGACCTGCCAGAATTCGCCGGCGACGTTGTATTCGCCGATGATGTTGATGTCATAGGGCGTGGTGTAATCCGGCTCCTGGGTGCCGATCACGTAATCCAGCATCGCCTCGCCGGCGAGCTTGTTGCCGAGATTTTTCGGCCCGACAAAGCCCGGCGAAATGATCGGGATGCAGGGCTTGCCGAATTTCTCGGAAGCCAGCTTGCAGACCGCGGCGATGTCGTCGCCCATCATCGCCGGCACGCAGGTCTGATACACGAACACCGCCGGCGGATCGTATTTCTCGATGATTTCGCGGATCGATTTGAACAGCCGCTTCTCACCGCCGAACACCACGTCGTTCTCGCCCATGTCGGTGGTGAAGCCGGTGCGGTACAGCTTCGAGCCGGAGGATTTGACGCCGCGATTGTCCCATGACGAGCCCTCGCAGGCGATCGGGCCGTGGACCAGATGGGCGACATCGACGATCGGTTGCAGCGCGATCTTGGCGCCGTCGAAAGCGCAGCCACCCGCGGCGCCGCCGGGCTGCAGCGGTTTGCTGCAGCCCTTCTTGCGTTGCTTTTCGGACTTGACCTGATTGGTCGCGCAGCCCGGCTCGTTGAAGACGTCTTGGATCTTGTCGGCCAGGCTGCTCATCTTGTCACGTCCTATCTTGGAGTCCTCAGCGGATGATGTCGAAGCTGATGTCGTTCTTGCCAGCGACGATGTCCTTGTCGAGCTCGTCGAAGATCTTGTCGAGGATCCAGACCAGCACGTTGAGCGAGCCCTGATAGCCCCACACCGGATAACGATGGTGGTGATGCCGGTCGAACAGCGGGAAGCCGATCCGGATCAACGGGGTGTTGGTGTCGCGCTCGAGATATTTGCCGTAGGTGTTGCCGATCATGAAGTCGACCGGCTCGGTGAACAGCAGCGAGCGCAGGTGCCACAGATCCTTGCCCGGATAGACGTGGCAGTTCTTGCCGAACGGCGAGGACGCGAGCAGCTGCTCAACCTTCTCGGCCCAGACCTTGTTGCCGTTGGTGGCCAGGATGTGGGTCGGTTCGCCGCCGAGCTCGAGGATGAACGACGCCAGGCCCAAGCAAGTATCCGGATCGCCGTAGATCGCGAATTTCTTGCCGTGGATATGGGCGCTGCTGTCGCCGATGGCGTCGACCAGCCGGCCGCGTTCCTTGGTCAAGGCTTCGGGGATCGGCTTGCCGGTGAGGCGCGACACTTCCTGCAGGAAGGCGTCGGTGCCGGCGATGCCGACCGGGTGGTTGAACGCCTTCACTTCCTGGCCATGCGCCGCGATCGTGGCCAGCGTCTTCTCGGTGCAGAATTCCTGCATCGAAATCGTCGCCTTGGCGTGGATCGCGTTGGCCGCCTGCTCCAGCGTGGTGCCGCCGTCATACATCCGGAATTCACCGTCGGCCGGGGTATCCCAGACGTCGCTGTTGTCGCCGAAGATGGTGTAGTCGACGCCCATCAGGTCGAAGATCCGCTTGATCTCGCGGATGTTGCCGACGGTGTAGCCGTCGAAGCCGCCGATGAAGTTGATCGAGCCGTTCTCCTGGCGCTCCAGCTTCGGCACGGTGCCGGCCTTGCCGTCCCAGAAATGCTCGACGATGCCCTTCATCACATTGTCGTAGCCGGTGGTGTGGCTGCCGACGAAGGCCGGGGTGTGGGCGAAGGTGACGTCGAAATCCGCCGGCACCGAGCCCTTTTCCTTGGCGCCCTTGATGAAGGCGTTGAGGTCGTCGCCGATCACTTCCGCCATGCAGGTGGTCGACACCGCGATCATCTTCGGCTTGTACAGCGCGTGCGCGTTGGCCAGGCCGTCGATCATGTTGTTGAGGCCGCCGAACACCGCGGCGTCCTCGGTCATCGACGACGACACGCAGGAGGTCGGCTCCTTGAAGTGGCGCGAGAAATGGCTGCGATAGTAAGCGACGCAACCTTGCGAGCCGTGCACGAACGGCAGGGTCTTCTCGAACCCGACCGCGGCGAACACCGCGCCGAGCGGCTGGCACGCCTTGTTCGGATTGATCGTGAGGGCTTCGCGGGCGAAGTTCTTCTCGCGATATTCCGCGGTCTTGGTCCAATCGATCACCCGATCGAGCTCTTCGGCGGGCACCCGGTTTTCGAACAGCGCCCGCTTGTTTTCGATCATCTTGGCGTATTCAGGCTCTCGGAAGAGTTCCTGGTGGTCTAGGATTTTTTCTGCGTTCTGGCTCATGACACGTTCTTTCCGAACAGATCGTTGGCTGGACTCCCGGCGTCAGCCGGGAGCGAATGTGAACTGCGCTTTCTCGGTTTCGGAAAGCCTCAGCTCCAGGGAGCCTTGGCCAATTTCCAGACCGGCGCGTTGATGGCGATGTCCATGTCACGGGCGAAGATCGCAAAGCCGTCATAGCCGTGATACGGACCCGAATAATCCCAGGAGTGCATCTGCCGGAACGGCACACCCATCTTCTGGAACACGTATTTCTCCTTGATGCCGGAGCCGACCAGGTCGGGCTGCACCCTTTCGACGAATTTCTCGAATTCGTAGCCGGTGACGTCGTCATAGATCAGCGTGCCGTCTTTGACATAATGCGTGGTGCGCTGATAATCGTCGTTGTGGCCGAATTCGTAGCCGGTGCCGACCACTTCCATGCCGAGATCTTCATAGGCGCCGATGACGTGGCGCGGGCGCAGACCGCCGACGAACAGCATCACCTTCTTGCCCTGCAGGCGCGGCTTGTATTTGTCGATCACCGCCTGCATCAGCGGCTTGTACTTGGCGATGACCCGCTCGGCGCCGTCCTTGATCTTGTCGTCGAAATGGCTGGCGATTTCGCGCAAGGACGCTTCGATCTTGGACGGACCGAAGAAATTGTATTCAACCCACGGAATCCCGAACTTCTCTTCCATATGCCGGGTGATGTAGTTCATCGAGCGGTAGCAGTGCAGGATGTTGAGCTTGGCTTTCGGCGTGGCTTCCAGCTCGGCGATCGAGCCGTCGCCGGACCATTGCGCGATCACCCGCAGGCCCATTTCCTCGAGCAGGATGCGCGACGACCAGGCATCGCCGCCGATATTGTAGTCGCCGATGATGGCGACGTCGTAGGGGGTCGATTCGAACGCCGCGATCTTGTCGCCGGCCTTGTCGAACACCCAGTCGCGCACCGCGTCGTTGGCGATGTGATGGCCGAGCGATTGCGACACGCCGCGGAAGCCTTCGCAGCGCACCGGCACGATGGTCTTGCCGTCATACTGCTTCGACTTGGCCTTGGCGACTGCCTCGATATCGTCGCCGATCAGACCGATCGGGCATTCCGACTGGATGGTGATGCCCTTGTTCAGCGGGAACAGGACCTGGATCTCGTCGATGATCTTGCCGAGCTTCTTGTCGCCGCCGAAGACGATGTCCTTCTCCTGGAAATCGGAGGTGAACTGCATCGTGACGAAGCTGTCGATGCCGGTGGTGCCGACGTAATAATTACGGCGCGAACCCCAGGAATACTGGCCGCAGCCGACCGGGCCGTGGCTGATATGGACCATGTCCTTGATCGGTCCCCACACCACGCCCTTGGAGCCCGCATAGGCGCAGCCGCGGATGGTCATCACGCCGGGGATCGACTTGATGTTCGACTTCACCGAGCATTCCGACTTCTCGGCGTCGTAGGTGTTGAGATGCTTGGCGCGGCGCTTGGCGGATTTGTCCGGATAGGCCTCGAGGACCTCCGCGATCACTTGCTTGTTGCGCGCCTTGATGTCTTCTGGGGTCTCTGCGAGTGCTGTGCTCATCGTCCTACCTCATTTGCACGGAGCCGCGGGTCTCGACGCCGGCCGCGGATCGCGGCCGGCATCGTCACGGCTGATTGATCAAGCGGTCGCGGCTGCGAGCTTCGCGGCTTCCTTGGCGGCGAGCTCGGCAAGTGCCTGCTCCTCGGTCTTCATGATGCCGAAATCGAGCAGCATCTCTTCCAGCTCTTCCATGGTGATCGGGGTCGGGATGGTGCCCTTGCCGCCATTGGCGTGGATCTTCTCGGCCAGCGCGCGATATTCCTTGGCCTGCTGGCAATCCGGCGCGTATTCGATCACGGTCTTGCGGCGCAGCTCGGCGTGCTGAACGATATTGTCGCGCGGCACGAAGTGGATCAGCTGCGAGTTCAGACGCTTGGCCAGCGCCTCGGCGAGATCGAGCTCGCGGTCGGTCTGGCGCTCGTTGCAGATCAGGCCGCCGAGGCGGACACCGCCGGACGACGCATACTTCAGAATGCCCTTGGCGATGTTGTTGGCGGCGTACAGCGCCATCATCTCGCCGGACATCACGATGTAGATTTCCTGGGCCTTGTTCTCGCGGATCGGCATCGCGAAGCCGCCGCAGACCACGTCGCCGAGCACGTCATAGGAGACGTAATCGACGTTCTCATAGGCGCCGTTCTCTTCCAGGAAGTTGATCGCGGTGATGACGCCGCGGCCGGCGCAGCCGACCCCCGGCTCGGGACCGCCGGCCTCGGTGCACTTGATGCCCTTGTAGCCGACCTTCATCACGTCTTCGAGTTCGAGGTCCTCGACCGATCCGGCTTCAGCGGCGAGGCTGAGCACGGTGTCCTGCATTTTGGTGTTGAGGATCAGACGGGTGGAATCCGCCTTGGGGTCGCAGCCGACGATCAGGATCTTCTGGCCAAGATCGACCAGAGCCGCCAGCGTGTTTTGAGAGGTGGTCGACTTGCCGATGCCGCCCTTGCCGTAGAATGCGATTTGTCGCAGTGCCATTGTGTTTCTCCGTTGCCCTTTTGCCGATTGTCGGTTGCGCGCGTGCTGCGCCGTCTCTTTCCGTTGGAAGCCGTCGCAGGGCGCAGATGCGGACGTTGCCTTTCGCATTCACTGCTCAGTCAACAACCGTTCGCCTTGCTGATCCCTGTTTTGCAACGACCGTGCCAACCCTCGACCACGCTGAAAATACGTGTAGTTACCGCCAGATACCGGGAGTCCGAGCGGTCCCGCAGGGGATGTTTCAAATCCGACATCGGGGCCTTGCGGCCGACATCGCCGCGCCGCGCTGTTCGAAACAAAACAACCGATGCTGGGAGTCCGCAGGATGGGTTCGACTCACCGACAGCACGTCGCGGACACGGCAACGCGACCGCGCGCGGCGACGATCGCGGCTACTGCGGGGATTTGGGACAAGGCTTTTAGCGACCGCCGTTGCCGCTCATAGCAACGGTCGTTGCCTCTCGTTCGTTATGCCCGGCCTTGTGTGGGGCATCCACGCCTTGAAAGCAGTGCCTGATCAAAGACGTGGATGGCCGGGACAAGCCCGCCCATGACCAAAATGATGAGTCAGCGGCAAAGTCAGTTGGCATGAGGGACGCTGTTGGCGCGTCAGGCCGGCTGCTTGTGGTCGTGTCCGGCCTCGGCCAGCGCCGCGACAAATTTCGCCAGCGGCCATTCGATGCGCCGGATGTTCTGCTCCTCGAGAAACCGGGCTTCGTAGCGGCTCGGCGGCTCGGGCAGCACCGCCCAATGCCGATCGGACGATCGCTTCATGATCTGCCGCGCGAACACGCGATCGAGCTGATTGTCGAAGCGGCAGCCGAGGAACAGGAAGTGCCGGTCCTTGCGCAGGATCTGCACCGGCAGCGGAACCGGGGTCTGGATGTCGATCTCGGTCATCACCTCGACAAAGTCGCTGTCGGAGACCAGATAATTCGCCGCGGGCGCCACCGAGCCGAGCGGCTGATACAACAGCGTCGCCCAGTCGGCGACCTGGTCCGGCGCCGGGGCGAACAACACCTCCTCGTCGGAGACGATACTCGGCACCGGCTCCGGCAGCGCGCCGCCGTCGGCGCCGAAATAATGCACCCAGCGGCCGAAATGCTCGGTCTGGCTGACGCCCTGCGCCATGCCCCAATCGCTGCGCCCGGCCAGCGCCTTCTGCGGCAGGTCGTCGTACCAGGCATGAACCAGCAGCGGCAGCGCCGGCAGCGCCGCGAGCTGGCGATGCAGCGCCGTCGGCTGTGTGTCGGACTGGAACGCCGCCGTCATCAGCGAAGTCAGGGTCTTGCGGTGCTTGAAATTCTCGATGTATTGCGCGGCGCCGGTGAGATTGTTGCGGACCTTGTGCGGCACCGTGGTCTTTGCCGTCAGCCGGGCGACCAGCGCCGCGGGCGTTCCGGGCGGTGATCCTTCATCGGCCAGCGCCAGCACGCCGGCGCCGAGATAGGGAATGACCCGGCCGGCGGCGATGTCGTCGATCATCTCAGCGCTCATGCCTCAACCTCACTGTTGTCTGCGCGTGATGGATCACGCCGCGGCCTTGTGTTGCACGACGACAAGCCCGGTGGCCCGCGCCGGATCGGTGGTGAGTCGCCAGCAATGATCGGTGCCGTCGACCAGATACAGGCTGAACTTTGGATATTCCCGGAACGGCTGCTCGCAATCCATGTCGGAGGCATCGCAGCGCGTCAGCGACAGGCCGGGCAATTGCTGACGCAGCGTCGTCAGCGCCGCAGCATCCGCCTCGGCGGAACCGAGCAGCGCTTCGAGCTTGCCGAGATCGTCGTTCGACAGCGCCATGTTATTCACTCAGCCGGCGGGCTTCGACCGTGATCGGCAGCTTGGTATCGGCGGCCATCGCGGGCAATTCCAGCTGCCAGCCATTGCCGAGCGTGACCTTGCCGCCCCAGATCTGTGGATTGTCCATCGCCACGATCGGCTCCTCCAGATCCTTCTTCGGGACGTAGGCCGACAACTGGCCCTGCGCGCTCCTGCGGATCATGACTTTCATTGACAACTTCCTTCGATTGGCCGCCTGGGCGACGGCTACTAAATCGGCGCGATCTCTTCCTCGAGACAGCCCACGACACGGTCGGGTGCGAATTCGACCAGATAGACCGGACGGTTGGATTCGACATGCATGCCGACCTGGACGATCTCGCCGGCGTCGCCGACGCTGGCCAGCAGCGCGCCTTCCGGCTGTTCGGGAAACGAGCCGTCATTGAACAGATCGACGAAGGCCCGCACCCGCTGGCCCCATCGGAATTTCGGCTGCGCCGGCTCCATCATGCGACCTCCCGATCCGGCGCGGCGGCGTCGACGGCCGGCTCCAACTCCTTGCGCTTCATTCCGACGCGGCGGCCGAGCGCCACGAAGTCGACGCTGTAGATGTAGAATTGCTGCAGGAAGGTTCCGATGCCGACGACGTAGCCCTCCTCGCCCTTGGTCACCAGCACGTCACCGATCTCCTTGCCGGGAAAGGTGCCGTCATTGCGGATGCTGAGGCGCGCGCGCACCTTCTGCCCATAGGCGAAGGCCGGCGGGCCATCGAGTTCGACCACATCGCTGTCGCGGCTGATCTTGCTCATGGGCGGGTCTCCGTTGCTGGCGTTGCATTCAGATGCGTAACCGCATCGGTGGTTTCGGCGGCAACGCGGGTCCAGGCCAGATCGCGCACCACCGGATCTGGATCCTCCAGCAATTCGCCAAGTGCCGCGACGTCAACGCGGCTGGCGACTTCGTAGCGTACCCGCCAATCGGGATCGGCGATCCGCCCGAGCAGCCGGCCGGGCGACATCCGCCGCGCCGCTTCGAGCCGGACGCCAGCATCCTCGTCCATCGCCAGATGGGCGAGCCATTCCGCCCCGATCCGGCGCGCCACCTCACGGCGGACCTCGACATCCGGATCGAGCACCAGCAGCGGCAGCATCGATGGCACCACCCGCCGGGCGATCACCAGCCGGACATAATAGTCGGAATCATTGAACATCGGCCGCAGCTCGTCGTCGCCGAGCACCGTGGCGATGCGAATCCGCACCTCGCGATGCGGGTCGCTCCGCAGTGGCAACAGATAGCGCTTGGGCAACCGCCGTGCCGCGCACCAGCGCACGGTCTCGTCGGGATCGTCGAGCATGCGCGGCAGCAGGAATACGGTGGCATAATTGGCGGCGATCGCCCGCACCTCGAAATAAGGATGCGCGAGGTAGTCGTCGGCCAGCGCCCGGTTCCAGTCGAAGAACCGGTCAATCCGCCGGGCGTAACGGTCCTGCACGCAGGCCTTCTTCAGCTCGCAGCCGCCCTGCGCCGACAGCGCCAGATGTGGGCAGCTTGCACAGCTGACCTCCTCGCCGCGCCAATCCATGGCTTCGTCGATGTCAGTCGTCATCGACTTGTCCGATCCGCTGCCAGACCCCGAGCAGCACGCCGGCATTGACCTTGTCGCTGGGATCGAGCTCGAGCAGCTTCTCGATCGCGGCGTGGCCCTCGTCGATATCGCCGAGCCGCATCCGCAGATAGGCATAGGCCTTCAGAGTGAACAGATAGAACCGCGGCAGCGCCGCGGCAAAGCTGGAGAACTCGGCGTCGGCGCGGCGCACGCGGCGCCAATCGGCGTTGAGATGATTGTCGCGCGCGGCCTTGAGCAGACAGGCCTGCGCGATCTCCAGCGCCTGATCGAGCCGGCCCTTGTAGAAATAGAAGCGGTACAGTCCGATCAGCACCGCGGCATGGTCCGGCGCCAACGCGAATGCCTCGCGCAAATGCTGTTCGGCGATATCATCGCGCTGATACTGCACGCCGGCGAGATCGAGGTGCCGCTGCGCGTCGGAGGGCAATCCGGCGCCGAGCAGCGCGTCGGCCAGTAGCGATTGCTCCGGCCCGGACATCGTCAATTCGCTGTGCAGGGCGCCCGGCATGTTCAGAACTCCCGCAATTGATGCAGGTTGGTGGCGGGGTGGGGCGGCGCGGCGCCATCGCCGGCACAGCCGCAGACATTCGGCTTCGGATCGTGGAACACAAATTCGCTGCGGGTCGCCGTCTCGACGAAATCGATGGTGACGCCGCTCAGCAGCAGCCGGCTTTCAGCCGGCAGGAACAGCTTGATGTCGCCATGATCGATCACCGCGTCGCCGGGGCGCGGCACGGCCTCGACATCGAACGCCGCCGCCAGCCCGGAGCAGCCGCCGGAGGACACCGACAGCCGGAAACCGCCGGCGCCGCCGCTGAGACGAATCATGCGGCTAATGAATTTCTCGGCCGATGGGGTGAAGCTGAAATCCATCGCACCCTCCTCACGCCGGCGCCTGGTAGCGCGGAACCGAATTGTCGATCACGCAGGTATTGTCGACCGGGCACACTGCGACGCATTGCGGGATATCGAAATGGCCGAGGCATTCGGTGCACTTCTTCGGGTTGATGACAAAGGTGCCGCCCTTCTCGTAAATCGCGACATTCGGGCATTCCGGCTCGCAGGCGGAACATGCGGTGCATTGCGAGGCGACGATCTTGTAAGCCATTTGCTATCCTTCACGGCGGGCAGCTGCCCGGTCTGCTGAGTTTTGCGCCGCCGCTGACAGCGCCACGATCGCGCCGAGCATCAGGTCTCGGTAAACGCCCCCTGGCGGATGTCGGCATCGCCACGCGCGACGTGGCGGATCTCCGACTTGCCGACGCGCGCCAGATAGTCCTTGAAATAGGCGATCACCGATTGCTCGATGAATTCGAAGGCGTAGCTCTCGACCGCCTCGATCCCGGCGCCTTCCAACGAATCCTTCGGGCAGATCCCGATCTTGGCGACCAGCACCGCGGTGCAATCATTCAGCGCCCGCAGGATCGGCTCGACGCCGTCGGCGCTGGCATAGCCGCCCTCGCAATACAGATCGACGCGGCGGTGACCGACGAATTTGGCGCCCGCGCTCGAGGCCTCGTAGATCTGGAATTCGTGGGCGTGGCCGAAATGCTCGTTGATCCGCCCACCGCCCTTGGTGGCGATCGCGACCAGAATCTTGATGTCGCTGGTCTCGTCCACGAGCTTGGCGAGCTCGGCCTGCTTGGCCTTGGCAATCACTTCGCGCTCCTGCTCGACCTTGGCCTGATAGGCCTGGCGCGCGGCGAGGTCGTAGTTCACGTCCATCTCCATCACCTTGTCGGTGGAGAATTCGGCGCTGCGGTCCTCGCCGAGCAGGCCGACGGCATCGGCGCGGCACTGCCGGCAATGCCGCATCATGTTCATCTCGCCTTCGCAGGCATCCTGCAGCGCCTTCAATTCCTGCGCGCTCGGGCCACGCTGGCCGGTCAGGCCGAACACCGTGCCGTGCTCGGGCGCGGAGATCAGCGGCATGATGTTGTGCAGGAAGGCGCCGCGCGACTTCACCGCCTTGTTGACTTCGACGAGGTGCTTGTCGTTGACCCCGGGGATCATCACCGAATTGACCTTGACCAGGATGCCGCGCGCGGTGAGCATTTCCAGCCCGAGCAATTGCCGCTCCGACAGGATGCGCGAGGCCTCGACGCCCTCGATGCGGCGGTGATTGTAGAAGATCCACGGATAGATTTTGGTGCCGATTTCCGGATCGACCATGTTGATAGTGATGGTGACGTGGTCGACATTCATCGCGGCGATCTGCTCGACATGGTCGGGCAGCGTCAGCCCGTTGGTCGACAGGCACAGTTTGATATCGGGGGCGGTCGCGGCGACCAGCTCGAAGGTCTTGAAGGTCTTGCCCGGATTGGCCAGCGGATCGCCGGGGCCGGCGACGCCGAGCACGGTCATCTGCGGGATGGTGGAGGCCACCGCCAGCACCTTGCGCGCCGCCTGTTCGGGCGTCAGCTTCTCGCTGACCACGCCGGGGCGGGATTCGTTGGCGCAATCATATTTGCGATTGCAGTAATTGCACTGGATGTTGCAGGCCGGCGCCACCGCGACATGCATGCGGGCGAAGTGATGATGCGCCTGCTCGCTGTAGCAGGGATGGTTCTTGACCTTGTCCCAGATCTCCGGCGGCAGGTCGCCCTGCCCGGCGCCGGAGCCGCAGCTGGCCTTGCCGCTGCCGCCCGTGCTGCTGCATCCGGTCTGCGCCGCCTCGCGTCGCACGTCGTCCAGCGTCTTTCCGCCTGGCCCGCCGAAGTCGTGCAGCTGTAGCAACTTTTGCATGGTCGGCCCTCATTGTTCATCGCGCCCGATGCGCGCACTGCCCCGTTACCGATTGCGCCTGGTGGCGCTATCGATGCCTTGCGACATTCGAAGAGGGACTACGCAACTAATGTGCCAGCCGGCTCTCCGACCATGAGTTGTTGATACTGCAATGGATTAGCACCGCGCGCGCTGGCGCATTGGCGACAAGCAACACCCGAGCGGGGCACCGCTGTTACGAACGAGACATTCGATGCGCGCGCGGCCATGGCTGACCGATCAGGCCGGAATGCAGGTATTGTCGACCGGACAGACCGCGACGCATTGCGGCTTGTCGAAATGACCTTCGCATTCGGTGCACTTCGCAGCTTCGATCACATACATGCCGCGCTTCATGGTGATCGCGGCGTTCGGGCACTCGAATTCGCAGGCGCCGCAAACGGTGCATTGCGAGGCGACGATCTTATAGGCCATGACAGACTCCTTCAGGTTCGCAGAGATTTTCAGGTTCGCAGAGATTGCGTTCCGCAATCGTCTTTCGAACTTGTCTTTCAAGCCGCGTGCCAGAAGCTTAGTCGTTGGATTTTCAGTATTTTTCGGTGCGCACGGGGCGCCGGAGGTGTCGGGGGCCCGACAGCTTGTCGCAAGTCTGACACCCGAATCTGACACCGCAGACCGGAAAGACCGCAATGGGAGTCCGGGACGAAAACCTGCCGGCCAGAGCCGCCGGTTCAGAAGTGCTTGACCTCGATGTCGTGCTTTTTCAGCGCGTAGCCGATCTGGCGTGGCGTCAGTCCGAGAATCCGCGCGGCCTTGGCCTGGACCCATCCGGCCCGTTCCATCGCATCGACCAGGCGATCGCGTTCGGACATCTGGGCGTCGCCGCCCTCATCGGCACGGCCGGGCGCGGGCTGAACCGCCGGCGCGCGCGCAGCATCGCCGGCGCCGACCAGATCGATCGGGACCTTGCGGGGCAACACCTGCAGCGGGATCTCGGGGCGCGGCCGCCCCGGCGCGGCGGGCCCGTGGCCTTTCCATAGGATCGACGACAGACATTCATCCTGATGACAGGCAAAATCGCTTTCGTGGATTGCCGGGCCTGGCGCCAGCGTCGCGGTCCGACGCACGCAGTTCTCCAATTCGCGGACATTGCCGGGGAACGAACAGCCCTTCAACAGCTCGATCGAGGCCGGCTCGAAGGCCAGTTCGCGCCCATTCTCCTTGTTGAAATTCTTCAGGAATTCGGTTGCCAGCAGCGGGATGTCGGTGGGCCGGTCGCGCAACGGCGGCAGGATCATCGGCACCACATTGATGCGGTAATACAGATCGGCGCGAAACTCGTTGCGCGCCACCGCCTCCTCCAGATTGCGGTTGGTGGCGGCGACGATGCGGACATTGACCTTGATGGTGTGGTTGCCGCCGACCCGTTCGAATTCCTGCTCCTGCAACACCCGCAGCAGCTTGGCCTGGAACGACGGCGAGATCTCGCCGATCTCGTCGAGAAACAGCGTACCCTTGTCGGCCAGTTCGAAGCGCCCCTTGCGCGCATTGATCGCGCCGGTAAACGCCCCCTTCTCGTGACCGAACAATTCGGATTCCAGAACAGATTCCGGCAGCGCCGCGCAATTGATCTTGATGAAGGGGCCGTTGGCGCGCGACGACAATTCGTGGATCGCCTTGGCGATCAATTCCTTGCCGGTCCCGGATTCGCCGCGCAGCAGCACCGGGGACTGCGATTTGGCGATGATGCTGACCTTGGCCAGCAGCGTGCGGATCGCCTGGCTTTCGCCGACGATACCATCGACCTTGACCCGCTTGCGTTCGTTGGTTGGCTTCAGCTCCGACAATTCCTTCTGGAAGCGATGACTTTCCGCCATCAGCCGCTCGCGGTCGCGGGCCACGACACGATGCAGCTTCACGGTCTGGCCGATCAGATTGGCGATCATGGTCAGGAAGCGGACATCGGCGTCGAAGCGAAAATTGGCGCGGCCGTCGCGCACCCGATCGATCGACAGGGTTCCGACCACCTTCGAATCGATCCGGATCGGCACCCCGATGAACGAGACCCTGGTCTCGGCCGAGGCGCCGAGTGCCGCGGCATCCGCCGCGGTGAACATCGGATGGGCCCCGACATTGTCGGCGACCAGCGGCACCGATGTCGCCACGATCTGGTCGATCGCCTTCTGCGGCAGCCGGGCGCGGTAACGGTCGTCGCTGCCCTCGTTCCAGCCGGCGCCGACGGTGATATCGGGAACGCCGTCGTCGGCCAGCAGCGAAACCACGCCATTGCGCATCTGCAGGAAGGATTGCAGCAGGTTGACCACATTGGCCAGCTGGGTCTCGAGCCGCGCCGGCGCGGTGAGAATTTTCGAGATCTCGAAAATGCCGGTGAGCGCAATCTCGCTTAGCGGTATCTGAGGCGGAGCCGAGCGCATTTCATCGCTATCCACAAGACGTACTTCGCGGTGAGCCATTTGCTACCTCCATCGCTCCGAACCAGCCCCTCCCCCGTAGCTTCGGCGCATTGCCGGATTGTGTATGATCCTCAATCGGATGTCGTGCTCATCTTCGCTGCATCGCTGCGGAAGTTGATAGCGAGCGATGCACAGAAACCACCCAACGCGAAAGCTCGACAAATGGCGGATTGAGGGCAATCCGCAAGTTACCTCGACCATGTCATTGATTTGGAGCAAATAGTTCGGGTCAAAACATAAGCGCTGGTAACAGCGTCGCCGCCGCGGAGTGATCTATCATTGGGCAGACCCAACAGCTTCGTCGGGTGAATCACTCAAACGTGTTGTCCGCCATTGATATGGATTTCTTCGCCGGTCACGTAGCTCGCCGCATCGGAGCACAGGAAGAACATCACTTTGGCAACTTCGTCCGGTGTCCCGATACGCCGCATCGGGATCGTCGGCGCTAACAGCGCCTCGGTTTCGGGTGACAAGATCTCGGTCTTGATCTCACCCGGCGCGATCGCATTTACCCTGATACCATACGGCGCGTAGTCATGCGCCATTTCGCGGGTCAGGCAGGTCAGCGCGGCTTTCGACGTCGCATAGGCGGTGCCGGCGAATGGATGCACCCGCGACCCGACGATCGAGGTGACATTGACGATCGATCCGCTTCCCGCGCGCAATTCCTCAAATAGTCCCTGGGCCAGCAGGACCGGCGCGAGCAGATTGACGTGGAACACGCTCATCCAGGTCGAGACCGGCGTGGTCAGCGAGCTCAGCCGCTCGCCATCGGCGTTCTTGGGCGAGATCGCCGCGTTGTTGATCAGCGCGTGCAGCGGGCCGCCTGCGAGCTTCTCTTTGAGCTCGGAGATGGCGCGCGGCAACGCGCCATGGTCGGACAGCTCGATCGCGACGTGGTTGTCCAATCCGGTGCTCCAGGGACAACGGTCGTCATCGAATGGTTGGCGCGAGCAGGTGATGATGCGCCAGCCGGCATCCGAGAACAGTTTCCCGGTGGCATGCCCGATACCGCGGGAGGCGCCGGTCAGCACCAGCGTCTTCTGCTTGCCCGAGCGGCTCTCGCGCTGATCATTGTGGAACGGACAGGCCCCCGGGGCGGCCGCAGCGGCCGATTCGGTGAGCGGCGGTCCCCCGTCGGCGTGTGAAATCTCGCTGATATCTGTCACGGACGGTGTCTCCACTGCCTGCTTGTCGCCGCGGCCGAGCAACGGGTTTGCAGGATCCGGGCCATCGGATTTCGGGCTCAAAACGCTCAGTTCGGGCCAAAACGTGTCCGCTGAACGACAAGGTGAGGCTTTGCAAACAGCCTTCAGGTGCGCTTTGCGACACTGGATCGACGAGCCGCAGCGCTGCACGGTATTGAAATGCCGCGAGAATGCCATTCCGGGGCTGGTCCGGCTTTTGCTTTATTGCCGCCGGACACAATTGTGACGGCGGACCGTAAATGCATCACCCAGCCGATTATCGCCGCCAGCGTATCGCCATCGTGCTGGGGACCAGCGAGATCGCTTCCGCGGTCGCCGTTCATCTGCAGCACGCGCGCTACGGCGTGGTGATGTCGCACGATCCCCACCCGCCGGTGATCCGACGCAAGATGGCGTTTCATGATGCGTTGTTCGGCGATGCGGTCACCGTCAACGGCGTCCGCGGCGAACGCGCCGATGACGGCGTCCAGCTCTTCAAGGCGCTGCGTCATTCCGGGCGGATTCAGGTGACCTGGCTGGCGCTGCCCGATCTGCTGACCCTTGGGACGATCGACGTGCTGGTCGATGCGCGACTGCAGAAGCATCGGGTGAAGCCGGATCTGCGCCGGCTAGCACGCCTGGCGATCGGCCTGGGGCCAGGATTTTCGAGCAGCGCGAATTGCGACGTCGCAATCGAGACCCGGCCCGGCCGCAGCGGATTGCTGGTCCGGGACGGCTGGACCGACGCCGCCGACGGCGTCGCCAGCCCGCTCGGCACCGCCGGCGCCGAACGCTTCGCCTATTCCAGCCACAGCGGCCGCTGGTACACCGCCATCGAAATCGGCTCGCGGGTGTTCAAGGGCTTCGTGCTGGGTCATTTGGCCGGCGAAGCGGTGCGGGCGCCGTGCGACGGCATGCTGCGCGGCATTGCGCGCGACGGCAGCGAGGTCCCGGCCGGCGTCAAGCTGTTGGAAATTGATCCGCGTGGGCGGCATGCGCAATGGACCGGCATCGACGATCGGGGCCGCAGCATCGCTCGGGCAGTCCTGCGGGCGGTCGCGGTCGACACCGCGACGCACAGCGGCGTCGCCGTCGCCATGCCATCCTATCCGGCTTGACGCGCGCAGGCAGCGCTGTTCAGCCGGCGCCGAGCGCCACCGCAATGTTGTAGGTGAACAGGCTTGCCACATAGGCCAGCGCGAACATGTAGAGGAAGGTCACCGCCATCCAGTGCCAGCTGCCGGTTTCGCGCCGGATCACCGCCAGCGTCGAGGCACATTGCGGCGCGAAGATATACCAGACCAGCAATGACAAGGCGGTAGCCAGGCTCCATTTGCTGGCCAACACCTGCCCGATCTGATCCGCCGCCTCCTTGCCGCCCTCGATGGCGTAGACCGTGCCGAGCGCCGCCACCGCGACCTCGCGCGCCGCCATGCCGGGAATCAGCGCCACCGCGATCTGCCAGTTGAAGCCCAGCGGCGCCAGCACCGGCTCGATGGCATGGCCGATGATCGAGGCCAGGCTGAAATTGATCGCCGGTTCGGTCGCCCCCGCCGGAGGCCGGGGAAACGACGCCAGGAACCAGATCAGCACCATCATTGAGAAGATGGTGGTGCCGGCGCGCTGCAGGAACATCTTGGCGCGGGTATAGACGCCGATCCCGATGCTGCGCAGCCGCGGCATTTTGTAGTCCGGCAATTCCAGCATGAACGGCGCCGGCTGGTAATCGCGCCACATGAAGAATTTGACCAGGAACGACACGCCCAGCGCGCTGACGATGCCCGCGGTGTAGAGGCCGAACATCACCAGCCCCTGCAGATTCATCCAGCCCCAGATCTGCCGGGACGGAATGAAGGCCGAGATGATCAAAGTGTAGACCGGAATCCGCGCCGAACAGGTCATCAGCGGCGCGATCAGGATCGTGGTCAGCCGATCGCGGCGATTGTCGATTACCCGCGTCGCCATGATGCCGGGGATCGCGCAGGCAAAGCTCGACAGCAGCGGAATAAAGGCACGGCCATGCAGCCCGGCGCCGCCCATGATGCGGTCCATCAGGAACGCCGCGCGCGCCATATAGCCGAAATCCTCCAGCAGCAGGATGAACAGGAAAATGATGACGATCTGCGGCAGGAACACGATCACGCTGCCGACCCCGGAGATCACACCGTTCTGCAGAAAGCTCTGCAACAGGCCTTCCGGCAGGGTGTCGTGAACGAACTGCCCGAGTATGGCGAAGCCGGTGGCCAGCAGCTCCATGATCGGCTGCGCCCAGGAGAACACCGCCTGGAACATGACGAACAGCACCACGATCAGCAACGCCAGCCCGGCCACCGGGTGCAGCACCACGGCGTCGATCTTGGCCGTGACGGTATCGGGCCGCGACGGCAGGCTGACGCAGTCGGCGATAATGCGATCGGCCTGGCGCTGGGTCGCGCGCAGCTCGGCGACGCTCAGTGGCGCCCAGCTGCTCTCGACCTTGGCGGCCGGGGCGCGGGCGGCAAATTCGTCGGTGCGTTGCAACAGGTCGGCGATGCCGCCCTTGCGCACGGCAATCGAGGTCACCACCGGAATCCCGAGCTCCGCGCTCAAGCGTTCGACATCGACGCTGACGCCGCGCCGAAGCGCGATGTCGTACATGTTGAGCACCAGCATCAAGGGCCGGCCTGTGGCCTTGAGTTCGAGCACAAGGCGGAAGGTCAGCCGCAGATTGGTGGTGTCGGCGACGCACAGCACCAGATCGGGCACCACTTCGCCGGGGAAACGACCCAGCACGATGTCACGAGTGATGTCTTCGTCGGGGCTGCGGCCGCGCAGCGAATAGGTGCCCGGCAGGTCGACCAGCGTGACGCTGCGGCCGGACGGCGTGGTGAACACGCCAGCCTTACGCTCGACGGTGACGCCGGGATAATTCGCGACCTTCTGCCGGCTGCCGGTCAGCGCGTTGAACAAAGAGGTCTTGCCGCTGTTCGGGGTTCCGACCAGCGCCAGATTGAAGGGGTGGATATCGATCACGGTCATTGCGCGGCAATCGTCAGGTCAACACGATGGCCATCGCCTCGCGTCGCCGCACCGCGATTGTAATATTGTCGACCCGAACCGCGATCGGGTCGCGGCCGATAATGCCTTCGTGGAGCACCTCGATCCTGGCGCCTTCAACGAAACCGAGTTCGATCAGCCGGCTTTCCAGCTCGACCGGATGCAGCGCCGACGCGACATTTTGCGACTCGATGGCATGGACGACGCCGCGAAAGCCCCGCCGCGCATTCCCAAGCAAGATGGGATGCGGGTCACTGGTCTGAAGTGTGCTGGTCATTGCCCGTTGTTCCAATCGCGCCCGCGGAGGTCAAGCAAAACCGATCATAATCTAAGAGGCTTCTAACAGGCGCTAACAATTCTCATCTAGACGGAATTGGCGGTGATGGTTTTGATCCAGCACAAACCTTGCGGCCGTCTGCTGGTCGGGAGTTCATTGCTTCGCTGGGTCGGCTCCAGGAAGCGGGCGACGGCCGGCCATCCGCCGGCGCGGTTCACGCAGGGCTGCCCAGCGAAAATCGTAAACCATGGATCGCGGTCAGTTTTGGTTTACCAGACCAATTAAGCTTTGAGCCAACCAGCCATGCGATGGTGCCGCCATGATCGAGGGCAAACCTCGGCAGGGAAGGCGTCAGGGTCAGGCCGTCATGCGGCCTGACCCATCATTTGGGGGTCGCAATGGCAGTGAAAAATCCGTCGGCATCCAAGCGGCGAAAAGCGAAAAAGCCGCCATTGCTCTCCTCTTCTTCGCTATCGCTCGTCATCACCCGGAACCTGGTCAACATGGCCGCGGTGGCGGCATGTTCGGGATCGGTGCTGCTGGGGCTGATGATCGCCAAGCGCTTCTGACAATTTACCGACCCGGGCGTTATCGGCGCCTTGTGGCGGCCCAGATCACATGCCGCGCGCCGCCGCGGGCGCCATTGGCCCGGACCTTGATCTCCTCGACAGCGAAGCCGGCGTCGGCAAGCCGCCTGGCAAAGCCCGGATTCGGTCCGGATGACCACACCGCCAGCACGCCGCCCGGCCGCAACGCCGTATGCGCCGCGCGCAATCCGGCGGCGCCGTAGAGCGCATTATTTGCCTCGCGGGTCAACGCTTCGGGGCCGTTGTCGACATCGAGCAGAATCGCGTCGAAACCCAGCCGCTCCGCCGCGATCAGCAGGCCAACATCGGCCTCGCGCAGGCTGACCCGCGAATCCGTCAGGCTATCGGCAAAAATCCCCGCCATCGGCCCGCGCGCCCACGCCACCACCGCCGGGATCAGTTCGGCCACCACGATGCTGGCCTCGCTGCCGAGCTGGGCCAAAGCGGCTCGCAGCGTGAATCCCATGCCGAGCCCGCCGATCAGCAGCTGCGGCCGCGTTGTGTCGACAAGCCGCTCGCAGACGATGGTGGCCAGCGCCTGTTCGGATCCGCTGAGGCGGCTGTTCATCAGCTCGTTCTGGCCGAGCATGATCGAGAATTCGGCGCCGCGCCGCATCAGGCGCAGCTCGCCGGCAGCATCCGGCACCGGCGCCGTATCGATCAGACACCACGGAATCACGAGACACCTCTCATTGCGGGGGGGCGGCCATCAGGGGCGCCGGGGCGACCGCCGCCTCGCGCCGTGCGCCTATCCATATCCGGAATCGATTGAACGGGGATACGGCCCTAACGGCGTTTGGCGCGGCCGCAATTATAGGCCCGGCGAAAACCAGCCGCCCGGGCGTCGTCCTCGGAGCAGAACCAGCGATTGGGCCGTGACAGCGCCGCGTAATTGCGGCACCCGCGCAGATGGTAGACGCCGACATGGCCGCTGATCCTGGCCCGGATCGCCAATTTGCCCTTGATCGCGCAGCCCGGCGGCATGATCGGCTCGTCGGGAAACAGGATTTTCGCCAATTCCACCTGTTTGTCGCTGCGGCACGCCGCCCCGAGCAGCGTCGCGTCCGTCTTCCAGCGGCGAAAATCCCGCGGCGCCGCGAAGCAGCCCTTCCACAATCCTCTTTTATTGTCGCGCGCATCGCCCTGATCCGCGCCGAACCGCCCTGCCTGCGAGGTCAACGCCCAGCCCTGCCGCACCAGCCATCGGTTGATGCTCTCGGTCTCGCCGGCGATGGTGCAGACCCCGCTTCGCCGCCCCTTCGCCTTCGGCTCGGGGCCCTTGTCATCGCAGCGCACTTGGCGATCGCCGATCAGGCCGGCCAGACGGTCGCGCACCTCGATGCCGCAGGCCCATGGATCGGCTTTCTGGTCGACGCAGACCTGGTCGAATTCCGGCGCGTCGACGCCGGCCAGCCGATAGGTCGTGCCGCCGAGGCGGAGCGTCGAGCCGTCCTTGACCACAGCGTCCAGTGCCCAACTCGGATGGGCCAGCAGCATCGCCAGGATCGCCAACACCATGCGCATTCGCCACCTCGCGCGCAGCATAGTCGAATAGCCGCGCCCCCTCCAATACCCCGGCATGACGGCCGAGACGCGAATCCGGGCTGGGGGCAGCCCAATGTCTGGACGGCCGGCTCGTCGCAGTGAGATAATCCGGCCCGAGGAGGTCTCCGGATCGACGGTGATCGCGGAGCGGCCTGAGGATCGAGCGTGATCGATTTCCGCGCGCGCAAATTGACGTGGCAAGAAGCCGGGCGGGTGACGGAGCCCGGCCGATATCTTTACAAATTCGGCTGGCTCACCATTACTCCGGACGATATCGCGGTGTGGCAGACCCATCCCAACGCGGCGTTCGCGTTGGTCGCCTATCCGCCCAGCGATGCGATCGACGCCATCGACGAGTATCATCTCGGCTCATTCGAGTTGCGCCAACCCTAAAGCCCAAGCCCAGCTATTCGCGTCGCGCTTGCGAGATGTCGCCGATGGTGACGTCGACGCTGCGCGGCTGCCCGTCGCGCACCACCGTCAGTTTCACCTCTGCGCCGATTCCGGCGTCTTCGAGCTTGGTGGCGAGGTCCGACATGCTGTGAATCGCCTCACCATTGACCGCGGTGATGACGTCTTCCACCACGCCGCTCGCGGTGACGCCCTCGATGCCAGCCTTCTCCGCGGCCGATTGCGGCAAAGTCCGGAGAATGACGATCCCATCGATGCCCAGGCGGGCGGTCTCGTTCTCGTTGGCGGCGACGATTCCGATCCCCGGCACCGGAACGTGGCCGTCGCGGATCAGCGCGGTGGCGATCCGGTTGACGACGTCGACCGGAATCGCAAAGCCGATCCCGGCCGAGGCGCCGGATCCCGAGATGATCGCGCTGTTCAGCCCGATCAGCCGGCCCGCGCTATCCAGCAGCGGGCCGCCGGAATTGCCCGGATTGATCGCCGCGTCAGTCTGGATCACGCCGCGGACCTCGTGGGCGGTGGCGGTCGGCAATCGTCGACGCAACGCGCTGATGATTCCGGTGGTCAGCGTCTGTTCGAGTCCATAGGGATTGCCGATCGCAAACGCCGCCTGGCCGACCTTGAGATCGGCGGACCGGCCGATCGCGATCGGTCGCAGCGCCGAGCGTGGTCGCTCGAGCTGCAACACCGCAATATCGTAATTCGGTGCGGTGCCGACCACGCGCGCGGTCAGGAATTCGCCTGAGGCAAGCCGCGCGCCGATGCGGCTGGCGCCGCTGATGACGTGGTTGTTGGTGATGACATGGCCGGCCGCGTCCCAGATCACCCCCGAGCCCGACTGGACGGCGCTTTCCCGCTGATCGAAAAACGGCGACAGCTGCTGGCTGGCCTGGGCAAAGACATGGACCACCGAGGGCGACGCGCCCTTGAACAATTCGATCGTACTGAGCTCGCTTTGCGAAAGATCGCCGCGGGCGGTGACGGTTCGCGGCCCGGAGACCGAGAACCACAGCGCGCTGAGATAGGGCTGCGCCACCCAAGCGCTCATCAGCAGCATCAGCCATATAATGACGATGCGCAAAAAGCGGTCGGGCGCCCTCGGCCGGAGCCGCGGCGCGTCCTCGAGGCGGTCCGGGGGAATTGGTGCTGACATTGTGTAGGCGACCCTGTTGGCGACGTGCCGGATTCCTCACCGGTTCACCACGCCTCCTAGTGCGCGACTAAATGAAGCTCGGTCTTGTCAGGAACAAATACGTTCGATTGTCACCGGTTCCATCCTGCCCCGCCGTCCGATCGGACGCGGCCTCAATCCCTCGGTCACAGCCCCGCGATGATGACAAGGGCCGGCGGCCCGATGGCGGCGTTCATGACATTCTGACTTTCTTGTCGTCCTCATCGGGCTCAACGTCCTCCTCGGCATTGCGCTTGAACGGCAGCATCACCCGCAGCGTCAGGAAGGTGACCAGCGACAACATCACCGCCACGTCATAGGCGCCGAGCCCGACGGCGACGCCCATAGCACCGGTGGCCCACAGGCTCGCCGCCGTCGCGGTGCCGTGGACATAGTGCCGGGTCTTGAGGATCGCGCCGCCGCCGATGAAGCCCATTCCGGACATCAGGCCTTGGACGATCCGCGCCATCCCCTCTGGCGCCCCTTCCAGCAGGCGGTCGGTCGCCAGCACCACGCTACATGTCGCGATCGCGACCAGCGGAAAAGTTCGCAGCCCGGCGCTGCGCGCCTCCTTCTCCCGATTCCAGGCGATCGGCAGCGCCAGTACATAGGACGCTGCCAACGCCAGCAGATGCGCAACAACGCGAGCGAGGTCCATTTCGGGAAAAATCTGCGGGTTCACTGACGGAGCCACTCCCTGGCTGACATGAGCCGGGCGCCATCAGCGCTTGCGGCGCCCCTTCAGCAGAACCGGCATGCCGATCCATTTCGACAGCGGCGCCGGATCGTCGATCACCTCCGCCGACGGCTCCTGGCTTTTCGACAGACTCGAATAGGGCTCCTGGCTCGCCGCCAGCGACGAAAACGGGCGGGAGCGGATCAGCAAGGGGAAGCCCGAAAAGAATGTGTTGGAGTCGATCAATTCGGGAATGCCCAGCATCTGCGACAATGTCTTCGGCCCCGAGCTCCGCGGTTCGGCCGAGCCCTTGGTGCCGAACCAGCCGCTTGACGATTCCGCCAGCACCGGGACGTCAAGGGCGCTCGACAGCGGAGCCGCCTTGGACTCGGGCTCGGCCGCGCCGTCGCGGCGCGGGGCATTGTCGGACCCCGGCTTCGGCCGCGACGACCCGTTGCTCGCGGCGGCATTGGCCTGGCTCTGCCCATGTTGATTGAGAATGCCGGTAACGGTCGTGGCGGTTCCGAACGGCGCGCGCACGCTGATCACCGCGCCGCCGCGGCGAACCCGCTCCGCATAGGCCTCCGCATGGGAGGGCGAAACGCCAGTGCGGCGGATCGGCTCGATCAGATCGACACCGTTCCCGTCGGAACGGGAGGACTTCGACGCGGCGATATAGTCGACGTCTTTGAAACCGCGTTGCTTCAGCTCGGCCATCGCGGCATTGGCCTGGCTGGCGTTGTCGTAAACTCGGGTGATCTGCGTCATGCAACGGGGCTCCTGCGGTCAATCGTCGGATTAACTGCAACAAATCGTCGGGGCCGTGGATCGTTCCGGCGATCGGCACCGCCTTGCTGCCGGGCGTTTCGCCGCACGTCGCCATGAGGCTTTCTTTTGCACTGCGGGAACCCGCACGGTTCCATGGCGTTGGCTTTTTTTAGTCAACTCCAGGAGTCAAGAATTGAACCGGCGCCAAATTCTGGCTGGCCTTGCGGCAATGCCACTGCTTCAGTCGGAGAAATTTACGGCGCAGGCGAGTGCGGCAGAGCAATCAAAAGCCTTTGATCCATCGGTCGTTCGCCAGTTGGCGCGGCAGCTTGCTGCCAAACCCTACCAGGCGCCGGACAGCAA